>PBOO01000007.1 GCA_002724475.1 Fidelibacterota bacterium | reverse complement strand
GGAAAAAATTTGGCGGCATAAAGTGGGTTCAATTGATTCTGACAAATTAATGTACCATGAAAAAGATGATACATTCTACAATGGCGTCTATAGATCCAAGTCAGGGAAATTTATTATCATTTATCATTCAAGTACTTTAATGAATGATTTTCAAATTCTAAATGCTAATGATCCCAATGGTGATTTTAAACGATTCACACCAAGAGATTTTGATCACGAATATAGCATTGATCATTTTGAAGATAAATTTTATATCATAACAAACTGGAAAGCTAAGAACAATCGCTTGATGCAAACTCCAGATTCAAAAACAGATATTGCAAACTGGGAGGAGGTATTGCCGCATCGTGAAAAGGCACATCTATTAAGTCTAGAAATATTTAAAAACTATCTCGTAATTAACGAACGTAAAGATGGATTACGCCAGATCAGAATAATTGAACAACGAACACAAAAAGATGAATATCTAAACTTTGATGAAGAGGCTTACACATCGTGGATTTCTACTAATGAAGAGTTTGATACAAACGTATTACGTTTTTCCTTTTCATCTTTAGTAACGCCGATTTCCACCTTTGATTATAACATGAAAACTAAAGAGCGTACACTTTTAAAACAGAACGAAGTCGTGGGTGGATATGATTCCGAAAAGTATACTTCAAAAAGAATGTATGCAAACGCGCGAGACGGAAAAACTATTCCAATTTCAATTGTGTATCGTAAAGATATGAAAAAAGAAGAAGCTCAAAACCTTCTTTTGTATGGTTATGGAGCTTATGGGTCAACGCGCGATCCATTCTTCAGCTCATCAAGATTGAGTTTGCTTGATAGGGGCTTTATCTATGCTATAGCGCATGTTCGCGGCGGGCAAGTTTATGGAAGACAATCATATGATGATGGAAAGATGTTAAACAAAAAAAATACATTTTATGACTTTATTGATGCCGGCAAATACTTAATTGATCAAAAAGTGACGAACAGAAACAAATTGTTTGCTGAAGGTGGAAGCGCTGGAGGATTGCTGATCGGTGCGGTTGTAAATATGGAACCATCATTATGGAAAGGTGCGATCGCAGCAGTGCCTTTTGTTGACGCGGTTACCACTATGGCCGATCCTACAATACCGCTTACTTCAGGCGAATGGAAAGAATGGGGTGACCCGAGAATAAAAAAATATTATGACTATATGCTTTCCTATTCACCATACGATCAAATAAAGGATGAAGAGTACCCAAATTTACTTGTCACATCTGGCTTCTTTGATTCTCAAGTGCAGTATTGGGAGCCTTTAAAGTATGTAGCTAAGCTAAGAGATCACTGGAAAGGATCCAATAAGCTCTACTTAAATATGAACATGGATGCTGGGCATAGTGGTAAGTCAGGTAGGTTTCGTAGATACAGGGAATACGCCCTTGAATATGCATTTTTATTGGATCTGGCTGGAGAAAAAAAATAGCATTTACTTTGTAAATCAACAGTCATAGCTGTAAGTTTGATTGTTATGATAAAATCTGCAACATTATGCTTTAGCGTTTTGGCGTGTCTAGCTCTTCAAGGTTGTTACACNCAGTTGGCTATGTTTTATCCTGATCCTGAAATCGAATCNGAGGATGAAGAGCAGTTTTATGANACCTATAGCCGAGCTATCCCTAGCTTGAAAGCTGAGGCTTACGCTCAGGATGGCAGAGCGGCGACCCCCCTNTCTTATTCATCAATGCAGCGCAGATTTCATTCACCTTANTCAGGNTATTATGGTAATAATTTTTATGGTTANAATCAATACTATGATCCATATTATACTGGAATGTATGGTTATGGGCTAGGATATAATGGATACAATAGTTATGGATATTCACCTTACCTTTATACAGCTGATCCTGTGGGTTATGGATCAATTATNCCAATGGGTGAAAGAGAAAAGAGAAGGTTTAGAAGAGACCGATCTCAGGGAAGCACAACAATTTTAACTACTACACGCTCTTCTAGNTCTAATAATGATAGTGGCTCAAGCTCCTCTTCTTATACCAATACATCAGTNTCAACTTCAAGATCTTCAGGTTCATATTCAGCTTCAAGCTCTTCAAGCTTCATCGGGCACTCGATCGTCTTCTTCAAAATCTACTGGCGGTAGACGAGCGACTCGAAGAAGATAACACTTTCTTAGCTGAAAAAATGAAACCCNTTTTCGTTNTTTTCACCCTTTCNCTCTATTTTATAAAATCTCAATCTGCTTCTGAAGCATTTCANATCGTTGATCAGGAAATTGGGTATGGAGCACGTTCTTTATCAATGGGGGGAGCGTTTACCGCTTTAGGTGATGGGTCTTCAGGGATGTATTGGAACCCNGCAGGTCTTGCTGATGTAAACAATGGTCAAGTGTATGCTGAGTCCTACAATTTGTTCTANAANAACAATACTTTATTTTTGGGTAATTCTTATGCTAATCCTTTTACTGTCTCTAGGGTAAATGGNGTTGGCGTNTTGTATCCCGTAGCTACCGTTCGAGGTAGTCTNGTTTTTGGAATTGGNTACAATAGNATCCATCATTATGANAATNTGATGTCATTTGNTGGCTATAGTAAATATAACAATGACATGGAGTTTCCTATCAATACAGATGGTCAATTACTTTANTATAGATTTAATCAAAATGTAGAACGCTTTGAAAAAATTATGAGCAATGGGGCAAGAGATCATTTAACTCTATCATTTGGAATTGCTCTATCACCAAATCTTGCTGGCGGAGTCTCGATTTCAAAAATGAGCGGAATTGAAAATTACGATTTTGAATTTCTTCAAAAAGATATCGCTGACAATTACCAGCAGTTCCCTGCTGATTTTCTTAGCTATGAGGTATTTCAATCGCTTAAGACTGAAACAGAAGCATGGAAGCTCAGAGGTGGAGTTAAATATATTTATTCACCATTTCAATTCGGATTGAGCATTGCTACACCATATGTTGTCAATGTTGTTGAGCATCACGGCACTCAGGAACGTTTAATATTTGACAATGCTGAATACAGCGATACGTTAGAACTTGGTTATTACGATTACAAAGTTCAAATGCCTGCCACGATTGATATAGGCATAGCTTTCGTCACAGATGTAAATCTGTCTTTTTCCATAGGCTACCGAATTCAAGACTGGTCAAAAATGCAATTCAACCTAATGGATTTTTCAGCTCTGTCGGAGGAGTATAAAACTATGAGCGTTGAAAATGATTTTATTGATCAAGAATATAGAATGATATCACAGATGCGTGTTGGCGTAGAAGGATTGATACCCTTTTCTGAAACGTTTGGTTTAACTGCTAGAGCTGGAATGGCCTTTATTCCATCTCCTCAAAGGAGCGGCACTGCTGAGAAACAAATCTCCTCATTCGGGCTAGGAATACCATTACAAAGAAGGGTCATATTAGATTTTGCGTTTATTCATTCGTTTCAGAAAAAAGTTTCAAATGATTCATACGTTCCCTCTGATGTGGTTGAGGAAATTCGAAAAAGTGAAATCCTTCTTAATGTTTCATATTTGTTTTAAAAATTTAAGCTAATATTCTTTGGATTTTGGTGCTTAGCTCGACTAACTTTGCGAGCTTATTATTAACAAAACAACTTATTGTGGCTCGGTAGCTCAGTTGGTAGAGCAGAGGACTGAAAATCCTTGTGTCGGCGGTTCGATTCCGTCCCGAGCCACCATCAAAAAAGTTTTAAAAANCTNAAATAATCAATGACGCAGGTCTTACTACTATTGCTATCAATCACAATGCTTTCTTCACAAGAGAAAGAATATTTTCAGCAAGAAGTAAATTATCAAATAGACGTTTCACTCAATGATGAAGATCATACATTATCTGCGTACGAAAAAATTGAGTATAAAAATAATTCTCCTGATGAATTAACGTTCATTTGGTTTCATATTTGGCCAAACGCGTATAANNATGATTCTACCGCCTATGCTAAACAAGCAGGNCCAAGATCGAGTTTTGCCAAATCAGATTCTCTGGAGCGAGGCTTCATTGATAGTTTAGATTTTAAGGTTAATGGCAAACAGGTTAAGTGGACACTGCATCCAGAGTGGATAGATGTAGTAAAGATTGAACTAAATGAAGTCTTGAAGCCTGGGCAAACTATAAATATCGAAACCCCGTTCTTCGTTAAGATTCCAAAGGTCTTTTCAAGGTTAGGCCACACAGGAAAACACTACGAGATCACTCAATGGTACCCAAAGCCAGCTGTTTACGACAGAAAGGGGTGGCACCCAATGCCTTACCTTAACCAAGGTGAGTTTTATTCGGAGTTTGGAACATTTGACGTTAAAATAACACTTCCCAAGGATTACAAGGTTATGGCTACCGGTGACCTTGTAAACGGAGAAGAGGAGTACGCCTGGCTCAAAGGATTAACAGCATTTACAGATTCTTTAAATAGTTTGTCAAAAGATGAATTAAAAAAATGGATCAAAAAAAGTCAAAAAACAAAATCTGTAGAAAATAGACCAAACGCTGGCACATCAACCTCTGAATTCAAAACACTTCACTTTAGACAAACCAATGTACACGATTTTGCATGGTTTGCAGATAAAAAATGGCTGGTTCAAAAAGGGGAATTATCGCTCCCATCTAGGCCTGAGCCGATTACCTTGTGGTCGTTTTATCTACCAAAGAACGCAGAGTTATGGCGAAACTCAATTGAATATCTTCATGACTCTGGCTATTGGTTCAGTAAATATTATGGAGACTACCCATATAACCATATCACTGCTGTTGACGGAGACTTATCTGCAGGCGGAGGTATGGAATATCCAAATATCACTGTTATTGCAACTATGCCCAGCAAACATCTTTTAGAATTGGTTATTATGCACGAAGTGGGGCACAATTGGTTTTATGGGATTATTGGCAGCAATGAGCGCTACCATACCTGGATGGATGAAGGGTTGAATGATTATTCAAATATTAGGTACTGGGAGGATAAGTATAAGGGTGAAAATGAGAGGTTTGTTGTGCTAGAACTTGTCCAGGATAGGCTAGGAATAGCAAAAAATATGAAATACAGCTGGTTTAGTTATCTTCAATACGCGCTATCAGCAAAGAACAAAAATGTACAACCTCTTAACTTAANGGCAGACGAGTACACGGGTGCAAATTATGGATTGAATTACTCTAAGACAGGAGTCTTCACACGCTTTCTTCATCATTACCTGGGCAATGAAAAAATGGATGAGATCATGAAAGCCTACTACGAAAAATGGAAATATAAACACCCCTACCCAGAAGATTTTGAGATGGTATTTGAAGGTAAAACTGACAAGGATCTAACTTGGTATTTTGATGGTGTTTTTAATACAACTAACTATATTGATTTTTCTATTCGAAAGAAGGGCAGAACCTATTTAGTCTCTAATCACGGAACAATGAGTAGTCCAGTTGAGATTGTTTTCTATGGAAAGGATCAGCAAGAGATCGAAAGAGTTTGGTTGGAAAATGTTGAAAACAATGCTGAGATTAAAAGCCCTGAAAAGGCGCTCTATGCAGTTATTGACCCGGANGAGTTNATGCCAGATGTTAAACGTGAGAACAATTCAACAAAAAGCTCNATACGTTTGCATTGGGTTTGGGATCAGCCCACGTACTATGATCANGATTTGAATCTCACTCCATGGGCTAAATACAATTATTATAATGGCNTAACCCCAGGCATCATGATTTATAAAGGNGGGCCAGGGTTCACGGGTCTCNCCGCTNTAGAGCCAATGTGGGATTTGAATAATGAGAAGCTAGTTGGAAAGATTTACAAGGTTTTCAACTATGACGAAAATAATCTCTTTGGNAAATCATCATTATCAATTGGAGCTATGCGTTTNCATGGAACNANAAGTGGAAATGTCAAATATAGTGGCTCTACAAATACAAAAGAAGTAAGCACAAATTTTTCATTTCAATTGAACCATAATTCTTTAAATGAGACTGCATTTGATACCAGCTATTATGAATCTGGATCTTTTGTCACTCAGCAATTACGATTTGGATATAATAAAAAATTTAATACCATTATTAACAATCTTGGTCTAAAGATGGGCGTTAGATTAGGAAATCAATTTTCATCGGGTTGGATTGAAGGAAAAACAAAAATTTCGATCAATGAAAAAAATAACCTGAACATTCGTTCTTGGGTCGGTAATCATTTTAACACTCNGAGCGTCCCTAAGCATTACAGAACCTATTTGAGTGGANGTATTGACCCAACATTTTCAAGCTATGTTTTTGATCGAACAGGAAAATCAAGTTTACCTATATTGAAATCGCAGTACTTACTTGAAGGGCCTGCACTGAGAGGTCTTTATCAAGATGATGCCGGTACAACGTCTCAGGTATGGGGATTAAATTTGAATGCAAAAATAGCATTCTTACCTAACCTATTCTACGATTTGGCAGGGGGATTGGACTATGAGATTAAAAGCACAGCTGGTATTCAATTTGGACCGATCATAATTCCGCTTTATCAAAGCTGGGAAGCTGAGGGTAGTAAAACTGCAACTGATTCAAAATGGATTCTAGAACGTCTTCGTTTTCAATTTGGTTTAACATTAAGTGGTGGCCCCCTAGGAATCAGGATAGGTTCATAATTAATAAAATTTTTGTAAATTGTAAACTTAATTATTGTTAAAAAAGGAATCAACGATGAGAAAATTAATAAATACTTTATTTCTAGTATCAACCTTCGTTTTAGCTCAAGAAGGACAATCCGTAGCATCTGTTCAATTTGATGGATCAGGGTTATCTGAACTTGAAACAAGAACTTTATATAATTATTTTTTGGGTGAACTTGAAAAAGCAAGTGANGACCCTCTACAGTCTCAAGAAAGCGTTGGTCANGCTGTTTCAGCCCTAGCNCTAGAAACGGAGAGCTGCTTTAAGAAAGATTGCCTTTTTGCTGCACAAGATGCTACAGGAAGCAGTATGTTTCTTGCCGGAACATTNAAATTCTCAAAGGAAAAGTACAGAGTCAAAGTATATAAAGTTGATTCNTCTAATCCCGGAAAATCTAAAACATACAGAATACGATACAAGGGCGATTCTGATGGATTTATCACTGAGCTTGAGATTTTAGCTTGGAAGATAATGGGCAAAGAAGTACCTGGCAGATTAATGGGNAAGCGTAAGCCNAATCAAGAGNCTTTCTTTGAAAAAATTGCTGAAAANCCTTGGGCNCAACGNGGAGCNGTATTGGGCGTAGCAGGATTAGGAGTNTCATCTTATTTGAAGAATACTGCAGGAGCTCAAGNATCTCAAGATCGTATCGATGCTCTTCCTGCTTANGANACTGCAGGAATTAAGGCCCATACAGANAGTCGNGATGGAGCAAAATCCACAGCNAGTCTGTCACTTGGNGTTGCTGTAGCNTCTNTAGTNTATGGTTATTTTGCNGGGGTATTTACTGANNAGTAAATACTAGCNGCAATACGAGCTCAACCAATCAAATGTTTGTTTGATTTCTGATCTCGTATTAAAAAAATGAATAGCAATCCTNAGATCATTNGGAGCATCNACTGGTGAAGTGAATGTTCGNTGNTTTAANCTTANCTCATCGTANACTTTCCATCCATCGCATTTACTNGGAAGATTGANCACGAAAACTCCCGACCGNTGNAANGNTNTTGTNGGNGAGCTAACTTTAAATCCTCGCTGTTNCCATTCTTCGATTGCAAATAAGACCANCTCATCNATACGATTCAATANTCGTTTNATACCAAGNTCTTCGCACCAATATAAAGCAGTATCAAATCCTGCAAAGGTTGCAAGTGCTCGAGTCCCGAATTCAAATCTTCTAGCTTCTGGAAGAAGTGTATAGTTACCATTTTGATNCATAGTGGCATGACTGTGNGAGCCCGTCCANGTCAATTTAGTTCGATCAAGGATTTCTCTTTTACAAAAGAATGCACCCGTACCTTTTGGGCCTAGAATCCATTTATGACCACAGGTGCTGTAGTAATCACAGCCTAGCTCATGAAAATTGAAAGGAACACATAAAGGTCCTTGNGCCCCATCTAAGTGAAAACGCACATCNTTATTCTTTAAAAGATTACTGATTTGCTGAGCTTCGTTTACAGTAAGTGCCCGTCCATTATTTCTAGATACATGAGGAATGCTAATCATGCGCGTTTTATTCGTTATTTTATTTTTGATTTCAGTTACAATATTTGAACCTGCGTTAAAATTTAGTCGCCTAATTTTTATNCCGAATCTTTTTGCTAATGAATACCATGGGATTGTATTGGCGGGATGTTCTTGGTTTGTNATCATGACTTCATCANCTTTTTTCCAATCAATTGCCCAAGATGCAATATTTATCCCCTCAGACGTACTATGGGTTAAGGCAACCTCATCTTCATAAGCNCCAAACAGTTTAGCAAGATGCTTGCGGAGAAGTGGTTCTANCTTACTCATTGAGGGAGAAATATTCGGATGAACAGGACCCTTGTTTTGAAAAACCAACTTTTCAGAAACGGACTTCATAACTACTTTAGGAGACGGCCCTATACCTGCAGTCTGGAAAAATGCATCTTTTGAAGCGGGTATGGATTTTCGCGCCCTTCTTACCCAGGCCTCAGAAGAATCTAAATTAGGCTTGTCAAAAGATCTAGCTAGCGCTAGCGGACTTAACAGTGGAAGTGAAATTGACCCTTTTAAGAAATCTCTTCTGAGCATTTTTAATTTTAAAAAATATCCATGATGGGTTTTCCTAAAACATCCATTTTAGGATTAATGCCTAGACCTGGCTCTTTTGAAGAGCTCATTCTTCCATTTTCTCTTTTTGGAGCTCCATCTGCTATGTCAACCGTCACATAGCTGTTAAAATCAGTTGCCGTGAATAAAAACTTTGTTTGTGTGCTGTGTGCTAGATGAGCTATTGCGGCTGTAACAATATCTCCTCCCCAAGTATCTTCAATGGTCATTGCGATTCCAATCTCTGTGCATAGATCTCTTGCCAAAGCAGCTTTAGTAATTCCACCAAATTTGCTAATTTTTATATTAACGACATCCATTGCTTTGTCTTCAATTCCTCTCAAAAGAGCATTCATACCTGTAATATTTTCATCAAGAATAAATGGATGTCTGGTTTTTTTTCGAACGGAAAGGCATTCCTCATAGCTTACACATGGCTGTTCAATGTAAACGTCAACGTCATCAACCGCATTTACTACACGCAAAGCCTCATGTGCTAGCCAACCGGTATTGGCGTCAGCTATTAATTTATCTCTACTGTCTAACACATTTGAAACTGAACGTATCCTTTCAACATCTTCGTTTGGATTTCCCCCGACCTTAAGCTGAAATCTTCTATAACCCTCATCACGATATTTCATCACATTTTCAGCCATCTTATCAGGGTCTTCTTGAGAAATAGCTCTGTAAAGAATGAAATTCTTATTATGAGTGCCGCCTAAAAGCGTGCTCACGGGTAGACCAGCAATCTTTCCTTTTATATCCCAGCAAGCAACATCAATTGGAGACTTTACGTAAGGGTGCCCCTTNAGGCNTTGATCCATCACCAGATTTAAATTTGAAAGATTCGTTGCATNNTGACCAATNAGACTTGGAGCCAATTCNTTTAAACCTGTTCGAACCCCCTCTGCATATGATGGTAGATAAAATGGACCCAAAGGNCAGCATTCTCCAAATCCAATTACACCTTGTTCGGTTTCAACCGCAACTACCGTTGAATCAAATACGCTAACAGATTTTCCCTCTGACCAATTATAGGAACCCTCGTTAAGAGGTAGATCTACTTTATAAGCTGATATACGTTTTATTTTATCCATGGATTAATCTTTCAACTTTAATATAAAACCTAAAAGAAAATTATCTTCTATGTAGATTTCATTAATTTTTTTGATGTTTGCATTTATTTTAGCAATAAATGTTGAGTCATAAATTTACGAGTAAATTGAAATGAAGAATTTCTAGCTTCAGGATTTCCCCCCATCGTAGGACCTCTCTTTGCACATAAACCTAAACCAATCTTTTGTCGAAAAGGTGTTGTCATAGCTATATTCATGAATCCCATTAAAACGGCGCCATCATCGCGAATTTTAAATCTGCAATCAACCGTTTTGTACGCTTTTTCTTTGATGCTTATGGGGCTTANTCTGTCAAAAGAGTGATGCGAGTCTTTGTACAAAGTTATACCTATTGTTGAACCAAAGTTTTGAGCATCCCGCACAAGCTCTTCGCATGCGCGAGCTGGTACCCAATCATCAAGTTCTCCAATCAAAATGTGCATTGGGGATTGAGTGAATTCTGGACTTTCAGGTTGAGCTATGCAGGGAGGGTAAATTGANAAATGAGCAGCAAACTNATTGATTGGATTAATTTTTTCTATTAAAGGAAGCCAGCCTGAAAAAAGGGCTACACCTCCACCCAANCTCCATCCCATTATAGCGANTTTTTCNTTNATTATACGACTGTCTTTTGATATCTCATCCAGCGCCCTATAGGAATCGAGCACCATCATAGCGGTAGTTACTTCAATCTGCGAGCCTACCGTTGAACGAACGCCTCTGCTTGAAAAACTTTGCATCTCTAGTGTGGCAATACCAGCCAATCTTAACATTTCAAGATATTCNAGATGATGTGGACCCCAGTCAAGACTTCCTGCGACACCGATCACGAGAGGAAATGGGCCATCACCANTTGGAAGCTTCAAAATGGCAGAAACTTCTTGTTGTTCTTGCTCTTCAAGTTCTGTTATAATGTCTCTGAAACCAAAGGGATTTGCGCTTGAGAAGGAAATCAATTCTTGGCTCAATGCATAGGTTACCAATAAATTGATGTATAATAGGTGTTTAAATTTCATGCCTAAGTATTTAATTAGTATTGAACAAAATAACACAATTAATAATACTTAAAGAATCATTTGTTTTGCTGTTCACTTATTTTTTTTGGAGGAAAAATGCTTAAACGGATTTTCATNTCAGTTGTGGCTTTAAATTTTTTAATTGCAAGCGATAACGATACTACCCTCACATTNGAAGCAACAGAAGGTACGTTAATAAGTGTTGATGTTTCACCGAATGGTCGCACTATAGCATTTGATCTTCTTGGACATATCTATTTGATGTCCATNAACGGAGGAAAAGCCGAAGCTTTAACCAAAGGTNGTTCATGGAACATGTTTCCTAGGTTCAGCCCGAANGGAGATAAAATTCTATTTACATCTGACCGTAGCGGTAGCGATGATTTGTGGATTCAAGACATAAAAACAGGGGAAATGAAAAACATTAGTAATATGAATTTACCTGTTCATCAAGGTTCGTGGTCGGTTGATGGTAAACACGTATTTGGCACCGCTCTGAATATGAAAGTTCGCCATCCGGTTTACATGTTCAATATGTTTGGGAAAAAACAGGAAATCATACCTGCNGGTTCNAGNGCTCCGGTAACCCACTTTACAATGCATCCTAATAATGGACTCGTATATTTTGCCCATGGAGATGCACCATTGTATCGCAGTGGGGACAGAATTAAAACATACGATTTGAATAATGGTGAGATAAAAACGTACATCGACAGACCTGGTGGCGCTGCGAATCCTACATTATCCAAAGATGGAAAATCTTTAGCCTATATTCATCGTGATGACAGAGAAACGGTTCTAGTTATAAGGAATATTCAAACCAATCAAGAAAAAATTGTTAATAGAGATTTGGATTTTGACCGTATGGATAGCGGTAGTTTTTATGGTTCGTATACCAACATGAGCTGGCATCCAAACGGCAGAGATGTTCTAATTTCATATGGTGGAGGTATACACTCTGTCAACACCGTAACAGGAAAATCAAAAGAGATTAAATTTACCGCGAAAGTAAAACGCGAAATAAAAGGAACTGTAAGATTTAAGGTCGAAGTTCCGCAAGAGTCATCTAAGACTCGATCTCATCGTTGGTCGCAACAGACTCCCGCAGGTATACTGTATGAATCACTAGGTGATTTATACTTAAAAAATGGATCCAAATTAAAAAACTTAACTGAATCCGATGACCATGAAACCAGTCCTTTTTATGATCCTAAATCCAGAAAAATATATTACGCCTCATGGAATGATAGAGATATGGGTTCAGTATTTCAAATGGACCTTACCGGAAATAAGAAGAAAAAAATAACCACTGTTCCGAGTCAATACGGGTCACTTACAGTCACGGGGGACGGGGCGCTTTATTACATCCGCGGGCGAGGATCATTAATAAATGGACAGCGGCTTGAGAAACAAACTGATTTTGAACTTGTTTCTAATATTGATGGAAAAGAAACTAAGCTATCAACAATCAATTGGAGTGGTAACCGGTATGCAAAGAGACCACCGGTAATCCATGTTGCTGGTAATGGAAATATCTATTATTCAGATTACGTTAATGACGTTCTGACAATTAAGTCTATTTCAGGTGAGGGTCTTAATGAAAAAGAGATAATCAGATTTCCTCACGCTACGCGCGCTGTGATTTCACCTGATATGCAGTGGGTGGCATTTAGAGAATACCACCGAAGCTATGTAACACCATTTGAATTTGCAGGGAAGACATACAGCGTTAGCGCTGAAGATGGCTTAGGATTCAGTCAACGTGTTGACAGTCAGAACGATGGTGACTTCATGCGGTGGTCACAGGATAGCAAAAGATTACTTTGGACTAGAGGGAAGTATCATTACGAAAAATCTCTCAATGCAATTTTAGATAAAAAATCAAAAGTGACCAAAACAGATCTTTCCATTGCATATGAAGTTGATAACCCAGGAAGCGTTGTTGTGTTCAAGAACGTTAGAGTTCTTACGATGAATCAAGACAAAGACATTCTTGAAGGCGTCACTATTTTGATTCGAAATAATAAGATTATTTCTGTAGGAGATAACGTAAGAATTCCAAAATCAGCTAAAGTCTACGATCTCGAAGGAAGAACAATCATGCCAGGTATGTTTGATGCTCATGGGCATTATGGTAGTCCAATTTCAGCACTTAATGTAATTGAGCAAAATCTTTATGGCTTGAAAGCGAATCTCGCTTACGGTGTGACCACAATGTATGATGTTTATGGAACCACTCAGAAAGATTTTTGGGTTTCAGATATGATTCGTAAAGGAAGGATTGATGGACCAAGAATCTTTTCAGTGGGTGACCCAATTTTTGTGACAAAGTATCGAACAAAAATGTATCGCCCCATTAAGAGCCTTGAAGATGCTCTAGAACACGTACAGTTCAACAAAGATCATGGAGCAACAGCTGTAAAAGATTATTCTAATCATAATAGGCAAGCAAGGCAGCATCTTGTTGAGGCCTCAAAACAATTAGGAATAAATGTAGTAAGTGAATCGTTTTCAAATCCACAAATGAATTTAACTCAAATTGTTGATGGGTTCACCGGTCTTGAACATACACTGGGTCTTGAGCCAATCTATGAAGATGTTATTCAATTGCTAAAAAGCACGGATTTGGGAATTACCCCAACCTTTATAGTCGTTTACAATGGCCCAAGCGGTGAAACCTATTTCTATCAAACAGAAAGACTGTGGGAGGACACCAAGCTGTTGAATTTCTTTAGAAAAGATGAATTGTTACGATTGCGAAGACCCGGCTTCTATTGGCCTGATGATCACTACGCTGCTCAGATGGGCAAAACGATGAAAAAACTTTATGATAGAGGAATAACGATGCAAATGGGCGCACATGGAAACATGATGGGTCTTGGAGCGCACTGGGAAATGGAGCTCTTTACTCATGGTTCTTTCTCAAATTATGATGCGATTGAAATAGCTACGATCAACGGGTTTAAACATCATGGGTTAGATCATATACTCGGCTCAATTGAGCCTGGTAAACTTGCCGATATGGTTATTATGACAAAAAACCCTTTGGAAAATATTCGCAATACCAGATCTATTGAGTATGTGGTTAAGAATGGAGTTATCTATAGTGGAAGGGATGCCTCTAGGGTATACCCCAATCCCAAACAAGCTGAAANATTATACTTTAAAGAAAAATAAATNTATTTCCTTGGTGTTTTAATAAGTGAATTCAATCTTCATTCTTTAAAGCAGTAACCTATGGCAAAAATCTTACTGATAGAGCCCTACTTTNCAGGGTCTCACAAATCCTGGGCCGTTGACTACCAAGCAAATAGTTCTCATACCATTGAAATAATTTCTTTGCCAGGCAAATTCTGGAAGTGGCGTATGCATGGTGGGGCTATTACACTAGCGGATCAGTTTATGAAAATGAATTTCATCCCAGACCTTATTCTTGCAACCGATATGCTTGATGTAACNACATTTATAAGTCTCACAAAAAAGAAAACATCGCATCTACCTGTTGTATTATATTTTCATGAAAATCAATTATCGTATCCTTGGTCCAAACAGGATAGAGATGTTCAGCGTAAAAGGGATCACCATTACGGTTTCATCAATATTGCTTCAGCNCTTGCAGCTGACCATGTTTTGTTTAATTCTCAATTTCATTTGGACTCTTTTCATCTNGAGGGTGAAAAACTTTTGAAAAACTTTCCAGATTACAACGAAACAAAAACAATGGATANAATCAAGAAAAAAAGCCAAGTGCTATATTTAGGNATGGATCTTGAAAAATTTGATGAGTTCAAAGTAACTGCCTTCAAAAATCCATTAATAGTGTGGAATCATCGTTGGGAGTATGATAAGAATCCAGAATCTTTTTTTAAATGTATGATCGAATTGAAAGACAGGGGGGCGGTATTCAATCTTGCTATACTTGGTGAAAGCTTTTCTACAAAGCCTAGTATTTTCGATGAGGCCAAAACAAAGCTAAGCAAAGAAATTGTTCATTTTGGTTACTGCAATGATTTTTCTCAGTATGCTACTTGGCTTTGCAAAGCAGATATTTTACCTGTAACAAACAATCAAGATTTCTTTGGTGGAAGCATTGTAGAGGCTATCTATTGTGGAGTCTTTCCTATTCTTCCAAAAAGATTGTCCTATCCTGAATTGTTGCCCAAGGAAAGGCATAAAACACACCTTTATGAAAGAGAAAAAGAATTAGTTGATATGATTGAGGATGCTATTAGCAACATTAAAAAAACTCGCAAGGTTTCTTTGGCTTCTGATTTTAAAAGATTTGATTGGAAAAATATGAATTCAAAATATGATCAGTTATTTTCCACGATTATAGATCAGCATAAGAATTAAAACTTATTTTTGCTCAATGAGATAAGTACCTTTAGTGACCTTAAATCCTTTTTTTGACCATGTGGCTATTTCAGGAAAATCATCTTTCTTTTCTCTGATAGATGCGCATCCGACATCTCCATTTTTTCCTAGAGCCACAATTTTATCATTGAAATCAACTTTTGAAGCCCCTCCGTTAATATCAATTATTCGTTTACATACCTCTTCGCATGCTTCTTGAGGACTAAGACCGTTTCGCATTAACTCTACACCAAGAAAAGATCCACAAGACCTAATCATTTCTTCGCCTCGTCCTGTAGCTCCAACGGCTCCAACCTCATTATCTAGATATAGGCCAGCGCCTATAATAGGCGAATCACCAACCCTTCCAGGAATTTTCCAAGCTAGCCCACTTGTTGTGGTAATACCTGCAACGTCTCCATTACTGTCAACACCTAGAACATTGATTGTTCCCGTAGTTCTTTTATCAGAACCTTTTTCACTTTTCGGCGGAAAATAATCATCCTTATCGGATAGATTCTCTCTCCAGCGAACCCATATTTTTCGAGTTTTCTCTGTTAAAAGATTCTCAATTTTAAATCCATGCATTATTGCAAAGTCTTGCGCCCCTTTGCCGACCAAGTGAATATGATCCGTTCTTTCCATCACTAAGCGCGCAACTGAGCTAGGAGTTTTAACGCCCTCAATGCATGCAACAGAGCCGCAATTATGGTCAGGACCATTCATAATTGAAGCGTCCAACTGTACAACTCCATCCATATTTGGAAGACCACCGTATCCAACCGATGTGTCCTCAGGGTCAAGCTCAGTAACATTAGCTGAAGCTTCTACCGCATCAAGAAGAGACCCTCTTTTTCGTAAAACCTCCCAACCAGGTCTTAGAACTTTACGCCCCCATTTTTCTCCACGACTGCAAAGAATTATTGGATTACCTTTTGCGACCTTTTTTGGTTTGGCAAGCAAGTCACTTTTTAGCACAGGTAATGACATACCAAGCGCAGATAAGGATTTAATAAATTTTCTTCTATCGATCATAATTCACACTCCCTTATAATTGTAATAACCTATTTTAATATGATAATTATCTTTTTCAAAAGATAATGATTATGACTGGCTATTAGATTGACCTAATTTATTGATTCTATTCTATGAAAAAATGACAAATTCTAAACCCATTACCCTTAAAAATGTTTTTCAACTTTGGCTTCCTTTAGCAGGAAGTTGGCTTTTAATGGGTATAGAATCACCCATGCTTGCTGCTTTTGTAGCGCGGATGTCGCACCCTGAAATCACCCTGGCCGCATGGGGATCTCTTGTCTATCCAATTTCTTTAGTTGTTGAGGGGCCAATTATTATGCTTTTAACAGCAAGTACAGCATTGGCTAAAGACCTGCCCTCTTATAAAAAGCTGTTCAAATATATGTTGGTTATGTCGATTGTACTTTCATTGATACATGTTCTTGTAGCATTTACACCAATATTCTACTTAGTTGCTGAGAATTTAATGAATGTTCCAACATCTATTCTTGAGCCTGGACGAATTGGTTTACAGATAATGACACCATGGACAATTATGATTGCTTGGAGGAGATTAAATCAAGGTGTTATGATAAAGCACGGCAATTCAAAGATGGTCGCAATTGGCACATTGATACGACTATTAACGCTTATAATCGTACTTTCATATGGAAGATGGTTTTCTGGCTATTCTGGAATCATTGTTGGTGCCTCTGCTGTAGCTTTGGCTGTAACCGCTGAAGCATTATATGCGCAGCTTGCGGTGCAATCAATTTTAAAAAATCAAATGCTANTAGAGTCAAAGTCTGAAATTATTAATCGAAAAAAATTCACATCCTTTTATTTACCACTAGCAATAACTCCACTAGCAACACTGTTAATTCATCCAGTTGGGTCAGCTGGAATGAGTCGCATGCCAGATGCCCTTCCATCGCTAGCCGCTTGGCCCGTTGTTTATGGTCTAGTTTTTATAACACGCTCACTTGGATTTGCATACAATGAAGTNGTTGTAGCTCTACTTGACAAACCAAACGGAAAAATATCTTTATTAAAGTTTACAAGAATATTAGCGGTTACAACNGTATCAATTTTAGCAGTGCTTGCATTGTCGCCATTAGGCTATTATTGGTTTGAAAGCGTATCAGGGCTTTCCAAGCAGCTATCTCAGCTTTCTTCAACAACACTTCTTTTTGCAATACTAATGCCGGGTTATCAAGTTTACCAATCGTGGTATAGCGGTCTTTTGGTTAATCAAAATCATACGCAAGGAATTAGTCAGGCAGTTGTAATCTATGCTGTGCTTGCTATAATTGGGTTGTGGATAGGTACATATATTGCTAGTTTTCCAGGAATTTATTGGGCAGTGAACGTTTTTGTATTTGCGGGGCTTTGNCANACACTNTATCTGCGATTCTCATNTAAAAGAATAGGAATTATTCATGGAAAAGTTTGAGTTAAGGGAAGATGTAAAAATCCAAATTCCACAAATCGACCCTACAGCATTTATTGCTGACGGCGCAAAGGTTATTGGTGATGTGATTATGAAAGCAAATAGTTCAATTTGGTACAATACTGTTGCNAGGGCTGATATTAATCAAATAATCATTGGTGAACGGTCAAACATTCAAGACAACAGCGTAATGCATTTAGAAAACGATCAAGGNGTTACAATTGGGGACGATGTTACAATTGGGCACAAAGCAATCATTCATGGATGCGATATCAAAGATGGTGCGTTAATTGGTATGGGTTCAATTATAATGAACGGTGCATCAATTGGAAAAGGTGCCGTAATTGGGGCTGGAGCGGTCGTAACAGAAAATATGCAAGTTCCTGATCTTGCTTTGGTTGTTGGTTTACCTGGGAAAATAATAAAAACTCTTCCNCCTGAAACTTTTGACAATAATGTTAACTGGGCAAGAAAGTATGTTCAACTTGCAAACATTCATAAAGCAAAAGACAACTAATTTTATTTTATTGTTTTTGTATTTCGTATCATGCGATAATCCATTCCAAGATACAAAGAACCCTATAAGTGCAGATTGCATAGACGAGAGTAAAATTTCCCTTATAGTAGTTTGTCCAACAGATTATGATCCTNTATGTGGATGTAATTTGCAAACGTATTCCAACGCTTGTTATGCTACTCAGTCGGGTGTTACTCGTTGGATTTCAGGNGAATGTGATTCGGCTGTAAACTGAATTCCCAGTAATTTTAATTCTATTGAGAGTTTTGTGAAAATAAATTAGGTTCTTCCTCAATTTTCGAGGTATTAATTGAAGTTAGTTTTAGCCACNCATAACGACGGTAAAACCGTTGAGATGCAACATGCATTGTCCTATTTGCCAGTTGAAGTTTTAACTTTAAAACATTTTCCTCAAATTGGCGATATTCCTGAGACTGGATCAACTCTTTTGGAAAATGCCTTTATTAAAGCTGAGACAGTATATAGAGAAACAGGCATCCCCTCGCTTGCAGATGATACAGGATTAGAGATCAAAGCGTTAGGAGGTGAGCCAGGAGTTTTCTCTGCACGCTACGCTGGTGAGCAAGCTACATTTGATGATAATTGCAATAAAGTTCTTTCTAAATTAACTCAAACTGGCACAAGTGATAGATCTGCCTGTTTTCGAACAGTAATTGCATTTGTAAATGGTGCTGAAAAACTTCACTGCGAAGGATCGGTTGATGGAGAAATCATTGATAAAAAAATTGGCAACTATGGTTTTGGATATGACCCCATTTTTTACTACCCAAAAATGAAAAAGACCTTTGCGGAGCTAAACAAGGATGAGAAGAATAATGTTTCACATCGTGGTATAGCCTTACGTAACTTCTGTAAAATACTCGAAAAACAATTAAATCATGAAAGCTAGCAAAATTAGGAGCTGTCTATAGTCTAAACGTTAACGGATTAAAATCGCAAAAAGCGAATTTGCCTTTTGGCAATGTTAACTACTAATTATAGGAGGTGGGACTTTTGTTAAAAAAGATCCTGCATTACAGCATTTTTTTATGGATGACCATTTCTTTCATGGTAAGTGGCCAACAGGATAGCTCCGCAGTTGAGCTTCCAAGAGTTTGGTATGCAAATTCTAACTTTGTTGTCTCTCCTTTTAAAAAAGACCAGCCTCAATTGACAATTCCAGGAGATTCCTCAACTTATAAAAGTCGAAATCTCCTAAGAATGCCGTTTATACCCATTCAAAAGACATACATTTCAAAAGATTGGTCAATCATAGAATTTTCGCAGCAAATACAAGGCTCATCTTATAAAGTACCATTTGTAGCTTCGTTAGAGTGGTACATTGATAAAAAAATTCAAATTAATAGAATGAGCGCTCTATCAAAAGCTATCAAGGATACATCAAAGACTTTAGCGGGNCAATCACAATTTCTTCAAGATAATAGGGGAAGAGGATTTGAGGTTATTGGNGTAAATGTTGGACAGTTGGGAAGAGTTTCGCTGTCAGCAAGAGGCAANGTTACCGTTAAGGGAAATCTTGTCTTTCAAGATCAAGAGCTTATCAGGTCCAAAGTAAGCGAGACAAGGAATACGCATCTTAAATTTGATCAAATGCAAAGAATTAGCGTTGAGGGTAAGGTTGGTGAAAGAATTTCTGTAAACGTTGACCATGACTCTGAGAGAGATTTTAACTGGGAGAATAATATTAGAATTAATTACAAAGGCAAAGAAGATGATATTATTCAATCAGTAGATGCAGGAAACGTTTCTCTGGCTTTACCGGGATCTCAATCCTTAATGGGCTCAGCTAGNCACCAAGGCCTTTTTGGAGTAAAGACAACTTCAAAATTTGGCCCTATGGATGTTACAGCCATTGCTTCAGTTGTAAATACAGAAAAGAAGTCTGAGCAATATAAAGGAACAAGTGAATCGCAAACGCAAGAAATAAAAGATCATACTTATGTTAAAAATCAATATTTCTTCATTCATGAATGGTTCAGNAATGGTGTTTCAACATCTNTAAATGGAGCTCCTGTACAAATTCCACCTTTTTATCCCTTAAAAGAAGGACTGCATCAAATCGGGAATGTTGTAATTAGAAACTTCGAACTCTATCAACTAGATCAATCAACAAACTCTGAAACCAATCCTGGTACTGCCTTTGCGGACCTTCAAAAACCTGATGAAAGCAATGATCAGACTGGAAACTTCAAGCGTTTGGAACAGGGTCAAGACTATACACTAAGTGAAGATTTAGGTTTTATTCGTCTTAGACAAAAAGCAACAGATGAAGTGATAGGATGTACTTTTATCTTAGCAGATAGAATAAGTGGTGATACGCTAGGAATCATAGGAGAGGGCATTTCAGNTACNAATGAAGCNTTGAAGCTAAAAATGTTAAAGCCTAGAAACTTAAATCCAAGCCACCCGGTATGGCCATTGATGTTTAAAAATGTGTATTACTTAGGTACAAATAACATAAATAAAGAAGGTTTTGATCTAAGAATAATCAATGATCGTCTAACGGTTCCTAGCCACCTTGATACCCAAGGAAATCCCTATATAACCCTTTTTGGTCTAGATAGTTTAAATGAAAGCGGAATAAGAACAGCTGACCAGAAAATCGACTTAACCAATC
Source organism: Fidelibacterota bacterium (assembly GCA_002724475.1). GTDB lineage: Bacteria > Fidelibacterota > Marinisomatia > Marinisomatales > TCS55 > TMED108. Next base: position 28,963 of record PBOO01000007.1, on the reverse strand, counting down.
CTAATATCATAAACCTCACTGATGGAGAATTGTTTTTCCCAGCATTTCACCCATTTGCCGCAGATACTGTANTGGATGGTAATCAATCAAACTTGCTAAAAGGATCNCTTGGNGAGGGAAAAATGTATTTTTCTACTCAACGCACTCAAATAAGCAATGACAGTCGTTTCACAATAGAGGTCGATTATTCTAATCAAAGTTCAACAATAAACTTAGGGTTTATGATTGTTGAGGGCAGCGAACAGGTAACAAGGGGTGGGGTACCTCTTAAAAGAGGCATTGATTATCAGGTTGATTATTTTAGCGGTACAATAATATTATCTGACAGTATAGACCCNAATGCNCAGNTAAACGTCACCTATGACCGTCACCAATTTGTGAATTTCGATAAAAAAACTATTCTTGGCATTCGNTCGCAGATGGATTTTGGGGACAATTCTTTCATTGGAGGTACGGCGCTTTATTATAATCAATCCATTATGAATGAAAAAGTTGAAGTAGGTTATGAGCCCATGAGAAATTTCATGTTCGGAGTGAATGGAAGATTTAAACAAGATTTACCCTTTATTACAAGATCGCTTGATAAGCTTCCAATAATTGATACTGATAAACAATCAGGAATATCCTTTGAAGGAGAATTTGCGCAAATACTTCCCAACCCCAATCCTATAAATAATACAGCGACAGGAGATCCTAATGGTGTAGCATTCATTGATGATTTTGAGGGATCAAAAAGAACNACATCGATACCAATACTTCGTCGCTTTTGGAGAGAGTCATCTGCACCNTTAGATTTAGCTACAGGGTCACCTTCAGNTCAACAGAAAAGAGCAAAGCTACGTTGGTTTAACCCTTTTGCTCAGGTGAGGACAAAAGATATATGGCCTAATCTGTCAACTTCTATACAAGCCCAGAATGAAACAACGGATATTCTAGTCTTGAGGTATAACAAAAAATCACACCAAGAAGACGTGCCTGATGATTCCTTATGGAGCGGTATAATAACACCTTTTCACTCTGGTGATTACGACCAAACTCAAACCAAGTTTTTTGAAATCTGGCTTCAAGGTGAAGGCGCTAAAATTTCAGTTGACCTTGGTCAGATCAGTGAGGACAGAGATGGAAATGGCAAATTAAATACTGAGGACATTCCTGTTGGCGGCTTGATAGGTGATGGAATATTAGATGATGAGGAGGATGTTGGTCTTGATGGCTGTACAGATCCTTACGAGAACGGTTGGGGTTCGTGTCTCGATCCTTTAGGGCAAACCTACAACGATTACTTAACTTTAGGTGAGCAAGTTTTAATTAATGCAAATAGCGATGTTGACCCAAGCGATCCTAATGACGATAATTGGGAGTACGTAGAGGGAAGTAACGATTATACAAAAATAAATGGTACAGAAAAAAATGCTCTTGATGCTGGGCGCTATCCAGATACAGAAGATTTAGATCGAACAGGTTTTCTGGATCGAACAAACGACTATTTTACAAAATCATTTTCATTAACAGATTCAACATATTTTGCAGGAGAGACAAAAAAGAACGGAGTACCAACTGGGTGGAGGTTATTTAGAATTCCTTTAATTGATTTTGAAAGTACCAATCCTTTAAAAGATAAAAGCTGGGATAATATACACCATTTACGTATTCGCGTTAGCGATGCTTCTCAACCTACAACAATTTATGTTGCTAAGATTGAGCTTGTAGGAAATGAGTGGCAAGAATTAGGTGTTGCGGCAGACTCCACTAAAATATTTTCTAAAGAAAATGCAGATTCCGTATTTGCAATCTCAGTGGTAAATACGGATGATAATGCAAATTATAAACCTCCAAAAGGAGTCCAAGGTGAATTTGACAGAATTAACCAAATTCGATCAAAAGAACAATCTTTAGTGATGAAATTTAATGACCTACCAGGGGGTTCGAGTGGAGCTGCAATGAAAACATTAATGTCATTGAGTGGTGAGCGTGCGCAAAGCTACCTTTCCTACGATAAAATGAAAATGTATGTTCATGGCTTAAGTCCTTGGATTACCAATGAAAGTTCTTCGGTGGAAATGTTTTTGCGTTTTGGGTTTGGAGAAAATTATTATGAAATATCTCAGCCAGTTTATGATGGATGGGATGAATCGCTAAACCGAAACTCCATCGATCTTGATCTGAAATGGTTAACCAGTCTCAAACTGCAAGATTCTTCAAATGTGAAGAGATTTAACCCTGCAGACATTTTTAAAGATTCAACAGACCTAAAAGAATATCTATTTACCGATCAGCTTGGAGCGGAAACTGGGAAAAAAATTACAATTAAAGGTCAGCCGTCACTCAACCGTATTCAATTCTTCGTAGTAGGTATAAAGAATTTATCCAACCTGCCAATTTCTGGAGAAGTATGGATTGACGAACTTAGATTGAGTGGGGTTAAAAAAGATAAGGGTGTTTCAATGCGCTTGCAAAGTCGATTCAACATAGCAGATGTTGTTAACACCTCATTCGCGTATAGAAGACAGGATGCTGACTTTCATATGCTTCAGAAAAGATTAGGTTCAAATCGATCTAACGAAAGCTTAAATTTCAATGCAGGTTTGAATATTGATAAATTTTTACCATCCGATTGGGGAATTAAAATACCAATTTCTACTAGCTTTGCTAATGCAATTAACAAGCCAAAATTTTTTCCCGGCCAAGATGTTCTAGTTGACCAATCTGCCCCGCCAGACTCAATTTTAAATATCAATAATTCAATGAGCATAAATGTTTCAGCCTCCAAAACTTCAAAGTCTGATAACAGAATATTGAAGTATACCCTAGATCGATTAAAAACACGGTTTAGTATGAACCGCAGATCTGCCTCGAATGAGATACAAAAAGAAATATTAAACGAGTCATACTCTGGTGGGTTAAGCTATGCATTGCCGTTTGGAAGAGACAATTATGTTATGCCTTTAAAATGGATGTCATCGGTCCCATGGATTGGCGAGAAGATTGGAAGTACGCATTTATACTATACCCCATCAACAATCAATGCTTCAATAAATTATAATGAACAACTTTCACAAAGAACACCAAGAAAGGGAGAAAAATCCCCTGATGATTATAATTTTGGTTTAAATCAATCCTATGTTATGGATTATAAGGTCACTGAGATTATAACAACAAAATATTCTAAAGCTGTAAATAGTAACATGGCAGATTCACGCGGATATCAGCTTAATTCAATCATGAGAGGTGATGTTGGCTTTGTTTCAGACATCAGTGAGAATTTTAATTCTTCCTTTTCCCCAACAATAGCTGATTGGCTTAAGCCTTCTTTTAATTATTCATCTAACTATCGCTGGAATAAATCTCGGGACAAAAATATTGAAGGGTCAAATATCTCGAGCCAGTTACGACTCTCTTCTGGAGTTACTTTATCTCCGATTAGATTAATGGAGATATTTTATAAGCCTACAGCTAGGTCAAGCAGCTCATCTAGGACAACCAGAAGAAGNACTTCCTCTAGATCGAGAAGNAGATCAACAAGAAGACCTATATCCGAAGAAGATTCTGGTTTTAGTCCTTCCACAGAAGAAAATGATGACAGTGGGCTTGAGAAGAAAAAAAGAACCAAGGATAATCGGATCCTAAAAACTATGCATGGCTTTACGAGAAAGTTTAGTCCAATAAATATTTCATATAATGAGAATTTTAATAAAACAGGTTTAGGAGTTTTAGGAGATGCACCTTTTGGTTATAGATTTGGTATTCAGCGAGATCACGGCTTGAAGCACTCAAACCAAGTTGGCTCTAACACTGGAAACTTTGACAGAAAAAGAGATTTTTCTATTAGATCAGGNTTAAGCTTGACTAGGATGATAAATGTTTCATTTAATTATGCTCAAAATGTATCNAGCAATGTTCGAGGGTCTGGCCTTGAGCAGAGATCCGTATCTAGAGACTATTTATCCTATGGATCATTTTTAGAAAATGGATTTCCATTTGTAGGATGGTCAGTAAGACTNACGGGATTAGAACGAAATAAATTTTTAAGCAAGTATGTTAATTCTCTTAGTTTTGATCATGCAACTTCAGGTAAGGAAAGTAGATCTTGGCAGTTTGATCAATTTAGCGGTCCGGGCATATCATTCTTTTCTATTGATGAGTTCATTAGCAATTATAGAGATAATCAAAGGTCTTCGCGTGTNAACATGAACTTCGCTCCGCTATTAGGAGCAACNGTAGCGCTTAAGAAAGGAATTTCAATTAATATGAGGCACAACAGGACACTTTCTCGAGAAATTACAGCAAATGGTGGACAAAAGATTTTTAATGACCANTCTTACCTTTTNTCTGCAAACTATTCACACAAAGGAGGNTTTACGATTCCGCTTCCATTTTTTGATAATTATAAAGTTAATAATCAAGTTAACTTTACTTTTAATTTTGATATGAATAAAAACAGAACATTGCAAAAAGCACAAGAAGCTGTAAAGTTTGCGGAGACTACTTTTACCTCAAGCTGGAAATCTGGATTTAGANTAACNTATTCATTTTCNAAATCAGTTAGCGGAAGTATGGTTTGGGAGTACAGAGAAAATGACTCAAAACATACAGGNAAAAAAGTTGATAGAGACTTTGGCTTTGATGTTAACTTAGCNATTNGNGGATAATGTGAAAAATTTAANCTTATATATNTGCGCTTTATTAATCNCCCAAGNTGGATGCCAAACAAAAACTCCAATCTTTAGTGGAGACAATGCNTTCAAGCATTTAGTAAAGCAATGCAGTTTTGGCCCTAGAGANCCTGGGTCAGCTGGACATAAAAATACATTAAATTATTATTTAGAAACATTTAANGGNTTGGCGGATACTGTTTTTACTCAATCTTTTGAGGATNTGATGCCAAGAACAGGTGNNACAGTNAANATGAGTAACGTAATCGCTCAGTTCAATCCAAGATCTTCAAAGCAGATTATGATTTCAGCTCATTGGGACACCAGACCATGGGCTGACTATGGAAGTATAATGCGGCGTAACATACCAATTCTTGGCGCCAATGATGGCGCAAGCGGTGTAGCGGTTATAATTGAATTAGCGTATATNTTTAAAGAAAACCCGCCTCCTTTTGGCGTAAGNCTGGTNCTCTTCGATGCTGAAGATTATGGTACCTCTGGAGANTCNTGGACCTATGCTAANGGCTCTCAATATTTTGCCAACAACCTNCCAATNNCGTTCCCTGAGTACGCTATAAACATCGATATGATTGCAGATAAACAACCTCAATTTTTCATTGAAAGAATTTCTTACCAGCAAAACGCTGCGCTAGTTCTAGAACTATGGGAGCTATCAGAAAAACTTGGCCTTAAAGCATTTAAGAAAGAAGCTAAGCATTCTATATTTGACGATCATGTTCCTCTTTATGAAATTGCTGGAATACCAGCAATTGACATAATTGACTTTGACTTTCCAAACGATATGGTTAATTATCATCATACTCATAATGATATTGTTCAAAATTGCTCACCTGACGGACTCTATCAAGTAGGGACTCTTTTAGTAAATCATATTTATGGTAAAAAAAATGAATAGGCGATCCATCCTTTTTCTGGTTGTTTGCGCTTCTTTAGCTTTCTATAGCTGTGAGGAGCCTTCAGCTAAATTAGAGTCTAAGCCCATATCTGATGTCAATTTTAACTATTTACAAAGCTCGAAAAAATTTTTTGTTTCAGCTTTGGTTAATTCAAGGTACATGGACTCAGCACTTGATTCTGTTGAGGTTTTATGGAGGGGTACTAATCAACAAAATACAGGCGACACCCTTAAGCTTTATGATGACGGAAAGTTTGGAGACATAATTGCAAACGACAATATTTTTTCAAGAAGAATACCTAACTCAAATACGATTCTTGCGAATGTTATTCCAGCAAGCGCAAAAGACTCTGTTTTTTTATCAATCAGAAGCATATATAAAAACAGAATTGTAGAGTCCGAGCTCAATCCATTTATTNTAGGAAATATTCATCCAAAAATTGGAGCAATAGTGATCCCATCAAGCGTTGATAGGCCTTCATCTAATGCTGATCCAAATATTGTCAATACAATNAAATTTTCTGTAACCGCATCTGTGTCAGATGCCAATGGACNTGATGATATAAAACGTGTCTTTTTTCGATCTTATCACGTAGGNCTTGATTCAGTGATGAACANTGGAAACCCNATCTTATTACTTGATGATGGAAGCGGTTCTTCTGGATCNGGGGATTTACAAAAAGGAGATGGAACATACTCAAGAACAATTTCAATCTCAGAAAACGCATTGGTTGGAACTTACCATTGGACCTTTGAAGCACAAGACCTGTCAAACGCTTACAGTGATACTGTAAAAAGACAAATTATTGTAAAATGAAGATAGCANTATTACTAACCTTTATTTCATCTTTCGTTTTCAGNCAAGGCGTATTCCCAAAATTTTATAAAATTAATACCTTGGATTTTGATAGTAGCGCTATTCGTGGGCTTACTACAAATGTTATTGGAGACATTTTGCCACAATCAGACACGTTGCTTTGGCTCGGGACAGGATCTGGATTGGCTGTTCTAAGGGATACCTCATCCATTTTCACTCTATCTACAAATAAGAATATAGCTGAGGGTCAGGCTACTANCTCAACTCCTGAGGGAGCGGTTTCGGCACTAGAAGTAAGCGGGAATGCATTATTTGCTGCTTTTGCTACGAGTGGCGAAAATATAACCAAGGGTAATGGACTCATCTATTCATCAAATTCCACTGGAAAAACTGTAAGCTGGACCTACTTTGATCAATTGGTAGATACCGAAGCAGACTCTCTCTCGCCATTTGCTAAAAGATTTTTTAGGGGATTACCCATAACAGTAAAAGAAGCAAATGTTACCTATGATGCAGCTATTAATGGTAACAATATCTATACCACTAGTTGGGCTGGTGGATTACGCAGGTATAACACAACAACTAAAATCTGGCAACGTGTTCCGCTTCCTGAAGACAGCGATTTATTATTAAATACCTGCGATGAATCAAGCTACACTACTACGACAAGTGGAAGCGTTTTAAGAGATTTTTATCTTAACCCTAGGGACCCTGAAGACGGAGGCAATCACAATCACAAGGCATTTTCCGTTATTAGCTTCTCTGATACCGTTTGGGTGGGCACTGCAAATGGAGTCAANAGAGGTATAGTTGGGCCAAATGGATGTATTAATTGGACGCACTACACACCAAACAACGATGGTTTATCAGGGGGCTTTGTTGTTGANCTTGCACTTCAGCAGTTTAAAGGACACAATATAGTATGGGCAGCTACCGTTGTTGCAGAAACAGGAGAAACAAATGGAGTTAGTTATTCTATTGATGGTGGAGATACTTGGAATACGACACTAATTGGTGAAAGAGCTTATAACATTACCGCATCGGATTCTATTGTTCTAGTAGCGACAAAAAGCGGTCTATGGAAGACTATCATTGATGACCCAGCAGATGAAGGAATGCCATGGGCAAAATACAAACCNGCAAAGCAGATGCTGGAAATTGGATCAACGGGAACATATAAATTTGATGAAATTCTGAGTAACGAAGTTGTAGCTGTTGCATATGATAAACGGCCTTTTTACTCATCTGAAGCAACTATATGGATTAGCTCGTGGGATGGATTAGCTCGCGCAATGAATACACAAGGCGGTAATTGGCAAATATACCGTGCAAGTTTTAACGATGGTTCAAAAAAAGTTTTTGCGTATCCAAATCCATTCTCGCCTTATGAACATAATCAGCTTGATGGAGATGGTTATGTTCATATTAACATTAATGTTAAAGTATCTTTTGTCGTTAAAATGGATATTTTCAATTTCGCGATGGAAAAAGTTAGAAGTATAGAATTTGATAGAAGAAGAACAAGTATGGGTTCTTTNAAGTGGAATGGAAAAGATGACTCGGGAAGAATCGTTGATAACGGCGTGTATTTCATTCGTTTGGAATTTGATGAAAAAGTTGAATGGTTAAAACTCATTGTGGTTAAATGATGAGACAATTTTCTATTAAAATTTTCTGCTTAATTACNTTTTCTTCTTTGCTTTTTTGTCAAAAAACAGGCTCTTATGCCGGTGGGTTTCTTAGAATGGGNACTTCAGCAAGATCGGTTGCAATGGGAGGCTCATTTACCGCAGAGATTGACCAGAGTTTCGCTGCATACCATAATCCCGCCTCACTTGTTCACATTAAAAATCCGCGAGCAAGTTTTAGCAATCATTTTTTAATGCTTGATCGTCAATTAATGAGCGTAAACATATCCACACCCTTACCTCCTTCAGCTGCAGTGGGCGTAGCTTGGATTGGGGCTGGTGTGGATAATATTGATGGTAGAAATTNATCTGGACAGCATACAAGCAATCTGTCAACCTCAGAAAATGCCTANATGGTCTCGTTTGCTCAGACCATGCTTCCATGGCTCTCTTTAGGTCTTAACGTGAAAGTATTGAGACATCAACTACCTGTTAATTCTATGGATTTAACAGGAAAAGGTGTGGGGATGGATTTTGGAATTTTTATCAAAACTAAATCCGGAGCGAATATTGGCTTGATGGCTCAAGACCTAAATTCAAGATATCAATGGAAGACGGATCAGATTTTTGAAAGGGGTAAAGTATATATTGAGCAGTTTCCAACTTTGTATCGCCTTGGTACAGCATTTGATTATAATGAAATTTATATCACAGCTGACGCAGGTTTAATCATCTCTGGAGCAGACCTCGTCGGCTATACCGCTCGGGCTGGTGTTGAGTATAAGTACCTTGACAATTACTATTTGCGCGGAGGTTTTGGTAATCGTCGAGTTGGAGTAGGCTTAGGACTAGACTGGTCACTTTTTGAAGAAAAAGACAGCAGGTTAGATTACGCATTTACTCTTGAGAGTGCAGCTGGAGTCTCACATGTATTTACTTATGCCTTTGCATTTTAAAATAATCTTTTTTCTTTTCTTTGCAACAAAGGGAATGAGTACTGGTTTGCAATTTTTAACTATTCCTTCATCTGCTAAAGATCTAATATTTTTTCAAACTCCGTTACTCAATCCAGCTTTTTTGAATACATTTAATAGGTCACCTGAGATGAGCTTTGCTTACGGTAAATGGTTTGCAGATTCGGAGAATATATCTCTCAATTGGTCTGGTCAAGTTAGATCGACTAGCGCTGGACTTATCATGAGATATATAGGAATAAATGATATTGAGCTTAGAGCAGATGTCCCATCTTCTCAGCCGCTAGGACATTATGGGGCATACGGTGTTTCAGCAAAGACTTTAGCGAGTTTCCAGTCAAGTAAATTTCGCTACGGAGTAGCTCTTCAAGTGATATCAATTCAACTTTACCAAGAGAGCAGTACAGGTATTGCTGGAGACTTTGGAATTTCATGGTTAATCAACGAATCCCTAACGCTGTCAGGCTCTTTACTAAACTTTGGAAAAATGAATAAACTCTATGAACAAAAGCCAACCCTACCGCAAAGAGCAATAGGTTTAATTAATTATAAAAGGACAAAGAGTGATTTATTCGCATCAATTGAATTCAATGAATTGATAAAAAATCCTATATTCTTTTTTGGCAGCACAGCTAGGAAAGATAATCTTTCTTTAGGAGCAACACTAATGATGAACGATGCAACATATTCATTGTCAACTGGTGCGGGGTTTAGCGTTGGTAAGTATACCTTTTCATACGCTTTGCAGTACGGCAACCAAGAAATTGGGGTTCCCCAAATGTTTGACATTTCGCTTAGATTGCCATGAATGAGAATATGACAAAATATAGAAGAATCATTAGCGCACTATCAGTAGCGATTGTGATTTTGCTTTTGAGTAATTATTCTGCTCTGCGCAAGCTTGATATTGCTACCAGAGGCAACTTTGATGAGCCTGAATACATAGAAGAGCCTGAATTTGAAACTATATTAAATGATGAATCAATTGAATCTAGTGGGGTAATTGTGCTTGTTATAGACGACTTCGGCTACAGAAATGATTCTGTCTCAGATGGATTTTTAAACCTACCTATTGCTTTAACGTGTGCGGTGCTGCCTGGCCATCCACAAAGTTCTTCTATTGCAAAAAAAGCAATTCAGTCTGGTAAAGAAGTTATTATTCACATGCCAATGCAATCATCATTGGGAGCCAAAGGAGAAGATGATTATAAGCTCAAAGTTGGTATGACNAGTGATGAGATTGAATGGCGCTTAAATGAAGCTTTAAAAGAAATCCCTGAGGCGATTGGTATTAATAATCACCAAGGCTCCAAAGCAACTACTGATGGAAAGGTTATGGGGGTTGTTGCATCAGTTCTTAAGCAAAAAAACAAAATCTTTTTGGATAGCAGAACCTCATCAAAAACCGTAGGTGAGAAAACGATGCGAACTTATGGAGTTCCAACNGCGCGTAGGCACGTGTTCCTTGATAACGATCTTGATATAGATAAAATATCACAACAACTTGAAAAACTAGTTAAAGTTTCAAAAAAGAATGGCATTGCTATTGGAATTGGACATGTAAAACCAAATACATTAAAAGTTCTTAAAGAAGAGATACCAAAACTTTCCGACAAAGGATACGAATTTAAATTTTTATCTCAGGTTGTAAATTAATGCTTAAAAACTCTATTAAGCTTTTCATGGCTTTGGTCATGATGAGCTTATCCTTCTCTCAAGATACATTAACCGTTTTAACATATAATGCTTTGCGTTTTGGGGAGAACGATAGNTCGAGAGCATTGCATTTTGAAAAAGTCATACGATATATAGATCCAGATATTGTTGCTTTGCAAGAAATTGAAGATCAAGGAGGAATCGACTTACTGTTAAACGAGGTATTTAATAAAAGCTCACAAGAATATTCAGCTGGCCCGCTTACAAATAATCGCGACATGGAAAATGGAATTATTTATCGCAATTCTAAATTAGATCTTATATCAAACAGGTCAATTAAAACAGTCTTAAGGGATATTAGTGGGTTTACATTTTCAATTAAGAACGCAGCTCAAAGCGTTGTTCCGTTCACTGTTTTTTCTGCACATCTTAANGCAAGTACGGGTTCCAGCAACGAAAATCAAAGATGGGAAGAAGCGAAGCAATTACAGTCTTATATAAATCAACAGTCCAATGATTATCATTATATTTTAGCTGGTGACCTAAACCTATACAGTCCAAATGAGCAGGCATANAAGCTTTTAGTGGACAGTATGTCTGTTGACCTTGTAGACCCAATTGGTCCATGGGTACGAGATGATAATTCCCACGTGCTCAAATTCACCCAATCAACACGAACGGACCAGATTGGAGACGGAGGATCAACTGGTGGTCTTGATGATAGATTTGATTTCATTCTATTTTCAGAGCAGTTTACAAGCACCAATCCAAATCTTAAGCTTCTTGATCAGTCCTATAAAGTGGTTGGAAACGATGGAAAACATTTTAATCGATCAATCATTGAAGGCACAAACAGTGACGCTCCCAATGATATAATAGAATCTATTTACTATGCTTCAGATCATTATCCTGTGATAGCTAAGTTAGTGTATACTACAAAAACATCCACCAGTCCTATTGCTCATGCGGGTCAAGATCAAAGCGCTACCATAGGTGAAACCGTTTTCCTTGATGGTTCAAAAAGCTATGACCCAAATGGATCCATAGTAGCATATGATTGGANACAGGTATCAGGCCCTCAAATACCTATTTCAAGTCCTGCATCAAGATCAGCAAGCATAGTCATCCCAANCGTCAATATGACAACAATATTTTCTTTTCAATTAAAGGTAACTGATAACGATGGTGAAATAGGCACTGATCAGGTAAATATTACCATTCCAATAACAACAGGTTTTACGCCTTACGATATTCAAATTTCCACCGACAAGGGAATAGGAGATGATTGTTATCCTTCCCCTTTTGTTGGACAAAGCCTTGAAGTCACTGGCGTTGTCACAGCGGTTCGGCCAGACGATCAGTATCCAAATTTTTTCATTCAAGACCCCCAAAAAAAAGAGTGGGCAGGTATTTTTGTATATATTCCCAGCGCTTATAATCCTCCTGAAGTTGGCACGCTAGTAGAGCTTACNGCAGACATTAAAGAGTACTTTGGCCTTACCGAGCTTGCGAACATATCAAAAACTGTTGAGCTATCTTATGCGAATACTGTTGAACCAGTTTTGATCAAAGCAAATGCACTATCAAGAGGATGTTCATATGAGGGTGAGATCTATGAAGGCATGTTGGTAAGGATAGAAAACATTACGGTTGCAACCGGATTAAATGATAAAGACCAGTTTTCTGTAAAAGATTCAATTGATAATGAGGTAATCGTTGATCCGTACCTCTATAAGGGAGATTGGCCTAAATCAAAAGTTGGAACAATTTTTGATAGTATTACAGGAGTCGTTCACTACAGCTACAATGAGTTTAAAATACTTCCAATATCAAAAGATGATTTCGTGCTATCTGATTCTTCAGTTTCAAAACCCAAAGAAAGAAACGTGTTGATATTCCCTAACCCCTCAAAATCAAAAGTTAATTTTAAATTTAACACTAATTCATTGGGGAAAATTGAAGCCGATATAATAAATATTAATGGCNGATTAGTCTTACATCTATTTAATGGTGTCATGCTAGCAGACAATTTGTATTGGAATGGTAAGGACTTAAATGGTAGAGAGGCTCCAGCTGGAATATATTTTTTAAGATTGAAAGCAGACAATAATGATAGTGCGCATAAGTTTGTTTTATTGCGATAAAATACATAAAAGTAAGGGTTTAGTATGGCTTCAATAGTAGCGAGAGTAGTTGATTGTTATGTTTTTAATCTACTANAAAGAACCCCCAGATTTTTGCTGCTCAAGCGAAANAAAAATAAAATCTATGAACACTTATGGCAAGGCGTAGCGGGTAAAATTGAGAATGGGGAGGAGGCATGGCAGACTGCAATACGCGAACTGAAAGAGGAAACCGGTCTAGACCCACTTAATATGTTTGTTGCTGATCATACAAGTTCTTTTTATGAAGTAAAAGGAAATAGAATAAATATAATTCCTGTTTTTGGCATTGAAGTCAATTCAAAAGAAGTCCTATTATCAGAGGAACATGTCGACTATAAATGGGTTGATTTTGAATCAGCTAGAAAGACCTTAGTTTGGAACGGGCAACGAAAAGGCCTTGAAGCTGTATATGAAATGATTACCAATTCTGACGATAGAATGCGGTGGTCTAAAATAGAATTATAATATCTTGGAGGATTAATGTTAAATATCGGAGATAAAGCCCCTGACTTCACNCTTCCTGATCAAAATGGTGACAATGTTTCATTAAAAAATTATTCAGGCAGAAAAGTTGTATTATGGTTTTTCCCAAAAGCAAGTACGCCTGGATGAACAACTGAGGGTCAAGGATTCCGTGATGAATCCTCACANTTTGAACAAAAAAATATTGCCGTGATTGGAATGAGCGCAGATTCAGTTAAGCGTCAAAAGAACTTTTGCGATAAAGAAAGCTTCAGCTTCCCTATACTTTCAGATGAGACTAAAGAAGTTTTAAAAGCATACGGTGCCTGGGGGATGAAAAAGATGTATGGCAGAGAGTATGAAGGGATTTACAGATATACGTATATCATTGATGAAAATGGTGTAATTGAAAAAGCCTTTTCAAAAGTTAGCACCAAAACTCATGCTCAAGATGTTTTAGCGGAGCTTAATAATATCTAAATGAAGATCGATTTACTGTAAATCTATTGGTTTTGATCAAGGAAAAGACCTTGGTTCATTCCAGAAAAAAACTTTTGGAAAAATTCGGGCTCATGAACTCCGCCAGTAGATAATATTTTACCATCTTGCTCAACTTCTCCGCTAGCACTTACGCGAACTTTTGTCTCGCTATCTTTAAGCTCTGTTAAATTGATAGTGACCTTATACCGATAAATCATTGGGCCATCCGGACCGTCGTCATTGCTTCCCCCGGAAAATATATTTCCACCCCCACTTGAATCATTATCGCTATCTTCAAAAATGGAAGCTGCAATCATTGCAATGATTGCAATCGCGCCAATAGCAAGACATGCCTTTTGAGCATCAGTCATTTGATTATTTTGACCTTCACGTGACAATCCAGCTTTTTTGCTTTCAGTTGTCCTGCTTGCTGTAATTAAACCTACATCAGAATTTAACACTTCGATTGTGTAATCCATATCCTGAAGAGAATTAATGGAAGCTTTTAGCACTGTTTTGAGATCTCCCTGGAATGGGCGCGTTTCCATTGCTCTAGCAACAGAAGTTGGTGGCTTTTCAACTCTTGGCGGAGCGCTGCATCCAATGAGACCGATTACGAGTAAAGATACCAATCCATGATAGAGCGTTTGAGCAAAAAAAGACTTGGGGCGAATTAAGCTTGAGAGCATTTAAAATTCCAAGCTTTGATAGGCAAAATCAATCACACTTTTATCATCATCAAAAGTAATAATAACTGTAATTGACTTTGAAGATGAGCTTGTCGATGATGAGCTTCTGGATACTCCAAAAAGCCATCCAAAAAGACCACCAAGACCTATTCCAGCTGTGCTACCTGATGTTGATTCTCTTGAAATCCGATCATAAGTCCATGTCTCATTTCCTTGCCTGTCTTTAGAAATGATATTTGGCGCACCTAAGGTTTTGGTGATTTCAGATTGATTTGCGCCTTTTGTGACCGTTGATTGCACTAATCCAAGAGTAAGTTTTGTTGAGGTTTCTTTAGGAGCATTTGCACACCCAGTTATTAAAAGCAATGCAATTAGAATTGAAGTAAAATTTTTCATATCGATTATCCTTTCAATGATTTAAACACATAGAAAACAAGTATTGTTCCTTTACTCAATGAATCGCCACTCATTATCTGAGAAACGCAATACCTCTGGAAAATCCCTTACAACTTCTCCACTTTGTTCAATATAAACAAAGTGACTTATATAAGGTCGTTTTTCTGATAATACATAACTTCCAATGAAGCCTCCAGCGATACCTCCAGCAAAAGCAGTTTGAAATATACTTTCTGAATCGCTTTCATTTGAATTGTCTGAGCTCAAACTATAATACCCTAGCACAGCACCAAATAAACCAGATAGCGTAACAACTTTTGCTGCATAAGGTACCCCTCTTTTGAGAGGTTTTATGTATTCAATATCTTTAAAATTCTGTTCCTTGAGTATTTTTTTATCATCATCAAAATAAAATACTTTTCTAGATCCATGATCCACATCAACGTATTTGATAATTTTCTCTATGCTTTTTTGAGGCTCTTTAATGGCTATTTTGGCGCCAGGTTTTATCGAAATAATCGTTTCACCCTTTTCTATCCACAAGGGAGTTTTTTCTTCCTCTTGTGAAAGGAGAATAAAAGGATTGATAAACATTGAAAGAATGAAAACTGCTTTAAGATTCATAAGTGTTCCCCAAATTTAATTTGCAAATAAATTATCTTGTAAGGTTTGATCAATGGGCTTTGCAATTATCTCAACCTTATCGTTTTCAATGTCAACATACCAAACCATGCAGAGCATAATATATGTTTTCGAATTTTTATGTTTCCATCTTCTAATAGTGCTAAAGCGTGACTCCTTCAAGCCTGATGATTTTAACATATTGGCTTGATTTTGTTTGATCTTGAAGGCATCTTCTTCATGTATGAAGCCTTCATCGTAGCTGTGACCTACAAGGTCTGATTTATGATAACCCATTNTGTTAAACCAATCTCCGCCNATATCAGTAATGACCCCATCAGACACCCTACCTTTTAGAACAAGNGATCGAGAATTAAGTTTTGATAAAAGATCATCATCACCNTCANNCTTTGATTTTGATAGCTCTATTTTTAGATGAGCCAACTCTCTTTTGAGTTTGACATTTTCATTTATTAGATAATCAATGACTGTTTTACTGTCTTCGCCGGTGGGTTCATGCGGTTCGGGTATGTTTGAAATTTCAATTTCAGATTGAACTTTTAATATGTGCTTAGATGGTATTTCCCCTTTTGTAAGCCAAGAGCTGATGGCTTGAGGGGTGACCCCAAAATATTCTGCTACTTGATATTTATGTCTAAATCCATTTTTTACCATTATACTGCTGATGATTTTGTGTGCGTTATTCATATTTAAAATTAGTTATAATTTCACTAAAAAACATAAATAATTAAATATTATTCAATAAAAATTTATTTATTTCATTAAATATGAATTATTATTGCATTATTATATTTATTTATTTAATTTTTAATGGATAATTTAATTATTAGGTATAATTATGAAAAAGATCACATTTTTTACTTTATTGTTTCTAATAGTGAGCTGTGAAGATGAAAAAGAAGGAAGTAATCCTTTTGTTGGAACCTGGNAGATGAGCTCGGCTTCAGGTGGTATTTACCTGATTGTGAACAAAACTCAAGTTTTAAAAATGGGTGCTACTGATGGTAGTATTATTGCAACTACCTACAATAATCAAAATATTTTGGATACCTATTCAATGAANGAACTTCAGATTAATGAAAATATGGATGGCGTTTTCATTGATGTTAGAAAGTTTTATAACGACAACCTATCAACTGGCGTTGAATACTATATCAGAGACTACGTTTCATCGCTTGATAATTATGATGAGAGCCGTTTTTATTTAGGGAACATGAATGAGTACTACGAATTTGTTAATGAATCTGGAAATTTCAATTACACCTTAAAAGTGGACTCAGATGGTATGTATACCTTATCCGTAGTACAAGATACACTCTATAGACAGACTTTCATTAATTTCGATAACGTTATTGATTCAACAAGATACGTTTTANTATCTGGGGCTTTGAAAGAGGTGGGAACACCTATTCAAGCTGGGGCAGCATTTTCAATGGAGGATGATATTGACCTACCGTCATCGTTAACCCTTACACTAAACGATGATTCAACAGGATTCGTTGAAGAGGTTTTTGACGACATGCGAGTATCAACCAGTATACGCTGGTTTTTGTATCCAGATTCAACTTTCGGTTGGAATTATTGTTATACCATGAATGATTGTAGCGAAGATGGCCCCATNTTCAATCAATACGAAATAAACGAAAATTCTCTANTGCTCGGCCTCTATCAAGACATGTGCGAAGAAATGGGTCCGTACTGCGATGAAATGATGAACTCGATGTATGGAGTAGAGCTTGGAACAACAGAATCGTATTGGGCAGAGATTAATGTTGCGATGGAAAGGAAGGAAAATAAAAAAAGGTTAACATCGATCGAAACGCTAAAAAAGAAACCGAGAAGAGAATCAATATTTCAAAAAATTAATAGACAGAAACAAATAATTCATAAATCAAGGGGTGAAAAATGAAAATACGTCAATTATTATTTTTGTTTGCTTTTGCATTTTTAAACAACGCAATCCAAGCNCAAGAAGAAACCATAGTTTTTGGTCAGCAAAAAGCAATCAACGCTCTTTCAAGTGATGCGGGGCTTTCATCAAATGAGCTAGATAGTTATTTAAAAAAGCGATATAAAAGACCTTTGTATCAGTTAAGTAAATCAGAGGGCGCAGANCTTATTCAAGGATTTCAAGATGGCAGTTTGTCCAAAGCCTCAATCATGGATTACGTTTCACCTGTGAGCAAAAAAACTCAAATTTCAGAAAATAAATCACCTGGCCAAAACCAAGACCTTATTGCTGCTAGCATTCTTGAGGTCGGAATGAAAAAACGTTTCCATTTTAAAGATGGATCCATAAGTGAAGGTGAGATAATCGCAGTAAACGATGATCGAGTGACGCTCATTACCGAGTCAGGAGAATTTAGAATTCCAAAGACTGAATTCTTAGCTGAAACCGCGGAGATCACAAACAAAAAGGGTGAAAAGTTTGTTGGCCATGTCTTAGAAGAATCCGCGGAGGAATTTCGTATCCGAACGATTTATGGTGACGCAACGATTCATAAGCGTAATATTGAAAAAATGAGCAGATTTCATGGAGGCATAAAAGATCCTAAGACGGAAATGAGAAAACGTTTTTATACAGGCGAAGCAAGCCTGTTAAGTGTTTTTCTGGATCCAACAGCGAATCTTTTGGCGCCCAACACGTTCTACCTTAGCGGTATGTCTTTAGGGTATGGACTTACAGATCGTTTTATGCTTACCACAAAATACGCTTCGAACTTTAACGGCGATCTCAATCTGCATCCAAGATTAAGAGTAATGCACAACAAAACCGCTACTAAAGAGCGCAGCATGTCAGTGGGGCTAGGGTTTCATCGTTCCTATCCAATCAAATCCTTGATTGGAAAATACGCTCATGCCGTCAAGGTCAATGGAATGGGAGATAGCACAATTAATCAGATTGATGTAACAATTGACGATGTAATGAAAGACCCAAATGTTGATGAGAATCCTGTTTATGTTGAAGCCTACTTGGTTTATACCTCGCACCGTGTTAACCCAACTGGACGCGGAAAAGTCGGTTGGACCATTGGAGGTAAGATATCTAACGCATTTCAAGAAGATCTCCAGTCGCACTTAAAATCAAGATATACCTTCGATAGTGATAGCTATAAAATACCCTATCGTCTATGGGCAAGCTTAGACTACGACTTAAGAAGGGATTTAAAATTTGTTGCGTCAACTTGGATAGACAATGGATATAGAACCATGGATGCTAAGGCGGCTTTTCAAGACTATTTTGGTACCGATGATTCAACACCACTATCTATAGATTCAATCAAAGGTAAAAAAAGCAATTTTGATTTTGATTTTGGTTTGCTCTATGCACCTACTGAAAACTTTAGAATCGGCATTCATTTTCAACAGCCTTTTATTGATTTTTATTGGGAATTCTTTGAATTTTAAGAATAATCAAAATATCAAAAGATGAAAAAAATTCTTCTAATATTCGGGGCAACTTCTTCGCTTTTCACGCAAGAATATGACCCCTATACCGGAAAGCCAATTCGACTGCCAACAAAAAATATCTTTACGGGTCAGATTCAAGAGAATGAAACTATACCAACGGTAAAACTTGTAAAGGTTGAGCTAAAATCTGAAGAAACCGTTTCTGGAGAATTAATTCAAGAAAAGAATACATTTATAATTATTAAAAATGAAGTTCTAGGCATATTACAAATCGAAAAGAATAAGATTGCCGAAATGTATGAAAGCGCAGGGGCAGATTATTCCGTCAAAAAAGCAAACTCCACTAAAAGTGCTGCTGCCTCTGCGCGAAATAGCGCCCATAAAAACAAAAAAAATTTTAAAAAACAATATCAACAGTATTCAATGCTTGAAGTATTTGAATTTCTAAAAAGATCAGTTGCATTGCTTTTGATTGGTATGTTGTTTTTAGAAGNNTATCTCCATTGAAAAAAATTCTACCTTTAATAATTATTAGCGCTTTGATTGGTCAGGATCGTTATGATCCTTTGACCGGTGAGCGAATCCCTAATAAAAAATTTGATCCGAATACGGGAGAAATCATCGAGGAAAAGTATGACCCTTATACTGGAGATGTTATTAAAAAAGATAGTGATGGTCTTACCGCAAAAGTAATACTTNNTTCAGGAGATATCATTGAGGGTAAATTAATTATTCAGGANAAAAATAAAGTTACCATTGATTCAGAAATCCTTGGCAAAGTATCAATAAATAGAATTGACATAAAATCAATGACATCTGGAGGTATTCCTAAGTCAACAAGGAGGGTTGCAAAAACACCAACAATCAAAACTGATAATTCAAATACTGATTTATCTAACAACGGCTTTGAGATTTTCTCAAACGCAAAAAATGAAGCTCAAAAATCAAACTCTCAAATTTTAAACCTCGCAGTTGGTACGGGAGCATGTCTAAATCCTGCTTTTTTTGCTACATTGCCAGTCATGGGGCTAGCTATCTACGCAAATGTAAATGTTAAAGAGCCAAAAAGTGAATTTTATAAGAACTTGAATGGGGACCAAAAAAAACAATTTACAAAAGTATACAAAAAAGAAATCAGAAGGCTGAGAACAGAGCAGTGTTTTACTCCTACAGGGCTTGTTCTTGGCTTCTTTGGATTGATGATTTTTTTGGGTGAAATTTTTTAGAAAATTTGAAACAAAATTAGTGAACATCCTTAATTTTAAGCTGTCATGTTTAAGATTATTATATCTCTTTCAATCTTTTTTTTATCAAACGACCTTTCGATTTCTGAAATTTCATTTAAAGTAATCAAGAAAGGATCTTCCGATAGGCGTTTTATATGGCTCCANGGTGATGAGCAAACNGCTAGAATGGCGCTAGATGATCATATGTCNAATGGNCAGGGAATAGCTTANTANATCAAAAATGANAANACAAGAGAGGTTTTAGTTTCGGGTGGCTTGATTGACCCTAATCGTATATTTTCATCAATTGGCGCACNAAAGAATATTAATAAATATAACCCTCAATGGGCCCAATCAAAGAAAAAAACCGTTTTAGATGCTATGGATAGAGATCGAGAAAAATTTTTAAACATCCTTTTTCCTGATAGCGGTGAAGTTGTTATTGCTCTTCACAATAACTTTAAAGGATACAATGTAAAACTTGAAATACCAAAGAGCGACACAGTTTCAATTAAAAAAGATCAAAACCCCAGAGACTTTTATTTATGTACGAATCGAAGAGACTTTGAAATTCTTTCAAAATCTCCCTTTAACGTTGTTTTGCAAGAAAGTTACCCTAAAAAAGACGATGGTTCACTTTCATGGGCTGCTGTGAAATGGGGCGTAAGGTATGTAAACATCGAAACCCGCTTAGGATGGTTAAGTATGCAGAAGAGGATGTTGCGCTATGCGAATGAACACCTTCCCAAGGAATGACCTAGACTGCAATTTTTAAAGCTCTACCAGTAAATACTTTTTCATTCATTTCATTATCTAAGAAACCCATCATCACTGAATGCCCACTTATTTCTTCAGGTTTGTTCGTTTTATCAATAGCTGTTAAGTGTATCGGTTCTCTTCCAATGCTTATGAACGCAGTGTTTTCATAGCACACATTGAGAGTATTATTTTTTGTTTTACTTAAATCTGACCAGTCGTATTGAATGTTGAAATCACAGTTTTTTACCCCAATGGTTATATCAGAATTTCTCTCATCTATGGGTGATCCACTATAAAGAGGTAGAATAATTTGTAGTACAACCCAAGGCATAGAGTTAGGGTCAAGATTTACGAAAAAGGATTGATCCTCATAAAGGCTTATACCATGCTGAATACCATTTGTATTAACAAGTATATTATAGTGGCTGTATCTATAGCCCTTTTTATTGTTACAAAAAACAACGGCCTCATCCTTTAATAGTGATTTAACACTTGGTTCAAACTTTTCAGCAAAGTTCGATATTTCTTTCAAGAGGTTGGTCTCTTTAGAAATTGTAAAAACTGGTTTGGTGGCATCAGAAGCGCTTTTAAAATCTTCATCGCCTGAAAAGACAAGTGAACATCCTAATGTCCAAATACCAAGAGCAGCAATTTCAGACTCTGGAAAACTGAGCGTTTCTAGCATTACCCTATCTTTTGGGGCAGCGCCATTCGATTGAAGCCAGTTTGCTGTTTGTTGAGCCATTCTATAAAGCTTGTCAGATGTAAGACTCTTTTGAGCATAGACCATCTTTTGACCGTATTTAATATTTTGACCATCAATGAGAGCCCTTAAATTTGGGTAGGGGACCATGTATTCAATAGGCTCAACGTTTCCTATGCATTGGGCATTATAAATTCTTTCTTTTAATTCAGAGGTCTTCATGATAATAATGACAATTCACAACGAAATCGGTTAAATTTATATTCAAATTAATAAATTAATTTACCCTTGAGCGGTTCAATTATAACAAAAACAATTTTTTTATGTACAGGCGTCATCGCTGTTTTATTTATAGTAGCTTGTGCAGCGATCGCTCCGCCTAGTGGTGGGCCTGAAGATAAAATTCCACCCAAATTCTTAAGCTCTATTCCTGTATCAGGCAGCACTCAATTTAAAGGTGGAAAAGTGAAGCTTCTTTTTTCAGAGTATATTGAAGAAAAATCTTTAGTGAATTCAATTACTATCTCCCCAGTTACAGATCCAGCGGTTAAGATCGAATATGAAGATGATGAGGTTCACTTAGCTTTTCCAGATAATCTTTTAAAAGACCAAACCTATATAGTAACAGTAAACAGAAATCTTAAGGATGAAAGAAAAGTTGCCTTAGAAAAAACGATTCAGATCGCTTTTAGTACGGGAGATGTAATTGAAGAAGGTAAAATATCAGGAAGGGTGTATGGAAACGAAAAATACGCTGCCCACCTTTGGAGAGCGAATACAGTTTTTGACGATTCTCTTTACCTGACTAAACCTTTATATGTATCTGAGGCTGACGATAATGGATTTTTTACATTCAGCTATCTGTCGGCTGGTATCTACGCAGTGATGGCTGTTGAAAGAAGTGCTTCAGGGCTGCCAATTGTTCCTTCACGAATGATGTACGGAATGAGTCCTAAGAAAATCTACAACCTTGTTTCTAACGATGTTATTGAAAACATACCTTTTATGGCGAAGCGTGAAACACCTACCTTAAAGCTATCACATGTTGATTGGAAAGGAACAAGATGGGGATGGATTTATTTTAATCAAGACCTTTCTGATGCAGTATTCAAAAACGCAACCTTAACAGATTCGGATTCAAAGGTTTATAGACCTAGAATTTTTCCAGATATTATAAAAAAGGACCAATTCTTAGTTATGATAGATGATACTCTTTCAGAGGGAAAAGCTGAGCTCAAGATCGAAAAGATAATATCTAAAAAAATAAATGAAGCGAGTGCAAATGTTAATTTTAGATTCTCATTAAAACCAGATACACTAAATTTATTATTAGAAAATCCTTCTAAATCTACTTTAATAAACAAAGACAATAGCTCGGGGCCAATTATCCCATTTATTTTTTCTAAACCGATAATTTCTACAGACGATTTTACATATGAACTGGTTGTTGATTCTGATACTATTTCTTTAATACCGGATTGGAAGAATCCCATTTCATTTCCATTCACACCTCCAAATGGTTGGAAAGAAAAAACAGACTACCGCATAAGTATTCTAGGTGAAAGGTTGATCCCTATTGAAGGAAAATCACTTAAAGATTCAATAATTTATATCGATATAGCTTCGCAAAAAAAAGTTGGCTATGGAGCAATAACGGGAACTTTAAAGAAATTTGGCACCTCAATGCTTGTACAATTAAAGCAGGCTACTAATGAAGGAAATAGCTTCTATTCTAGTGTAAATTCAAAGAGTGAATTNTATATAAATAACGTTCCAGAAGGAAAATACCAATTAATCATGATTGATGATCTAGATAAAAACAATGCATTTTCATATGGAACCGTATCACCGTATAAAAATAGTGAATGGTTCTATGTTCATCCTGACACTTTTGAGGTCAGAGCTAATTGGGATATAGATGTTGGGCAAATTTCAATGGAGGAAAAATAGTTAAATGTTTGCTGTAATTATCGCAGGTGGAAGAGGGACAAGGTTTTGGCCTGCAAGCAGAAAGAACAAACCTAAACAGCTTTTAAATATAATTGGTGAGCATTCCATGCTACAAATGACTGTGGACAGGCTTAGAAAAATGAAAAATGTTGAGGATATTTTTATAATTACAGGTAAGCATTTAGAGAAAAGTATTCAAAGTACTGTCTCAGGAATTGATCCAAAAAATATCATTATTGAACCAAAAGCTAAAAATACAGCACCGGCTATTGGCTTGGCAGCATTGCATGTAAAACAAAAAAGACCTGACGGTGTAATGGGTGTTTTTCCTGCTGACCATCTAATTGTTGGAGCACAAAAATTTTCTAAAACTGTACGCTCAGGAATTCAGATTGCGAATAATAACTCTACTTTAGTTACGGTTGGAATAGATCCTTATTATCCAGCTACAGGATATGGATATATTCAATACAACTCAAAAAGCGCCTTTGAGCATCTGAACGCATTTCCCGTTAAGACCTTTGCCGAAAAACCTCACAAAAAACTTGCTGAGCGTTTTATAAAAAGTGGAGATTTCTTGTGGAACGGAGGAATGTTCATTTGGAACATCGAAACCTTCTTCTCAGAGCTTGAATCTCACATGCCTGATCTTAGTACACAGTTAAACAAAATAGAAAAGCGAATATTTTCAAATCAAGATTTTTCCAGATTATGGAACAATATCGAACCGGATTCAATCGATTACGGTTTACTTGAAAAGACAAAAAATATTCACGTAGTTAAAGCTGAGTTTGAATGGAGCGATCTTGGATCTTGGAACTCTCTTTTTGAAATATCACCTAAAACAAAAGAAAACAACGTTATTCGGGGTCAAGGCGTTGTTATGGACGGTAAAAATAACATTGTTGAATCTCAGAAAAAATTTACCGCGATCATTGGTCAAAATAACCTAGTAGTTATAAANACAGATGATGCCACATTAGTTGTTTCAAGAGATCAGGTTGAAGAAGTAAAAAGAATAATTCAATATCTCGAACAAACTAAAAGAAATGATCTGCTTTAGTTTTCATGGCTAAAATGAAACCAGAAAAACTTCTAACTCTTTTTGAAGAACTTGCTGAAAAAATGGATATTAACATTGTTCAAGGAAAGGGCGACTTTCAAGGGGGGATGTGCTCACTCAACGATGAGTCATATATTGTACTAAATAAGCTGAAGCCTGTAGATCAAAGATTGGGAGTTTTGGTCAAAGAATTCTCAAAGATGAATTTAAAAAAAATATTTATACAGCCTGCACTAAGAGAATATATTTTGGACACCCAGCAAGAACTACTCTAACAAAAATTTTAACTCATAAAGATGGAAAAGTCATAGAGGAAACAAAGGAAGGGATTGAATAAGTTAATGGATCATTTGTGGGCCCCATGGCGCATGGAATACCTAGAGCGTGATAAAACCGAAAGAGACGGTTGTGTTTTTTGCAAAAAATTAGCTGACACATCTAATGACAGGGAAAATCTTGTTTTGTTCAGGGCTGAATATGCATTTGTACTTATGAATCTTTATCCTTACACAAACGGTCATCTTTTAATTTGTTCGAATGAGCACGTGGATACCTTTGAAAAACTAAACGATCAATCCCTAGCGCAAATCATGTTCCTTGCAAAAAAATCTATGGAAGTGATTAACAGTGTTATGAGCCCAGATGGATACAATTTTGGTTCAAATATAGGTAAGGCTGGCGGAGCAGGAATTGCTGAACATATTCATTTTCATGTTGTACCAAGATGGGAAGGGGATACAAATTTCATGCCTGTTGTAGGCCAATCCAAAGTCATAATGGATGGACTTTTTGATACCTATGATCAACTTAAACTTAAATTTGATTAAAAAATAATTTATGGATTTTGAAAGAACCTGGCTTCCGTTTTTATATCTTTATGGTGTTGGCGGCATTGTTTTTATTTTAGGAATGATCTTAATATTAAAAACTAAGGCTCTTCGTTTAAATTTTAAGCGTCATAAAAAATGGCTCTGGCTACTCCTTTATGGCTTTATTTTTTGGTCCAGTCTTCATGCAACCTTTATAATCTTAGCTCTAAGAAGTCAGTAATGGATATTGCTGTTGGCACGCTACTTGATCGCATAATCATCGTTGCATATTTTGCAATCGTCATGGGCTTTGGCGCCTATTTTGGTCGATACAGCAAAACAACATCTGATTATTTTTTTGGAGGAAGACGTTTTGCTTGGTGGCTGATTACCATATCCATTGTTGCTACAGGGGTAGGATCACACAGCTTTTTAAAATATTCTACAAAAGCCTATCAGTATGGTCTTTCCTCGACCATGACCTATATGAACGATTGGTTTTTTGTACCCCTCTTCATGTTTGGGTGGCTCCCAATAATCTATTATATGAGGATAAAATCTATACCAGAATATTTTGAACGTAGATTTAATTCGAGCGCAAGATATCTCGCNACATTTATGACGCTAATTTTCATGATCGGCTACATTGCAATTCAGTTTTTAACCTTAGCAACAGTTCTCTACAGAATATTTGGTATACCGTTGATGGCTACGGTTATTATCATTGCAATAGCAACAACCATCTATATGCACTTTGGAGGTCAAACCTCTGTGATATTTACAGACCTTTTTCAAGGTCTTATNCTCATATTCGCAGGGCTTCTTCTCTTCTACCTCGGCATTCAGTTTCTCGGTGACCAAACCTCGTTACCTGGTTTTCGTGCCTTTTGGATGAACCTAACTCCTGAAGAAAAGCTTCCGTTAGCTCATTTTAATAGACCTCCAGATTTTAACTTTGTTGGTATTTTTTGGCAGGATGGAATTGCGGGATCAGTTGGTTTTTTATTTTTAAATCAAGGTTTAATCATGCGCTTTATGGCAGCAAGAAGCGTCAATGATGGAAGAAAAGCTGTTGCGTTTAATACTCTCGTCGTTTTGCCTATTTCTGCAGTAGTTGTTTCAAACGCAGGTTGGATTGGAAGGGCGATTGCTAATGTTGCACCAGCTACGTTTCCAGTTGATATGGCGGCAAATGATGTTTTTGTTGCAGTTACGAATGTTGTTTCATCACCTGGAGTTTTTGGGTTTATCATTGCAGCGCTTTGCGCGGCGCTCATGTCAACATCTGATACTTTAGTAAATGCTTCATCAGCAATCATAGTAAACGATATTTACAAACCATTATCAAAAAAGAAGCATGATGATGCCAAACAGCTTGAATTTGCCAGATGGACCTCACTTGGGGTAAAGGTTATAGCAGTCATTATGGTCCCCTTCTTTAACTCCTTTGACTCGATATATGAGGCTAACGGTTGGTTTCATTCAACATTTACACCCCCGCTAGCAGTTGGTGTCTTTATGGGAATATTCTGGAAAAGATTCACAACGCCTGCGATCATCGCAACCTTCATCGGTGGGGCATTTCTAATGATTTTAGGCCAAGCTAATCCTGAGATGATTACTCCTTTCGCTCATGGTATAGAGCTGCGACCAGACCGCGGATACTCATATATTGGAGCGCTGTACAATATTGTAGTTTGTGCTGGTGTAGGAATTATTGTTACGCTTTTTACCAAGCCAGAATCGGACAAAAAGCTCAAAGGTTTAACGATTTTTGATGCAGCTAAACTTAAAGAGATCTATAAAGGATCAAAACCAAATGAGAGCTCTGGAAATCCAGTTACAGTTGAATGGAAATTNTCAAAAACAAATGACAACACTATTTGCTTTTCAAAAAANGATATGCAAACTATGAGCGCAAACGCTGGAGATCTAGTNTANATTCAGGACGCACGATGGTGGTACGGAGGTTTAAAGTCAGCGCATGCAACTTTTGGCAAACCGCATGATGAAGATGGCACTGTTTACATCAGTCCATNGCAATTAGATCATGGCCAGTTTATTGAGGGCTTGCAACTAAAAGCAGAAAAAGAAATGTAAATATATNAGCGTCTGCGAAATAAATATTTTAAATTCGCGCCGCTTATTAAAATATTATAAGCAATGTTTCACCTTCCGGAGTAGCTCAGTTGGTAGAGCGAGTGGCTGTTAACCACCAGGTCGGGGGTTCGAGTCCCTCCTCCGGAGCAAAAAAGGAACGACTAATGCATTTTGTTGTAGTCGTTCCTTTTAAAAGTAATTTTAAATAGTTATGAATTGACTTAGCATGTTTTGCTTCAATAAGTTGGTTCATTAAATTCGTAGAGGATAAATGAATAACCGCGGAGAAGAAAGAAGATCTACTAAGCGACGAGAAAGAAACGATCGTCGCAAAGAAAATATTCCTGTGGAAACAGATCGTCGTTCTGGCAGTGATCGCAGAAGTGATACTGAGCGAAGATCTAATTTTGAAAGAAGGCAATCCTAATAATGCCAACAAAATTACATAAAGCCATCTCGCTATTTTTGAGTGTATGGGTTTTACTTTTTGTATTTCTTTCTGCATCACATATTGATCATTCCCATGACCTATTACCTGTTGAGCAATCAATGTGTGATGAAAATTGTAATAAACCAGAGCATCGCACTGAGAATGAATCCTGCGATTGGTTTATTGCGCAAAGAGTTATTTCAAATGATGAATTTCAATTAAATAGTTTCTACTTCAGCATTGATTTTTCATCCATAATTATTCCATTCGATAAAAATCATTTACATTCAAATTTTAAGCACGAAACCTATTCTACGCGCGCCCCACCAACCCTTTCTCTTTAGAAAAATGTTCAGCAGTTGATAGCTGATAAAAAACAAACTTACTTAACTTAAAAATAAAAATAAAATAAGGAGCTATAATGTCAAATATTGATATTAGCACTTCACGCAATTATTTGTACACCCTGCTAGCTGGATTTGTACTTTTATTTGCAGTTAGTTGTGAAGATAAAAACGATGATGATGAAGGTCATACTGATGCGGATGGTTTTGTTCTTGAAACAGAAGATGGTGTACAGGCCTACAAAGAGCTTAAAGGAGTCGTAACTGGATCTATCTCTCTTGGGGTAGGGGACACCTTGCACTATATGGTCCATTTTCTTGATCATGATGGAAAAGAAATTGAACATGAAGAAGACGGTCATGATGACCATGGCCATGATGACCATGGTGACGATGAAGATGGAGTTAGGGTATCGGGCGCTAATGCATCTATAGCCGTTGTTGAGATGGTTGAAGAAGAAGAAGACGGTCACGATGATCATGATCACGGCGATGAGCATGGAGATAAAGTCCTGCAAATTGTTGGCGTTTCAAATGGTACAACCTACTTCAAGCTTGAGTTGATGCATGGTGATCATGCTGATTACACATCAGCTAACCTTGTGCCTGTAGTTGTCAAATAAACGCAATAATAAACAATGTTCTTGTAGTTGCAAAGTCAATCGTGGGATCATTGTAGTAACTTCGGCTT
>PBOO01000049.1 GCA_002724475.1 Fidelibacterota bacterium | reverse complement strand
ATAAAGAAAATCTTCGTTTAATTTTAGGATGTATGGCATGCCGGCATTAAAGTCCACTTTGTAATCTTTTAGGGGGTTCCATGACGATTCGTATTGTTACCGATAGTGCCAGTGATATCAGTTTGGAAGAAGCTGAGGATCTTGGTATTGAAATTGTTCCTCTTTCTGTGCGGTTCGGGGAGGCGGAGTACACCGATCTGGTTGATCTCTCGGTTTCTGACTTTTACCAAAAGATGAGCGAAAGTGATCTTTTGCCATCAACTGCTGCTCCTTCGCCTGGGGCATTTGAAGCAGCATTCAAACGGTGTGCAGAGGCTGGAGCAGAGGGAGTTATCTGTATCAATCTATCTTTAGCCCTTTCTGCAACTGGACAAGCTGCACAATTGGCTGCAGATGCGCTTGCTGATACCCTGCCGGTAAAATGTATTGATTCAAAATCCATCACGTGCGGTTTGGGAACGATCATTCGTAAAGCTGCTGAAGCTGCGAAAAATGGTGGATCCATGGATGACATAGTCTCTTTAGTTGAGAACTTAACGGGCAGAACAAGGATCTTCGCGACATTAGACACACTTGAGAATCTCAAGAAAGGTGGACGNATTGGNGGAGCGAAAGCGATGTTNGGAACNATGNTGCAATTCAAACCTTGCCTNGATTTAAGTAGTGGAGAGGTTGTTGAAGCTGGNCGNCAANGAACCAGNAAAAAGTCNCTTATNTGGCTTAAAGAAGTNCTTGAANGTGAGNGNGAAATTTCNGAATTGANCTATNATCCATGGAGANGCTCCNGATNTNGANGANTTCGCAACACTCATTTCTGATATCNTTCCNANNGANCANATCCGNATTAATCAACTTGGTGCAGTTATTGGAACNCANGGAGGCCCCAGAGTNTTNGGTGTTACTTANCTTGTCCAATAGTCCTTCGGACATAGTTAAGTAAAGTGACTGANTCCTTTAATTCAGATACAAGAATATTACTTGGACGAAAATTATCAGGCAGATATGTTCTTACGTCGCTCATTTCGTCTGAGTCAGGAACTCAGACATGGTTGGCNNGAGACTTGGTATTATCACGAGATGTCGCTGTCAACCTTACTGATCCTTTTCAAATAACAAATTCCGATCATGTNTCGTTATTTAGAAAAGAAGCCAAAATTATTTCGAGNCTTAACCATCCTTCGATTGTCACTGTTTTAGATACAACTGGAGACGAAGACTTAGAAGCAATAGTTATTGAGTTAGTAAAAGAAGAAACAATTTTTGATTACGTTGAAAGAACAGGACCATTATCTCTAAGTCTTGCACTGCAAATAACGAAACAGATTGCTGATGCTCTTTCATATGCGCATGAACGAGGTGTTCTTCATGGAAGCCTTAACCCGAAACATATTTTTTTATGCCCTGATAGAGGTCCTCAAGTCACGGGGTTTGGTTTCAATAAATTTAGAAGTCTNATCTCCAAGGATCTATTGTCCGGTAGTGAAAACGACATTGGGCNTCNGCCNGTTTTTCATGAAGATTCAGAGACCTCAACCATACATGGCGATATCTTTTCACTCGGAAAAGTCTTCCAATACATGCTCGTTGGCTCACTAAAAATCCCGAAAAAAAGCCAGTTATCAAAATTGATAAATAAAGAAATTATGCAATCTATTGAAAAAGCGACGGCAGCCNNACCAACTGAGAGATACTCTAGTGTTGTGGACTTTATAGATGATCTAGAAGAAGAATCACCAAATNCAGACTCAAGCCAAGAAAGCATTGGTGANAATCCGTCACCGAAGCCCTTTGATCTAAATACATTCGTATCTAAGTTTCTTCTCACGGGCTTTGTATTTTTTCTAGTCCTAGGAATAATTTTCGCAGCAAATGGAAACCCATTTAGTTCNGATAGTAATGATGAATCTTCTGAAGTCGTNGAAACTACGNTTACGCCAGTACCAGCANCTTCAGTTCCATCTCAACAACCTGAAGGTGAAGAACCTACTGANACAGNAGATAGTTCTGAACCCANTTCCGAGTTATCTGAATCAGAAGTTTCACCGATTTTTGAAATGGTATCTGTTCTAGGAGCAAGTGACTTTGACCCTTTGGGTGACGGCGTAGAGCACCCAGAACTGATTGATAATTTATTAGACGAAGATCCTGAAACAATCTGGTACAGCGAAACCTACGCTAATCGTTCCATGGGTGGCTTAAAAGATGGTGTCGGACTAGTTATAGANTTAAAGAAGCCTTACGAGCTTCAACGAGTAGCTATTGAAACTGCAAACACTGGTTGGTCTGGAGAAATTTTCGTTGCAGATTCACCCNAAAGCGCATTAGCTGCTTGGGGGGCATCTGTNGGNTCTATCACTTCATCACAGGGAAATGCAACCGTAGATTTAACAGGAATTACGGGTGGCGCTGTTCTTGTGTGGTTTACCGATCTTGGAGATAANCCTCCCCCAGGTATCCGAATGGAAATATCTGGAATAGAAGTCTCTTAAATAAAGAATTGCCGTATGTACAGTAGGACTAGCAATGGCATTTGATGAATCACAACTTATTGCATCAGCGCAAAAAGGGAATGCAAGTGCAGTAGAGCAGCTACTTGAACATTACTATGACTACATCTTTTCAATTTGTCGTAAAGTAACAGGCAACGTTGATGACGCTAATGAAGCCACACAAGAAACGTTGATAAAAGTAGTCAGAAACATTCCTTCATTTAAGTCAACCGCAAAATTCTCAACCTGGGTCTATCGAATAGCAACAAATGCAGCGCTGGATGAAATCCGAAAAAAGAATCGAAGGCCGACTAGTGAATTCAACGAAGACACTGTTGTTCCTCAAACCACAAAAAATCTTGAAGATTCATTAATTGACAACATTGATATCGATAACGCTTTACAAAACCTGCCCGAAGAATTTCGNATAGTACTCGTGCTTAGAGACCAATTAGGNACCAGCTATGANGAGATAAGTGAAATCCTTGGTGTTGCATCAGGCACTGTAAAGTCAAGAATTGCTCGGGCCCGTCAAAAGATGAAAGAAGAACTTTTGGGGAACAAAAGCCATGTACGCGCAGTCAAAGAGGTTAATGATGGATGATTTTGAATTACTAAGCGCCTATATAGATGGTGAAGTAAATGATGAAGAACGCGCGCGCATTGAATCAGANCCAAGATTAATGAGCGAGGTTAATCAGATTCTCTCTATGAGTAAAAAAGTTGGAGAAATCATACTCAACGANCCAGAAACGAGAGCAAACCATATTCAAACAGCCTTGAATGAGATANCGGTAGCTAGCTCTGATTCGGTTATNCCTATCANAAGTGCTGGAAAGTCAAGCTTTTCATTTCGTAGACCAGCTTGGNTTCTTGGAGCAGTTGCTGCNGCATTACTTGTAATTGTNGCTGTNCCGCTNTTCAGNTCTGGAGANANTTCNACAACACAANTCGCATCGGAAATTATTGAAGAGTTGGATAGTGAACCGGTAGCGGAAAGTGCCCCTCTGGAAGCGAATGAACAAGGTAGAGGGGATACTGATCTAGCTGAATCTGTACCTTTTGACTCAAGTCCAGACAGTGCATCCATAGATATAGAAGAATCAACTGATGACAGAGTAGATAATGATCTCGTAGCAGAAAATGAAGCTGATATTTCTGAAAAGTCAGAAGAGTCTCAAAGTGAAATGCTTACGAGTGACGAACCTACTATCGCTGGATTACAAGCAGAAACAACCGCAAGCGAAAGGATGAGACAAGGACCTGTAAATACCTACATATCTGATAATCCCGACGAATATGGCTCATTCCTACTTCAGGACGTGCGCATTGAATCAGGGGAATCGTTTGATTCCTTTGTCATAGAGTTAGCACGGACGAGTGATGATCCTTCTTCAATGATTCCAGGACCTTACGCTATAGAAATAAATGGTGAGTTCTTGGTAGGAGAGGATTCTTACGTTCTACCAACTGAAATAGATGAATACGTTGTGATTAACCTTGCTGCACGTGGTGGTATATGGAACGACGAGACAGGTTATGAGCCGTCTTGGGGATCAATTACAGAAACAATAACAGCAGATGAATCTAACCTCACGGGTATTTACTTTGGCGACTTTGAAGCAAATTTGACCTTTGTTCTAGGAATGGAACCAAACAGTACATTTCGGTCATACCAAACTATGGACCCCCCCAGATTAATTATTGAAGTAGACCATAATTCTTAAGTCAAACGGAATTTCAACCATCGCACACCTATTTCAGGCAACGAATCCACCATATAAAAGTAAAAAAATTAATCAAAAGCTGCTCTAAGCGGGTATTCTCACCACATGGTAGAAACGAACAATTTCCAACCAGAAGATCAAGAATCGAATACCTCTATTGAAACGTTACTTACATCAAAAATAGTTGACCAAGTAGAAAACGTTCGGGTGAAAACCTCAGGTCCTGCTATTCGCATAAGTCGGACTTTGGTCTATGGATTAACTGCCATAATTATTATTTTAATAGCCCTCCCGTTTCTCTTTATCGGGGTTAGTCGAGGCCTTATTGAGATCTTTGATCTTTGGGTTTTTTCAGAACGTTCAAGAGCAGTTTGGTTTGTCTATCTTTTAAGCGCTACGTTATGGTCCACCATCGGTTTTTTGATATGGAGACGAAGACCAAAAGGCGCAGCTACACCCAAAGAAGGTGTTTCGCATATGGAAGGAAAAGATGTCTGAGCACAAAGAGGTTGTTATTATCGGCTCTGGTCCCGCTGGGCTTACAGCTGCAATCTACACTGCTCGTGCCAATCTAGAACCATTGGTCATTGAGGGAGAACCTTCCTCAACAAGCGACCAACCCGGTGGCCAACTCATGCTGACGACAGATGTTGAAAATTACCCCGGATTCCCCTCAGGGATAATGGGTCCTGAATTAATGTCTAACTTTAGGGATCAGGCAGAGCGATTTGGAGCTGAATTATTAACAAAGAAAGTAACACGAGTTAATTTCCACACCTCACCATTTGAAGTATGGGTAGGTGATCCGTCATCAAACGAACCAACATTCACTGCTGAATCAGTAATTGTTTCAACTGGTGCTAAAGCTCTAATGCTCAACCTCCCTAAAGAAATCGAGCTCGTCGGACATGGGATATCAACGTGTGCCACCTGCGACGGCTTCTTCTTCAAAGATCAGGAGATCGCTGTTGTTGGTGGAGGAGACTCAGCTGTTG
>PBOO01000048.1 GCA_002724475.1 Fidelibacterota bacterium | reverse complement strand
TGTTGGCGTAATTCACGCCAACATTTCTAGCATTGGGAAGACCTATTTCTTTAATTCTTACGTATTTATATCCCATTGAAGGATTTTTAAATTGAAATAGTTCAAGTTTTTTTGATTTTTTTGCAGTTTGATCCACAACAATGACTTCAAACTTTGTTTCTGTTTGATCATTTAAATGACCTAGAGTTTCCAAAGCAATCATTTGACGATCATAAGATGGTATTATTACAGAAGCTTTTAACATTTAATCTATTTTTAGGCGAAAAAGTTTTTTTACTAGAAACCAAAAACAACCTATTGGTGTTCTAATTATTTTTGGTAAAAATGTTAACAATAAAAAGATGGTATTTTTAAAGGAAAGTGGCGAAAGTTTAAAAGCCTTTAAAAAATAACCTCTAGCGACTTTCATATTTTCATTTTGATACAATTTTCTACCGCAATAAAAATTGTATTTTACTTCAACTTTATTTGATTGTTTTTCATTCAAGCTTTCATCAGTGATATCTTTGAGTAAATGCAGAGGTTCACTCTCATCTGAAAGGCGAGCACGATAACATTTAATCGCGACATCTGCATAGGCGTCTTGGTTCTGACCATGTTTAAAGCTGATACTGTTTTTTGAAATTGTTCTTGAATAAAGTGGCAGATCTAAATTTGCAACTTTAAATCTATCAATGACCCTCAACCAAAGGTCAAAGTCCTGTGCCCTTGTAAAATCCTCCCTATAACCACCAACTTCAATTAAGACCTCTTTATTTATCATTATAGATCCATGACAAAATGTATTTTTTGAAATAATATTTTTTTTAATCTCAGTATTTTCAGTTGGAAACGTTGTGATTCCTAAATCATGCCCGCTTTCTGCTTTCTCATTTACAAAGGTTCCGCAAAGAGCAATAGAGGGGTGTTTTAACAAGTAATCAACTTGCGCTTGAAGCCTGCGTGTCTGTGAAAAATCACCTGCATCTTGCCTCGCTATGAAGATGCCATTAGAATTCTCAATTCCAATATTTAAGCAAGCAGTTAATCCTATCTTTTCTTGGTTAATAAGGGTGATTCGCGGGTCATCAATTCTATTAACCACTCTCGTAACTTCTTTGTCATTTCCATCATTAACAATGATAAATTCAAAATTATTATACGATTGGTTTAAAATGCTTTTTATCGAAGACGAAAGGGTTCCTTCGTCAAGATGTACCCCCATGATTATAGAAACTAAAGGGCTATCTTCAGACATCTACATACACCCAATTGAAGGCAAGGGTCTAAATTTAAAATCTATATTATGCTGCTTTAAGCTGGGTATTTTGTCTTCAATGGTAGCTATAGATAATAATCTGAACCACGTCGACCATGAATCACTTAGCCCGATATCATATTTCATCTCACTCCAATTGCTATAGCTATAGGTACCTTTTTCTCGTAGAAAAGGAAAGAANCTTCCTAAAATATTATTTTTTATAACCCATTTACACATGTCATAACTATATAAATTTGCAAAAGGATTCAAGTANCCCAATCCAAAGAANAGAGGAAATATGGGTCGCTTTGCCCAACAAAAACCACCATCTGAATTAAAATTGTTTATCAGCGCAAAATGGGAACGTTCAAGAGACCTTAAGGGTTTAGAATCGTTTTNGCTCATTGATTTAACTAAAACATCTATNGCATCCATGTCTTCACAAGCACCGCCTCCACCAAAGGGGTGAAAAAGGCCATCTTTCATTTGTAAATCACATACAGATTCTACGACTAGCTCCTTAAAGCGAATTTCTCGATTAAAATNCTGGTAAAACATTAAAAAGTGGTATCCTGCGGCCATNGCAGAAAATGAGCTTGCCCCATATTGAGTTCCCCAAAGTCCGGTTTTACTATCCTGATATCTATCGAGGAGATCTAAAATTTGATCAATGTATTTCTTGGCACTTTCATCCTTCAGTCTNATTAATTCAAATGAAAAAAACTGAAGTAAAAACATTACCTTATTGCTCTCATGCCATGGATTTGACCAATCAATATTTTCAAAGTATTTATTTATATTATTCTTATCTCTAAAATAATCAAGAAANGCTAANCTATNTTCNGGAGNNTAGCCTAACGCGTCAATAGCTGATAGTGAAAATGCAGTNGTTTGATAGTGAATATAATTTTTTTCAGGATCTTCAAGAGANCTTCTGTCAAATGTTGTTTTTGGATCAATTATTAAACCAGAAGTCTTATCTTGATTTTGAAGAAAAGGATTTACATAAGCTTGACTATTCAGGCTTTCAATGCAACCTATCAATTCAAGCGTAAGCAGGGAAAAAGCAGAGCTCATCAATGTTGACTGATTAAACTTTTTTTGTAAAACAAAGCTTGAATCTGAGTCACGCAAAGACATAATAAAATTCAAAATCTTGTCTTTATTTATTTTATGCACTTAAACAGCATCCATTCTTGAGGCTGACTTTCAATCGNCACCTCTTTAAAATACTTTCTTAGAAGATTTTCAAGNGAATTTGCTGAGTACAAATNTAAATGAAAAGGGTCAATCTTTTTCATAGCTAAAATCTTTAGGGGATTTTTTGTTTCTACNTGGGGAGTNCTTCCTACAAAATAACCTCCATTCTTAAGAACTCTAAATACTTCGCTAACAAANNTTTCTCCATCTTGTTGGCTNAAGTGCTCTATTGCTTCCATGCTGACAACGGTATCAAAACTATCTTCCTTATAGGANAGAGNAAGCGCNTTCATTTCTTGAAATAGCAAATTGCCCCTAGGAAATCTTTTCTTAGCATTTTCNATTGATTCCTTAGANTAGTCAACAGCTTTAACAGAAACAGCTACTTTTGACAATTCGTTAGCTGTCCATCCGGTTCCACAGCATAGGTCTANTACTCTTTTACCGNTTGAAAAGGACAACGCATAGTTACAGCGCTGCTCAAATACTTTCTTCCATGGATTATCATCCCATTTAGNATCATCNGGATCTGCGCGCTCATCTTCTATAAACGTGTTGATTCCTANTGTATATTTTATAATAACAATNAANGAACTAATTGAATCGGCAATAATNGAAACGCCAGGTATTTTTTTTAAAATCTTAATCATNTTTAGTAAATGCTCTAAGAAGGCTATATAAAATCAGACTGAAAAAAGAATTTACAAATAGGAATACCATAGGTATTGGTATAATCAAAGGGTGAATATGTAACTTAATTAGTTTGTATACCCCAAATGTTTTTTTCTTCCATTTTACATATGAGAACCTACCGCCTAAAGACGAAGAAACGTGGTGCCATATCATTGAATTTGGAATGAAATAAATGGACCCTCCATTCCTTTTGGCATTCAATGAAAAATCTACATCNTCACCATACATTGAGAATTCTTCATTGAACATTCCTATTTTACTAAAATCTAAACTCCGGACCCCAAAGCAACAACCTGTTGCGTACCCAATTTTTCTTGCACTATTAAATTTCTTACTATTTTTTGAGCGAATACCATAGTGAGAAATAAATGCAAAAAGAAGATTTACCCTCCCCCCAGCAAACCATATTGTATCTTCAGATTGTGCATAAAAGATTTTTGGTGCTACCAATATCGTATCTTTATCGCTTTCGAGTTGAGCTATTAAAGGCTCAACAAAGGAGGGATCAACAATAGTATCGTTATTTAAAAAAATACTGTATTTAGAATGTTCTTTGACGGCATTAAATCCAAAGTTATTCCCTTTTGAATAGCCAAGATTCTTTTCTGACCTCAAAATATCTACAGCGGGGAATTGGTCTTTCACTGCAATGTGAGATCCATCAGTTGAGCCATTATCAATAAAATAAATTCTATTATTTTTATATGTTAATTTTGTTAGCGATTCAATGCATTTCAGTGAAAGGTTTTTTTGGTTCCAGTTCAACACAAATATATCTACAAAATTATTTTTCACAAGAACCCTCNATAATGTTCTTAACAAAAATCTCCCACGAAAACTGCTTNTTGAAATCCATTACGCTTGAGGAAAAACCATGCGATGACGAAAAAAACTTCACAATACTNTTCGATAGTTCTTTGGGTGTTGGATTGCAAATAAATCCAGTTTGGCCATCTAGAACATTTTCAGGCAGACCTCCAACATTNGTNGTAATAACGGGTTTATTAAAGTGATATGCTANTGGTATGACACCGCTTTGGGTAGCAGATCGNTATGGCAAAACAACAACATCACTTGAACAAAAATAACTACTAATGTGCTGATCTTTAACAAATTGAAATCTAAAGTCAAAGCAGTCTANAACATCTAGTTTTTTGGCAAGGTTTAAATACTTTGCTTCNTTACCATAACACTCGCCTGCAACCACTATCTTAAAATTACCGAGTTTCGTTTTTAATTTTTGAGCCGCTTCGATCAAAATATCTAAGCCTTTGTATTCTCGAATTAAACCAAAGTATAGAATGATTTTTTTATCTAACTCTTTTGATAAAGATAGATTTCGCATAGCAATATCTTTTTTGATGGNATCNCCAAAGATATCATAGATGGGATGTTTTGATTCAATGAATTTTGCATGGGGATCTATTTGTAATAATACTTTTTTTACTGTTTGTGACATCGTTACAAAATAATCGCCATATTTAAAAAATTTCTTTGTTAAATATTTATCGAGGAAATTAGGCTCGTGAGGGATGATGTTATTACAATTGACAATGATCTTAGCTTTAAAACCTCTTTTAATTTTTTTTGCAATTGAAGAGAAAGCCAGAGAAAAAAAAGGATGCCAGTATTGAAATATTACAAGATCTGGTTTGATATCACCTATGCGTTTAGCAGTTTTAGACCACGATAAAGGGTTAATAGAGCTCACTAATTTTTCTGCTGGTTTACCTAAAAATTCATTGTATTGCGATTTTCCAGGGAAGAGGAATTTTGGATATTGTAATGAAAACGATATTCGAAACACCTCATGTGTCTTTTCAAATTCATTTGACAGCGAATGATTGAACATTGAAATTCCACCTCTTAAGGGAGGAAATGGACCTATCAATACAACTTTCATTCTTTTATGACTTAGTTATTTTTTTTATTCGAGCTTCTTTATCTTGGTTAGAGTTTGCTATCATTTCACCAATGAGCCCAATTGAAAAGAACTGGATACCTATAACAATCAATAGTACTCCTAAGATCAGCAAGGCAAAATGCTTGGCAAAAGGCTCGCCTTCAAAATATTTTAAATAAAGAACATATCCTTCAATGATAGATCCAGCTGCAAAAGTAAAAAGTCCTATCTGACCAAAAAAGTACAAAGGGCTCTGAATATACTTAGATAAGAAAAGGACAGAAATAAGGTCAAAGAAACCATGAAAAAAACGTCTTCCTCCATATTTTGTTTCTCCATGCTTCCTAGGTCTGTGATTGACAACAATTTCTGACACCTTAAACTTTTTTTGACCAGCTAATGCAGGGATATATCTGTGTCTTCCTCCGTAAATATCTAAAGTCTTGATAACAGATTTTCTATAAATCTTTAGTCCACAATTAAAATCATGAATTTTCACTCCTGTGAAAATTCGCGTAATAAGGTTGAAAAATTTTGAAGGTAATTTTTTAGATAAGGGATCTTTACGATCTTTCTTCCATCCTGAGACCAAATCATATCCTTCGTTTAATTTTAATAACAAACTATCTACTTCAGCTGGGTCATCTTGCAAATCAGCATCCATGGTAATAATACAATCACCTTCAGCATGTTTAAATCCTTCAGAGAGTGCAGCAGATTTTCCATAATTTCTGTAGAATTGTATCACAATTACATTGCTATCCATCTTCGCCAATTGCTCGATAATATTTACTGAACCATCGGTTGATCCATCGTCAATAAATATTATTTCATAAGTTTTAGATCCAACGCCTGCAATAATTTCATTATACAATTCTTCGAGAGAATCCTTTTCATTATAGACAGGAATTACAAAAGATATCTTCATGAGTTTCCTTTGATTGGCATTATAAATTGAGGAATTTGTTTGATCAAATGGGGATACTGCGCATCAAACTCCCTATTATCCACTGATATTGTAATCTTTTCCTTCTCATCNTTTAGATCAAAAGATACAGAATTTATTAAAATTCCATTTTCAGTTTGGTTTGTTGTGAATTGAATTTCTCCATTAGTTAAACTTGAACGATCAAGTATGCTTTCTGGATCTGAAAAATCACTTGGAACAGATCCTCTCAAAAATTGAGCAAGGTGAAANGGTTGAATNATCTCAAAAAATGGAAANGCTATCAATAGAGATGCTTTNTCATATTTACGGTNATTCCTGATATCCCAAGCAATAATATCATTAGATTTAATAATTATAAATAAAGTTTTTCTTCCTAGGAGATC
The DNA here is from genome assembly GCA_002724475.1 of Fidelibacterota bacterium. GTDB lineage: Bacteria > Fidelibacterota > Marinisomatia > Marinisomatales > TCS55 > TMED108. The sequence continues at coordinate 3,969 of PBOO01000048.1, read as the reverse complement.
CTTGAATTCAATATAAAGATCATTCTTTGAAGAGGTGAATGTAAAATTCAACCTACCATTAAAATTACCTGATGAAATAAGATTTCCAGTTCCTCTGCAAAATTCTTTTATTTCTAAATTAGAATACTCAATATTTTCAATGTCTTTATCAGAAACAGTTAAATAAGAACTGCAAGCAAATAAATTAAGAGNCACACAAAATATTGAACTAATCTTCAGGGTANGCCTTTTTTCTTAAGCGTTTATTTTCTTTATCATATTCATATGCTTTTTTGTAATAAATGAATGCGTTATCCCTGTCATTTGATTTCATAAGAATATCTCCGAGGTGTTCGAGTACAATAGAATTATCGCTTTTAATCTCGATTGATTGTTCAATGAATTTTTTTGCCCTTTTCAAGTCATCAAGCTTATAGTAAACCCATCCTATTGTGTCCAAGTAAGACGGATTCTCTGGCTCAAGCTCTATTGCTTTCTTCGCATATTCTAATGCCTTGTCTAGCTCTTTATTTCTTTCAACCAAGCTGTACGCATAATTGTTAAAGGCTTGAGCGTCAGATTTATTTCTTTCAATTAATTCTTTATAGATATTATCTGATTTATTCCAATCACCAGTTTCATCATAGGCAATAGCCATTGAATGTAAAACTCCCACTGATTCNGGCTGCAATGAAAGCGCTCGATTGTAATGCACTAAAGCATCATTATACTTTTTAATTCTACTATAGCTTAATCCAAGCATGTACTGAATAGAAAATATTTTATTAAAAATATCTGACACAGGTGCAAGTATGGATATTGCTGAATCAAATTCATTCTGGTTCAAAAAGACCAAAGCTCTGCTATAATACCCTCTCCAGTCATCAGGAAAATCTGCTATCAACTTATCTCCAAGCATGGCTGCATTTTCAACCTCATCTGTGTCTAGGTACATTTCAAAAAGGGAGAAAATATATTGCGCGCTTAATTGAGAATCGTCATAAAGACCTTTGAGAGTTGATTTACCTTCCTGAATCTTGCCAGATTCAAATAGCAATATTCCAAGCTTAGCATCTCTATCTTTACTATTTCCATATTTCTTATTGAGTTCGTTCAAATGCTGAATCGCTTCGTTATATTCTTTTGATTGAAGTGCTAGCTCAGAATAGATATTGATATAGCTTAATTCACCGGGTTCTTTTTCAGATAATTCCTTAAAAATAGCTCTAGCCTCATTCTTATCCTCCAACTGCAATGCATTCCTACCCGCAGCTTCAAGCAATTCGTATCTAGATGGCTCCAATTCATAGGCCTCAAGGTAAAGCTTCATAGCTGAATGAAAATCTTTATTAACCTTTTTTAGCTCAGCTAAAGCAATTATATATTGAGTATCCATAGGGTTATTTTTTTTAAGAATACTATATGGCTCAACTGCTTCACTATATTTTTTCTGCATAATGAACTGGTCAGCCATCATTTTAAGAGCGTCCTCATCGTTAGGGTCTAGCTCAAGAGCTTTATTTAAATTTTTCATTGAAAGCTCAGGCTTACCGATATTCCAATAGCTTTCAGCTAACGCAGAATAGATCGTTGCTACATTTGGGTCTAATGCAAGCGCATCTTGAAATTCTAGAATTGCTTCGGCAAATTGACCTTGATTCATCAACATCTGACCGTTCATGAAAAATTTTAAAGCTTCAGGGTTTGGGTCTTTCGATCGTTTTTGAAATGAAGAGTTTTTTGTTTCAACATTTTTTACCGTTGGCGCAGTAGACTGGCATCCGCTTATAAAAAGCGTAAATATTATAATTAGAAATAAATTCATCTTTATCGTTGAATAGCTTATGGTTTTATTATTCCGCAATACTTACTCCATTTCCACCTTTGAGCTTTGTTTGATACATAGCCTTATCAGCTTTTCCGATCAAGTCTCTTATGCTATCTGAATGAACAGGAAAGCCAGACATACCAGCGCTGATTGTNAGGTTTNCAGCAATACCATCTNTTAAATATGTTTTCTTTGCGATCTTTTTTACTATTTTTTCAGCAANANNTATACAATCCTTAATATTNGTATTNACAAGGATAACTGAAAATTCCTCCCCGCCGTATCTTCCAACGATATCGATGGACCTNACATTNTTCGAGATGATTCTACTTACTTCTTCGAGNACGTAGTCACCATAGAGATGTCCATAAGTATCGTTAATTGATTTGAATTTATCTATATCAAAAAATATAAGTCCCAATTCATGNTCAAATCTGTTTGATCTATTTATTTCTTTTTCAAACCTTTCTAAGAAGGTTTTGTGATTCAATAAACCAGTAAGCCCATCACGTGTCGCTGATTGGCTTAATTGATGATGCGTGCTAATCCATGACAATACATTGTTCATTGCATCNGTTAATTTAGTAACTAATTCAACCTCTTCATTTGTGAAAGATTTATCGATTCGTTCGATTGTAAAATTTCCAACAGCTTTTCCTTCTGAACGTAAGGGAGAACTTAAAATCATATCAAATTTAATATTATCTTGATNNACTGAGTTNAATCGCTTGATCTCTGGAAATTGCAACTTCCACCTATNAAGAACTANAAGTTCATTGTCAACATACGAAAGACCAATNATNTTATTTCTTGAATCAAACCTTAAGTCTTTAAGCGCGTCCTCATCAAAGCCATCTGTGATAGCAATTTCTAGCTCATCAGAGTTATCTGTATCAAAACAGATAGTTAGTTTATCATAAGTGAAAATGGAGCGACTCACCTCTACAACGGTATCAAGGAAATTTGAGATTTCAGACTCTGGATCAAAATCACTATAGAGGCTCTGGATGCGATCAATGTTGTTTTGGCGGGAAATATTTGATTCAAATTCTTCAATACTAGAAATACCTTCATTTAAGATATCCACAAAAGTTGTGATTATTGTCTTATCCTTAGTGTTTATCTTTGAAAAATGATCAATGAAAACAACTAAAACACCTATTGCATGTTCTTTGTACGTAACTGGAAAACCTATCATAGACTCACTTCCTCTCCAATCCTCTTTGTCAATCAACTCATTCCAAAACGTGCTAACATCTTGCTTTTTATTTTCAACTTTATTTTCTTTGTTCAAGATAATATCATTTAAAAAATTATTCTCTAATGGCACTGTTGTTTTAAATATATTTTTATCTGAAAACCTGGTTTCGAAAGATAAAGTTTCTTTATTGATTAGATATAGGGCTGATGAATAATGATCATTGGTAGATCGAATTCCACCTAAAATACTCTTAACGAGTTTTTTGTACTTTAAATCATTACTATCTAAAACCTTAGAATACTCATAGATATCATCAACTTCGTTATTTGGAACATCGCTTTTTTCACTATATAAAATACTTGGAAATCCGTATTGAATAAAAATTAGAATTAATGCCCCAGATGATATTCCTTTAAGAGTAATTAATAGAAAATTATTGCTTGAAGGAGCAAAGAATAAAAATAGTATTATAAAGAATAATACAATAATAGCTATTTGTTTATAAAAAGACATATCAGAAGATAAATATCTTCTAATTCAAATACATTATATTCGAATAGAAATAAAAAATATAAAAAATCAGCCTAACGCTTATTTTTTACAAATTTTATCTTATCATTCAATTGAGTATTTGTTTTCGGTATAGTTGTAGTATCTGAACTGTCAGCTTGAAAAACTGAAGAATTATCTTTTGAAACTAAGGAGGGTTGATTCAGATTCATTATCGATTGATTTACAGGTTCAGAAACTATCGTAGATTGATTCGAATTGTTAAAATCTGGAAAAATATTTACTGAAATAACAACAAAACAAATCAAGGCTGCAGACATAAGAAAGGCGTTTGCTGGAGAAAAACCTAAGATTAAGCCTTTACTAGTTCTGTGAGGCTTATTAGCAAGTTTATTTTTTTCTACATTTATTCTGTTTAGTAAGTTGGGTATAAATTCATCTGAGGCCTTGA
>PBOO01000047.1 GCA_002724475.1 Fidelibacterota bacterium | reverse complement strand
ATCATGATAAGGAACATGACAATCCTTTGCCGCTACTCTTTTAATAGGTCCATCTAATTCCTCAAAAAGTTCATCGGAAATTTTAGCAGCGATCTCAGCTCCAACTCCACCTGTTAAAAGATCTTCATGAACAATTAATAACTTGCCGGTTTTTTCAACAGAATTATGAATTGCTGCCCAATCAATTGGGTTAAGTGTTCTTAAGTCAATCAAATCAACATCACCTTTTTCAAGATTGCACAATTTGATTGCATCAATTGACTTTTGTACCATCGCTCCCCAAGTAACAATTGTTAATATATCACCCTCCTCGATCAGATTAGCTTTTCCAAAGGGAAGAACATAGTCTTTATCTGGCTCTGGTGTAGCGGCATATCCCTGTCTATAAAGTCCTTTATGCTCTAAGAAAATCACAGGGTCATCCATTCGTAATGAGGATTTGAGAAGTCCTTTAGCGTCCGATGCGTTTGAGGGAAACGCGACTCTAATTCCTGGAATATTGAAAAAATAACTGTCAATAGATTGACTATGGTACAGCCCTCCATGAATATATCCACCTACTGCGACTCGTATTACCAATGGGCTAGTCCATGCTCCATTTGACCTGTATCTTATACACGCTGCTTCATCTCTTATTTGCATCATCGCTGGCCAAATATAATCACCGAATTGGATTTCAACACATGGCTTCCAGCCTGTAACGGCTAAACCAATCGCGGTTCCTACTATTGAAGCTTCAGCTAATGGTGAATTAAAAACTCTTTCCTTGCCATACTTATCTGTTAAACCTTTTGTTGCAGTAAAAACCCCACCTTTTGGATCCGCAATGTCTTCACCATAAACGATCATCTTTTTGTTTACTTCCATCTCTTCATCTAGAGCATGATTAATAGCATCGACCATGACAATTTTATCATTTATTGAATTAATCTCTGGTTCTTCAGGTTCTGAAATATCTGAAAATATATGGTCAAGAGCTGTTTTAGGGTCAGGGTCATCCTGATTTTCTACCCAGCTTACAGCTTCCTCTATATATTTCTCTACTTCAGATTGTATATCTTTAATATCTTTTTTTGTAATTACGTTTGCGCCTAAACAGTCTTTTTCGAATTTAATAATAGGATCTCTGGCCATATCCAATTCTAGGTCTTTTTCAGAGCGATATTTTCTTTGATCGTCAGACGAGGAATGCGACAGCAATCTTACAACCCTTGAAACAATAACTGACGGACCTTTACCTTTTCGAGCTCTATCAGCGGCCTGTTGAAAAGCTAGGTTTGTTTCGAAAAAATTTGTGCCATCAACATCATACTTTGCCAGATTCTCATACCCCGAAACCATGTCAAAAACTGAACTACCTGCAATTTGATCAGATACTGGAACACTAATAGCATAGCCATTATCTTGAATGTGAAAAATAACGGGAAGCTTTTCTCTGCTTGACCAATTTAACGCTTCATGAAACTCGCCCTCACTAGTACTACCTTCTCCGGATGATACGTATACTATTTCTTTACTCTTTTCCCATTTTCTTGACATTGAGCACCCTACCGCCTGCAGAAATTGGGTTCCAGTAGGGCTTGATTGGGTTACTATTCTCAAATCTTTGTTGCCATAATGCTGTGGCATTTGACGCCCACCAGAACTCGGATCGGCATCCTTGGCAAGAAAAGCTAACAATTGATCCTTGCCTGACATTCCTAAGCCTAGACAAAGAGCTGCATCTCTATAATATGGATACGCCCAATCAACAGAGGGTTTCATATTATTAGCAGCTGCTAACTGAGCTGCTTCATGTCCAGAGCATCCTATGTGAAAGAATGCTTTTCCTTGTTTTAATAATGTCATTTCACGATCATCTAATTTTCGCGCAAGAATCATATTGCGATAAATATCAAGAAGTTGTTTTTTTTGAAACCCTTGAAACTTAGCCATTAAACCGCCTGAGAACTAATTGATGATGCAGTAAAAATCTCATTAAATATTTTCGCTATTCTTTTTTTTGTTAAGTCCATACTTTGAGGAGAACCTAGAAGATCTTTCATTGATGTTATCTTACAATCAACAATACCGCAAGGGATAATATTTTCAAAATACTTTAAGTCGGTATTTACATTAAGTGAAAATCCGTGCATAGTTACCCATCTNGTNATNCTNACTCCNTGGGCGCCTATCTTTTTATCATGNACCCANACNCCAGTTAATCCCTCCTTTTGACTTGCAACAATATTGAANGATGCTAGAGTATCAATCAANATTAATTCAAGTGTCCTCATAAACCATGCTATGTTTTTTTTGTAGTTNNTAAGATTAAGTATAGGGTANCCTACTAACTGACCAGGTCCATGATANGTAATATCACCTCCTCTTTCAACATTATAGACTTTTACATCTNNNCTNTTAGTTTTGAGAAGGTTGTTTTTATTNGCATTCTTTCCTAGTGTATAAACAGGTTCATGCTCAACAAGAAAAAGNGTATCTTGCTCAANTCCCTTAAGGACTTTCTCTTGAAATTGTATTTGCAAATCCCANGTNGATTTGTAATCCATTTTTCCTAGATCAACAATGTTGATTTTNTGNTTCATTTTCCTATNAAACTCAAGAATTCTGCTCTAGTTTCATTTGACTTACGAAATTGTCCAAGCATNGCTGAAGTTGTTGCGAAGCTATTTTGTTTCTCAACTCCGCGCATCTGCATACACATNTGCCTTCCCTCCATCACNACNGCTACTCCCGTTGGATTAAGCTTATCTTTAAGCGTATTAGCTATTTGATGAGTTAATCTTTCTTGGACTTGCAATCTNCTNGAGAACATGTCNACAATTCTTGGAATTTTTGAAAGNCCAATTACCTTTCCATTGGGAATGTATCCAACATGAGCTTTCCCAAAAAAAGGTATCATGTGGTGTTCGCACATTGAGAAGAATTCAATATCTCTTACAACAACCATGTCATTGCAATCTTCATTGAAAATTGCATCGTTAATGATTGTATCGGTATCTGCGGTATATCCTTGTGTAAAAAAACTCCATGCCTTAGCTGATCTCATAGGAGTTTTTAACAANCCTTCTCTTTGAGGATCCTCTCCAACGCTTATAAGCAAGTCTCTGGAAAGCTTAGCGATTTGTTCAATTTTATCTTTCATTCTTTTCCTCTTTAATTTTTTTAAATTTTTTATAAATCCATATCGATAGCGCTATAATGAGTGTCTTCATTCTTGATGGATGGGGATTTTATTTCTTAACAGATGAATGACTCCGTAAATGATTGGGGTATCAATAAATGCCATAAGCATTTTGAATAACCAACCATCAAGAATGCCATTCATTATTTGATTCAAATCCCAAACACCTATAAATAGAATTGATATGACCAGTGTAGTATCAATTAACTGAGAAGCTATAGTAGAACCATTATTTCTGAGCCATAAGTGCTTCCCGTTTGTTAGTTTTTTCCAAAAATGAAATATTCTCACATCAACAAATTGAGCAAAAAGATATGCTACCATCGAGGCTGCAATAATTCTCCATGCGTTTCTAAAGACAGCGTTATAGGTTTGATCACTAACGACAGATTCAGGTATGGCGTTAAATTGACCACCTAGCCAAAGGAATAATAGAACAAAAAGCGAAGCTATAAATCCTGAAATTACAACTCTATTAGCTTTCTTTTGACCATAGAGCTCTGATATGAGATCTGTTACTAGAAAAGTTATTGGATAGGGCAATATTCCAGCTGAAACAATAAATACTTTAAAACCCAGATCAACAGTAACAAATTTGTTTGCTATTAAATTACAGGTTACAAGAGATGCTATAAATACCGCTGAAAGAATATGATAAAAATATTCTTTAATTCTTTGATCATGCTCCATAATAATCAGTAAATATGGTAGGGGTCTCGTGCAGTCTTATACGATGAAGCTTAACACCTATTAAATGCGGATGTATTTGGTTCCAAATATATATCACTAAGTTCTCAGAGCTGGGTTGCCTGTCTTTAAACCATTCAACCTCTTTATCAAAAAGGCTGTGGTCAAGTATATCAATAACATGTTTTTTAACAATTTTTTTTAAATGACCTAGGTCAACTATAAAACCGGTTTCATGATTTATTGACCCAGTGACCATTACTTCTAAAGTGTAATTGTGTCCATGAATTTTTGAATCAGGTCCAAATACATCCCAGTTCTTTTCATTAGACCAAGAATCATGCCCATACTGATGGGCAGCGTTGAAATGAAAAACTTTTGTTAAATATGGTTGACTCATTTTTAAAATTTTATATTATTGATTTTTGAATTTAATAATGACAGAGTAAAACTCATTAGAATTTATTCTTTAATTTAGATTCAATTTGACAACTTAAGGTTGCGAGCTCTTATTATAAATTTCATGAGTCAAACTTTCGATATTCTTAAGTAAAGAAGATCCGCTTAAAATTAAATCACATCCATTTTTTTTAAATGAATCCACAGAGTGTTTTTTGAGAGAGTTCATATATCCAATAATAAAAATGTTTGACTTTGATTTAACATTTTTAACAAAATTTTTATTTCCAAAATTTTTGTCATCTAAATCAATTATTACAAAAGCATATTTGTCAGATATATCATCAATTTTTTCAACAAACTTTACTTGGAAATCAATTGCTATTAATTTTTCAGAGATTTGAGTCCCTTTCTGAAAATCACTTACAAATAAGGCTGTTATTTTCATAATTATTCTATCCTTGGTGCTAACGACCAATCAAAATCTTTTGGGTCGTGAATTTTCTCGTATTCATTTTCTAAGCTAATTAATTCCCTCTTTAATAGCTTAAGATTTATTGGCCTATCTGTTTTTTCAAACTGGGCAAATTTTTCTTTTGATTTTATTAACAAACTTTTCGCTCCTTTTAAATTACCGTTGTTAAGATGAACTAAGCTCACAGAAAGCTGAATGAGTCCTTGAACCAGCTTTCTGTCTGGTAAATAGTAGTCCGACCATAGATCTTCCCAAACCTCATGCGCATCAAAGTATTCTCTATTTAAATATTTTGATTTACCCTCTTCAAAAAGAAGTTCAATCTTTTTTTTATCATNCATNTTTATTTAAAAGTTTTGAAATTTGGGTTGAGNCAAANCTAGCAAAAGATTGATCGTTCTTAATAAGATAGCGCAACGATTCTAAATAAACNAAGTCTTTATCTTTNTTAATTAATTGCTCTGCTNCTTTAANAAAAAAATCTCCACCTTTTNATAAATATGANTCGATNTCTTNCAATACAGCTTTGTCATTGANATAGTTAGATNTTTTTTTATTTTTATACCAATGAGAAATTTCTCTTTTNTATCCATTCTNTCTGACATAATCGCCGTTCCAGAAACGGTGTGCACTGGTTANCTCNATNATTTCTAATCTATCCTTAGATTCGAACAATTGAAAATCTAAGTCAGTAAACGGATGAGGCTCAGGTAATGGGGTTTTAATAATCTCTTTAACAAGACATCTGGTGTAAGGCCAGGTATTTGCTACGTCTCTGTTGAAGTTATTTGCTCGCAAAAGATGAAAAGAAAAGACTCCCAGTCTTTTGTAATCTTGCAATGCCATTTCNACTAAAACCTCAAATCCTCCCAGTCCATTATCGCTAACCCATTGGAGTCTTGCAGCCTCTTTTTCAATGATTTCAGGAACCCCTGACTGACATGCGTCTTCAAGATCTGAGATAAAAACTGAATTTCCAACGCCTTCTTTTGCAACCACTTGCAATATTTCTTTATCATCATCTCTTAAAGGATACTGGTTAGCTTTTTCTTCAGCAAAATCTAAAAGTAGTTTGGATGGGTTTTTTCTGTTATCACCAATAATATTTTTTATAGAGTTGAGCACAATTATAGGATGCTCACTTGAGACTCCATCAAATTTTGCAGAAACACTTAAATCGAAAAATGATTTTATTTTTTTTGAAAGCATCTTTATTTCTTTTTAGGTGCATCAAGGTCAAAAAAGATGCTTAGTGAGATACCTGTGACCCTTGAAAATTCTGAAGGAAAACCCGAGTCTTTATCGGTAACTGGTTTTTTAGAAAATCTATCTCTATTTTGCTCAGAAAGTGGATCCCATTTAGTATTAAAAATTTCAGTAAATGGTATCGAAGTTGGATCGTGAAAATATCCAATTTCCATACCCCATCTAGGATTTCTTTGAAAGCCAAATAAGAGCCCAAAGCGATTGCTTGTGTGACCAACTATTCCTTTTTGAATCGACATCATTCGTAAACCAATCCAGCGAGATTTCAAAAATTCAGTATCAGTTTTTTTTGTTTTAAATTTATAATACGTAGCATCCATATTGTAATTTGGATTNACCGACCAGGATAAATTTAACATNTCCCATTTNTTGTTTTTTTTATAAAGAAGNCGACTATAATCTATNCCTGAACCATAAATTGGCAGACCTAAACGAAGCCCTAGTTCACTTTTATCAGATATACCAACTCTATACCATAGAAAAGGTGCAACGTTTTCAAGTGAAACAGCATAACCCCTTTTTGTTTTTCCAGCTTCTGGCAAATGAGGGTTAACGACTGGATGTGAGGCGCAGGANTGAAAGCACAAGGCAAGCAATAATAAAAATAAACTTAAAGGTTTAATAGGTACTGTTGTGAATTGATTTTTTTGAATAAGGCTGAAAAATGAGAATATCAAATGTTGTTTTTAAGCCAATCTATGGATACAGACTTTGGTCTGGTAATTGGTATTCGTAAGGCTCTATTAATTACAATTTGAGATACAATACCCATCACTCTTGAAAGACTAAAAAGAACTGTGTAATAGTTAAACTCTTTTAATCCATAATAGTATAGTAAAGAACCAGAAGCGGCATCAACATTAGGCCAGGGATTTTTTGCTTTTCCATGCTCTCTTAAAACTGGGGGCACAACATCAAATAATGATTCAACAATTCTAAATACATCATCATCGTGTATATGTTTTTTCCCAAAATTCATAAAAGCAGTGAATCGTGGATCTGGGCATCTTAGTACTGCATGTCCATAGCCTGGAATAACTCTTCCATTATTGAGCCTTTTCCAGCAAAATTCAGCAAGCTCTTCTTTAGTAGGAGATCCATTAAAATGGTCGCGTATTTCTAAAACAAACTTTAAGCATTCCTGATTTGCGAGGCCGTGCAATGGCCCAGCCAAACCATTAAGTCCGGCTCCAATTGCCAGAAATGGAGAAGAAAGCGAAGAAGCAACTGTGAGGGAACTGAATGCGCTAACATTGCCACCTTCATGATCTGAGTGTAACATTAAATATAGACGCATTAGCTTTTTAAAATCATCACTTTCGTTAACTCCAAGCATATGAGCGAAATTTCCAGCCCAATCGAGATCGGGATCATTAGAAATGCGATTGTTTTTGTCTGTTCTCATTCTATAGATACCAGCAGCTATTGAGGGCAAAACTCCAATAAGCTTTATTCCATCATCTAGTATCCACTTCCAATAATCGCTTTTTACCGTTCCTTTGTTAAATTTTTCTACAAATAAACTGTCCACTCTCATAGACTGTATAGCAACTGAAAGCATTGTCATGGGGTGCGAATCAGCAGGCATTGCTTCCAAAACTTTCCAAATATAATCTGGGGGATCTTGATGTAATTTTAATTGATTTTGCAAATCCGCAAGCTGATCGTCGCTTGGCAAATCTCCGGTTAAAAGAAGATGCAGTACTTCTTCAGGGAGGATGTGAGTAATATCTAAAATGGGGTGGTCGCGTATTATAAGCCCCTTTTCAGCTGAGACAGACGATGTGTCACAGATTAAACTTTTTACACCACGCATACCCTTCACTGCTTGCTCAACAGTTACTTCACTGATGACTTTTTTTCCTTTCTCGCTCAAGATATTTTTTAAGGACTCTTGCCAGTTAGGTATTTTTTCAGAAAGTGTATTTTGAAGCATTGTCATTTGAATTTACTTATCAATTAATTACTGTAATTTAAAAACTTTTCCAATAAAGTGTTTNATTCGTTTACGCAATCTATATATTCATCAAGTGATCCAATTATTTTATCAGCAAGATCGCAGACTTCCTTACGAAATATATTTTCTGTAAAGGCAAAAAATTTTGTGACTGATCCCGCAGCTTTCAATTGATAGTCGTTATACCCATCNCCAATAGCATGAATCTCNCCATTAAGCGAAAGTGATTCAATCACCTGAGCTTTTCCATCAACTTTTGTTAGAGGATTTTCTGAATCAAAACTGATTATTTTTTCACCATCATAAATAAAATCATTTCCAAAAATATTTTTTTTTGGAATACCGAAACTTGTTAAAACCGGTATCAACATATCTTTAAACCCACCAGAAATAATGTATATTTTGTCTGANTGCTCATTTATAAAATATTTGTTCCTTTTAAAGGAATCTGTTACATGAGCTTTTAAATTATTTGAAACAAATTTAACATCTTCCTTAGTTGCGCTAATAAGCTTCAATCTTGAGTTTATTGATTCATAAAATGTTATTTTTCCACTCATACCATCATCTGTTAATTGATGAATTTGATCTAAAATTAAATCTTTTGATTTTGATCTTTGCAGCGCATGAGATGCAAGCTCGTCAAGCGATTCCTTTGAGATGAACGTACTGTCGAAATCAATGATAATAAAATTTGGAAGCATTGAAATTTTTATTTTCTGCTAGATGCGTTGATACGTTGATAAAAATAATTTTCAAGCTTATCAAGCATGCTCTCAACAGTAAAGTTTTCAGCTACATGCCTCTTTGCAAGAGCGCCCCAATTTAGAGCTGTTTCTGTTGCATGATTATCAATTGCATAATTCATAGCTTCAGCGATCGCTTCAACTTTTAGGGGTTCAAAAATATATCCAGTTTTAAGGTGTTTCATTAATTCAGGAACACCGTTAACATTTGCAGCCAGCACAGGCTTGCCGAGAGCCATTCCTTCCATGACTACATTAGGCATTCCTTCTTGCCTTGAGGGCATTATTACATAATCAGCTGCCATAATGATTGAATCTAGATTTTCCTGAAATCCAATAAGCTGAATCTTATCTGAAACATTATTTTTTTCAATTTGAGCTTGAAGTTGATTGTGGTCTTTTCCGGTGCCTGCAATGAGAATATGAAATGACTTTGATTGGGAATCAACAAGCTTTGCTGCATCAATCAGCAAGTCAAAACCTTTTTGAGATGTTAGTCTGCCCGCTGCAACAAAAATAGGGACATCTTCTTTAATTTGCCACTTATCGCGAATATTAACCNTTTGAATTGATTCGTTTAGCTTTAATCCATTATAAATAACTACAGTCTTATCTTTATCCATCCATGAGAACTGATTATATGCTGCTTGAATTGATTTNGAATTTGTTATGATNCCATCAACGATTTCTATTGTCTTTTTATATTTCCACTTATCAGAAAACAATTGAATCCCATTTCTTGCTATGATTGCAGGGACCCTGGCCCACTTTGCAGCTAGACCAGCTACCCTTATGTCTTTGTTTAGATTAAGAACAATAACATCAACTGATTGCTTTTTTAAGATTTTTTTTGTGTGCCAAATTTTTAAAGGGTTATAATCTGCATAAATATTTAATGGTATCGTTTTTAAACCTGCTTGCTGTGCTCTTTTGAGAAATTCAGAATTTGCCTTGCCTGAAAGCGTCACNTTATGACCTCTAGACTTTAACCCATTAGCAGCAGTGACCATCCATTTTTCACCGCCGCCCCATTTATGCGTTGAAATAGAATTACTGAAAAAGATGTTTAATTTTTGCATTTACAAGCTAATCGAATTGAATATCATAAAGTCTTCTGTAAAGACCGTTTTTTTCATACAGCTCACTATGGGAACCATTTTCAACTACAACTCCTTTTTCAATCACGATTATTTTATCTGCGTTCTGAACTGTGGACAACCTGTGAGCGATAACTAAAGCGGTTCTATCTTTCATTAGTGACTCTATAGCTTTTTGAACTTTTTTTTCAGATTCTGTATCTAGAGCTGATGTTGCTTCGTCAAGGATAAGGATTGAAGGATTTTTAAGCAGTGCTCTTGCAATGGCTAGGCGCTGCTTCTGNCCACCNGATAACTTAACTCCTCTTTCCCCAACAACGGTATCAAAACCATCTTGAGTTTTTTCAATAAACTCTAATGCATTGGCGGCTTCAGCTGCTTTGCGTATTTCACTCTCATCTTTATTTGGCTGTGCGTAAGCAATATTATTGCGAATTGTATCATTAAATAGAACTACTTCCTGCGATACGATTCCTAAATTATTTCGCAACGAAGCAAGTGAAGCATTTTTAATATCTTCTCCATCAAACATGATAGAACCTGAGTTAACATCATAAAANCTTGGTATTAAGTCAGCGATAGTAGATTTACCTGAACCGCTTGGGCCCACCAAAGCAACCACTTCACCCTTTTTTATGGAAAAATTAATGTTGTCAAGAACGGGTCCATCTCCCGCAAAGTATTCAAANTTGACATTCTTGAATACTACTTCANTTTTGAAATTCTGGAGTTTGGTAGGATTATTTATTTCTACTATTTGAGGCTCCGTGTCAAGAAGGTTAAATATTCTTTCGGCTGATGCAGCCCCAGCTTGAATTCTTATGTTGACGTTACTAAGTTGTTTGATTGGGCCTAGAATGGAAAATAATATTAATATGAAACGAATGAAGTCTTCAGCAATTAACCCTCTCTGTAAAATCACCTCAGAACCTCCATACCAAAGCAAGACTACACCAATAATAACTCCAAAGCTTTCTGTTATTGGCGCTGCAATAAGATCAAGTCTTGCTCTTTTGAGATGAAGNGATAAATAATTTGTGGTTTCTCTTGAGAATTTTTTTATTTCCTCTTTTTCATTTACAAAAGCTTTTACTATTCTAATTGAAGATAAATTTTCGCTTAGTATTTGCATAATTTCAGCTATCTTCTTTTGTGTTCTTCTNGATTTTCTACGGATACTTTTTCCTATTGTAATTATTGCCACACCAGCTAANGGTATTATGACAATAGCAATCAAGGCTAATTTCCANCTAATAATGAAAAGAAGAGTGGCAAATGTTAGAATATTTATTGGTTCGACAAAAAGCTTTTGGAAGGCAACTGATAAGGCTCCCTGAAGTTGTTCAACATCATTAATAATAACAGAAGTTATAGTACCACTTTTTTCTTTATTAAAGTACCCTAGCGAAAGTTTTTGAATATGATTGTACAGCTTGTCCCTAATNTCTTTGACGATATTTAATTGAACCATATACAATAAGATATTTTTTAAGTACAGAAAAATATTCTTAACNAAGAAAACTCCAAGTATTGTCAAACATAAAACTTTTAATGANTCTGNNGGTGTATCTCTTAATATTGCAACATTGGTCCAATACTTCAGAGCTTCGTTTGGGGTTAAAGTTTCCCTAGCTGACCACTCAGATTGAGATTGCAAAATTGAATCAAAATCTAAAAGTATATTATTAATGAGAGTTGCGGTAAGCCAAATAGACAATCCATTGAGCAGTACAAAAATTATAGCAGACAAAGACGACAGAATAATATATGGCCAATAAGCCATCATAAGTTGTCCCATTCTTTTATATACTAGTTTTTGCATTGAATATTTTCGTCTTTTAAATCGANGTTATGGAAAAGAATATAAGAGATAAATGACTAGTTTAGTTTACGCTTTCTTGAATGATTNTCTATAATATATCATTTTTTGATGGGTAATATCGGCCTCTTTAAAAGTAGGGCCTTCTGCAACAAATCCAAGCTTTTTATAAAAACCAATTGCAGAATGCTGACTGTTTAAATATATCTTTCTTTCTTTAGGAACGTGATCGATAATAAAATGTGTTAGGGCGCTNCCTATTCCTTTTTTTCTAAATTGCTTTAAAACTGCAAATCTTTCAAGCTTGATACCTTCACCAGAATCTCTCCAGCGCGCTGTTCCTACCGGCTGTGATTCAAAATAAGCAAGGATATAGAATGATTTATTTTCATTTTCATCAATTTCAATTGATGTCGGAATTTGCTGCTCCTTAATAAATACACGCTTTCTAATTTTAAGTACATTTTTGAGATCGTTTTTAGAACTTGCTAGCTTTATTTTTAGTTTCATAAACTGAATTTCGCTTCNCCTAATTCAATATTCAAGATTTTCTCTTGCTTGNACTAACAGTTAAAAATTGCTAATTTTTTACTGTGCGAAGCAAAAATAAACAAATTTTAGTGGTAGGTGACCGCGTACTAATAAAGCCAGATAAGGGTGAAAAAAAGTCGAAAGCAGGACTCTATCTCCCGCCAAGCGTTATTGAAAAGCAAGAAATTCTAAGCGGTGTAATTGTTGAGGTTGGCCCTGGAATTCCATTGGGAAACCCTGAGGACAATATAGATGAGCCCTGGNCAAGCAATGACAATTCNTCGGTTAAATATATTCCGACTCAAGCTGACATTGGAGATATTGCTCTTTTTCTAAANAAAGCCTCTATTGAAATTAAAATTGAAAACGATGACTTTTTAATTGTTCCTCAATCAGCAATTTTAATNCTCATTCGTGATGATATAAATAGCCTAGCAGATAAATAAATAATTTTTGTCTGGTCTATATATTCATATCCCTTTTTGCAGTATAAAATGCATGTACTGCGATTTTTATTCTGTTGCAAACCGCGAAGATGCAATTCCTGACTTTTTTAAAGCNTTATTTANCGAAATAAAACTTTATANACAAAAACCGCTTATAGATAGNATTGATTCAATTTTTGTTGGTGGAGGTACTCCGAGTTTAATAGATCCNGGTTTGATGGAAAAACTCTTTGAATTGATCGCCTCGTTCGTNGATTTAAAGCAAGTAAGTGAAATAACAATCGAGGCAAATCCTGGGGAAGCATCCCTTGAGAGTCTTAATGCATTCCAAAATATAGGTTTTAATAGGCTGTCGCTAGGGGCGCAGTCTTTAAATCCTGATTTATTAAAATTTTTATCAAGACCCCATGAGCCAAAACAGATTTTTGAAACCTACGATAACGCCAGACAAGCAGGGTTTGAAAATATCAATTGCGATTTGATTTTTAATATACCAGAACAGTCATTTGCAAGCTGGAAGAATGATTTAAACGAAATGGTTAACATTGAACCAGATCATTTATCATGCTATTCTTTAACTGTAGAGAAAGGTACTGAGCTTTACGGACTTGTCTCAAAAGGCAAGGTCAGCATGCCTCAGGATGACGACAGTTTTCAATTTTATGATTATACTCAAAATTTTTTGGCAGACAATAATTACAGTCATTATGAAGTCTCAAATTGGTCAAAGATTGATAGAGAATGTGTTCACAATCTTCATTATTGGAGAATTGATCCTTACCTTGCCTTTGGCCCTTCAGCGCATGGTTTTGATGGTAAAACAAGATATTCAAATGTTAGAAGCATAGATGGATATGTTGAATCACTTTTAAATAAAAAACTTCCAATAAGCTTTGAAGAGAAGTTGACGAAAAAAAATATTACAAATGAAATTCTTGGATTTGGAATTCGAATGGCTGAAGGTGTTGATTTAAATAAAATACCTAAATCTCATTTAGATCAACTTAAGATGAATATTAAAAAAAACGAGCCCAAATGGGGTCAATTTTTTTGCAAAACCGATAAATACTTTTCACTTAAGTCTAATGGAATGCGCTTTGCGGATGCAATAGCCGTAGATTTAATGATTTAGATAATTAAATGCTATCTGAATTTATGGTAATAGATACGGGACAATGATCAGAGCCCATTACGGTTTCATGTATATCTGCATCTTCTATATTATTAATAAAGCCATCATTTACAAAAAAATAATCTATGCGCCATCCAATATTTCTTTGTCTAGCACCAAAGCGATAGGTCCACCATGTATATCTATCTGGCTCATCATGGAAATGGCGAAATGTATCAATCCATCCTGATGCAACATAATCATCTAACTTTTCACGTTCAATTGGCATAAAGCCTGAAGTTTTAACATTNTCTTTTGGCCTAGCTAAGTCTATTGGAAAATGAGCTGTATTCCAATCNCCAGTCACAATGACGTTAGACCCNTTCTCAACATGATCATTAATNATGGGCAATAGNGAATCATAAAAATCTAGCTTATATTTAAGTCTGGTGTCGTCTTTTTGGCCATTTGGAAAATAAATATTGAAAAGTAGAAAATTAGCATGCTCAGTTATAAGAACCCTCCCTTCTTTATCAAACCGATCTATACCTAGACCCTCTTGCACAAAAAAAGGTTCATTTTTTGAAAACGTTGCTACTCCACTATAACCTGGACGCTCAGCTGAGTGCCAATAAGTATGATAACCGTGATCTTCAATTAATGATGATCCTAGTTGTTCAATCTTAGCCTTGGTTTCTTGTATGCAGATAATATCAGGATCTTCTTCGTCTATCCACTCTAAGAATCCCTTTTTTTCAATTGCGCGTACACCATTTACGTTCCATGAAAATATTCTCATTTTATAATCTTTTCTTTATTTTAAAAATATTTAATTAGTTATTTCAACATATTAAATTTTAAGTATACATGAAAGTTGAATACTTTAAAGTTACTAAAAAATGAATGCAGATAAAGTACGAGAATTAATACAAAACGGTATTGCTGGTTCAGCAGCTGAAGTGATTGATACAACTGGTACCAATGATCATTTTAGCGCTATAGTAATCAGCGATAGCTTTGAAGGTTTGTCTTTGATCGAACAACATCAAATGGTTTACAAGGCCGTTGGGTCTTACATGACTAATGAAATTCATGCATTAGAGATAAAAACGTTTTCAAAAAAACAATGGAAAGAAAAAAACAAAGGAACCTAACGTGAATCTGAGTGAGCAAATAAAATCTGATATTAATGAGAACCCCATTATTTTATTTATGAAAGGTACGAAAGATATGCCTATGTGTGGATTTTCGAACCAAGTAGTTCAAATTTTAAATCATTACGGCGTTAATTACAAAGATGTAAATGTATTGACTGATCCAGAAATTCGAGTGAAACTGTCAGAACAATCTGGATGGCCAACAATACCCCAGCTTTTTGTTAAAGGAAAGCTTATTGGTGGCGCAGATATCGCAATGGAACTTCATCAAAATGGTGAATTACTTGATATTTTAGATATTTCTGAAAATTAACATTTATCACTTGGTCATTAAGTAATAAGTCTTATAATTTTGCGTTCGTTATTTGATGTTGGCCCGTTCGTCTAGTGGTTAGGACTCAGGATTTTCATTCCTGCAACAGGGGTTCGATTCCCCTACGGGCTACTTTTTTTTAAGAGTTAATTCTTAATTATGTATTATCCCCTTCACCCCTTTTTTGTTCATTTTCCTATTGGGTTCCTAGTNGCNGCTNTAATTTTGCAGACAGTACATTTGATAAGNCCAAATTGGATTTGTAGAATAGTTGGCCTTTGGCTTACTGGATTATCTTCAATNTCCTTATTAATTGCTTCAATTACTGGACAGTCTGAATACGTAAAGGCAATTGCTAAGNATAATTCAATGGAAGTTGTGAATATGCTTGAAAATCATCGTCTTTTTGGCAATATAATNACTTGGGTAACCGTGATTTTTTTTATTTTTTGGTTGTATTTATATTTTAAAAAGATGGATGATAAGCGAATTGATAGAGTGGCTCAAATTATATTAATTGCTATTGTTGTAGCAATATTTTATACAGCAAGCATTGGCGGCAATCTCGTTTGGGAGCATGGGGTAGGAGTTAAATAGCTTAGTATTCCTTGCCTTTCTTCAGGTAAACGTAAAATTTTTCATAGGTATGCGATGAGAANAGCCCATACCCACCTTCAATGTTTGATCCAGGCAAAGTGTANATGTTGTTTTCTAAAGGATCNCCTTGTAAGTAATTATAGAAATTTATATCTGTAGCTTGTACCGTTATAAGTTGTAATCCATAATAATTAAAATATAGCCAACTCATTCTTATTGGTCCTCTTTCAATAGACCAAACAAAAGGGTTCTCCCTAGAGGGGTTGTTGTTTTCATCTCTAAGGTAAGGTCCTTTCCAAATAACATTTACAAAACTGGTATCATAAATTAGATTTATAAAGGTTGAGTCACGCTTACCATTCCAATTATAATCATAAAAATCGTTATCAGTTCCAGGTTCTAATCCTAAAACATCTGCGTCCAGACCCATTGTCAGTGTACGCACTAATTTTGAGGATTCGTCAATTTCAAAATCCAATGCAAACATTGGGTAAGAAGCGAAGCTTCCTGTAAAGCACTCTCCGTAATTGTACTCAATGGTATCAATTCGACTGGGGATTGGATTGCCATCGTAGTCAACATTATCAGTTTTGATAACTTTAATTGGCAATGTGTTTCCGTCATTGCAGGTATACTCTTTTAAAGTGGTATTGGAATCGATTTTGAGGGATTTAGGAATGGTTGTTTTAGACGTNAGGGTTTGNCCACCAGTTTCAACTCTCAAGGTGTAGCTTTCTCCTGCNGTAAAAATTGCTGATTTATGAGTTTGATACCTACCAGGTCTATTTGGNACTGGAGAGGCTTCATAATCAGAGCCATTNCCAGAAATTGTCACCTTCGCATCGCTTATCCAAAGGGCCTCNGCATCTATTTTTTCATCTAGTGACGCAGATCGAGAGACGAATATTGTATCATCAATCATAGGTAAGTCTCCAGAAATATTACCAAATATAACAATTTTCTCCTCATAAGGAGACTCTGGATCGTTAAAAGTATCGCACGAAATGAATCCAATGAAAATANCGAATGCTANTAAAAAAGTATGCCTCATTAGAAGTTCCANGTAATTCCNATGGTAGGTATTATTGGAAACAANCTAACCGGCTTTCTTTGGATTCTGCCTTCATCATCCTCGTCAACATTTGGCTCTCCTCTNTCTGGTCTGCGATTGCCATTCTTATCATGTTTTTTTTGTTCCCAATCTCCATCATCATCAATACCATTAAAAGTGTTTCCAAGAGGATAGGTGTAAGTAAAAACATTCTTACGATTGTATGCATTGATTACTTGCATAAACAAATCAAACTTTCGACCTTTGAAATCAAAGTGACGAACAGCTCCAAGGTCNAGTCGATGATACGAGGGGTATCTTCCNCCGTTACGGGTAGCAGGAATTGTCCTGTAATTTTGCTGTGAATCACCAGGCAAATTCTGCAAAAAATAACCATTGATTGGTGTAAACGCCTGTCCGCTNTGGAGAGTGAATTTGAGATTGTACTCCCATTTTGGACTGGATTGATAATTTGCAAGAACGTTGATTACATGNGATCTGTCCCAATTAGTAAAATATTCTTTNCCATTCATCATTTTTCTACTCACAGACCAAGAATATCCAGCCCAACCGCTAAGTTTTCCTGATGATTTTTGAAAGAAAAGCTCTGCGCCATATGCGTAACCATCAGCTTGGGTAAGGAGGTCTAATATGCTTTCACTTTGAAAGCTACCATCAGTTGTAGCTCTTGATTCCTCATAGGTNAGCATTCCTGTTATCTTCTTATAGTACCCNTCTACTTGAAATTTAAGNCCACNNCCAAAATACTGCTCATAACCAACGACAGCTTGAGTTGCTTTCGAAGGGTCGCCTTTNTCATCAATAGCAAACCAACTGTCTAATATATTTGCGTTAAAATCATCTTGAAATGTTGAAATAAATTGGTGATAATTGCCGACAGCAAAATTGATAAAACGACTTTCATCTATTATAAACTTAGAGCTTAATCTCAAATCAGGATACACACCATCACTATGTGAGGAGAAGGTGATAAGTCTTACGCCAGGCTCTATAATAAACTTAGAGTTTGGTTTCCATTTAATTTTCGTGTAAACAGCAGTTTCAAAAGGAGTGGTTTTCGANTTAAACAAAATTCTGTCATTAAATTTTGAATCATATCTAATATTTAAACTCTTTGCTTGAGCACCAAAGAACACGTTGAGATCTTGATTGTAAAAGTAAGCCAAATCACCAGAGATAGTTTGATCGGTGAGTGGATTATATTCCTGAATACCTGCTTCACCCCCAAGACCAAATCGTGTATAAAAATGGCTGTTAGCTGCAAGAAAGTTTCCTATAATTTTTTCATTAAACACTCTTCTGTATGCAAGACTAATTGTTTTGTTGCCCCAATCAGAATCAAGATCAAGATCTTGAAATTCTAAATCATCTACTCCACGATAAAAACTTAGTGAAATTCTATCTTTTTCATTGAGGTCCGTAAAGACATGACCTTGTAAATCGTAAAAATAATATGGCAAATCAAAACTATCCGTTACGTAAGGTAATACCTTATCAAAATATGTCCGCCTTCCTGCAAGCAACCATGCACCATTCAAAAATGGTCCTTCAAGTGTCGTCTGTGCTGTCAAAAGCGAGACGCTACTGCTTCCCTCAAACTTGTTGCGATTACCCTCTCGACTTCTAATATCTAGGACCGCAGACAAACGGCCCCCATATTCAGCATTATATCCTCCTTTGATTAGCTCAGCATCTTTGACAGCATCCACAATAAAATTTGAAAATAAACCTCCAAGATGCGAAGGATTGTATACTGTTATACCATCAAGCAAAATCAAATTTTGATCAGTATTTCCACCTCTTATTACGAGACCTGTGCTAAACTCTGATGTAGTAAGCACTCCAGGTAAAGACTGAATGGTTCTAAAAATATCAGGCTCAGCAAGCGATGGCTGTGCCTTCAATATTCTTGGAGACAAGTTTACCCTGCTAGGCTCAATACGGTTAAGTCTTTCAATTTCTTCCGCAGTTACGTCAACCTGCATTAGTTCAATAGTTTCAGGCTTCAGAGCAACATTTATATTCTGTGAATTTTGACTCATAAAATTTAAAGGTTGGTAATATTGCTGGTAGCCAACATATGATACGACTAGCTCAACTACCTCAGACTGAATTCCGGATAACACGTAATATCCATTATTATCAGTAGCCATTCCTTGTCCTGTCTCACGTATGAAAACATTCGCCCCAATCAAGGCTTCACCAGATGTNCTGTCAGTGATAAATCCATAAACTTGGTAAGAGTTCTGCTGTGATGAGACAACTCCAATTCCAAGCATAATGGAAATAAAATAAATTTTAATTGATCTCACTTAAAATTTTCTCCGCATGTGTGTTAACATTAATCTTCCTATATATTTTTTCAATATAACCTTTTTCATTGATAACGAAAGTTATTCTTTTTGTCCAAAGNGGNGTATTTGCTCCNTATTTTACAGCTACATCTTTCTTTGAATCTGACAANAAATTGAAAGGNAGCTTCCATTTTTCTTTAAATTTTTTAAGCGCTCTTGGAGAATCGTAACTTATTCCAAAAACAACAATATTTGATTTGAGATATTTATCGTAGTCATCGCGGAACCCGCAAGCCTGAATCGTTCATCCGGGTGTATCTGCTTTTGGGAAATAGTACAATACAACTTTTTTCCCAAGGTAATCTGAAAGCCTGTGAACTGTTTTGTTTTGATCTTTCAGGTTAAAGCTTGGAGCCTTATCACCAATCTTTAGCTCTATCTTCTGTTTACCAGAAAAAATAGATAGACCTGAATAGGTCAAGAGGCTTAACGAAAAAAAAGCAATTAATTTCATAAAACTTATAAAATATTAATTTCTTAAATAGCTTAAAGTTTCTGTNTTGTATGGTATTGGTTTAATGTCAAAGGAGTCAAAATGTTCTTTTGATTCACAAACATTGCTCTCAACCAACATTGTAACTTGATCGCGAGTTATTGGGAACCATGAAAACCTCTCAAAGAAAAAAGCCAGCATTTTTACTCCAAACGCAGGTGCTGGAACCATCCATTTTTTCTTACCATAAGAAGCTGCCATTGTCTGAACAAGATCTTTCCAATAGTAAGCCTCTCCGCCAAGTGGAAACGTTTTATTTTTAGCAGATTCCATTTCTATTGACTTTACAACGAATTCAGCAACATTTTTAATGTGAACAGGTGATAAGGCAAATTTTCCAGCGTTCAATGGNATCAATCCAGTATGGAAGTTTGGAGATGGTATGGGAAGNTTTAACATGTCCCTTTTTAGCTGGGTGCAAAATTCTGGTCTACCACCACCTCTAGGATCTCCAAAGCAAAGTGAAGGTCTAAAAATTGTCCAATTCAAATCAGAGTGTTTAAGATATTCTTCAGCAAGATATTTTGTACTTTGATACTTTGTACCATCAAGTTTTGCCCCGTTAGCNCTGACAAGAACATATTTTTTTATACCACATTCTATNGCAATATCTACAGTTTGTTTTACTCCATCGAATTGCGTTTCTTGAAATGTTATACCTTTGCGGGGAAATTCTCTTACAAGACCGATACTGTATATAACAACATCAGCCTTAGAGATTGTCTTTTTAAGTGCTTTAGCATCTCCAAGATTCCCAGGGATAACCTCGCAACTGTCAGCCTGCAGCAATTTCTTTTCTGAACCCTCACGAACCAAAAGCTTAGGCTTGTGATTNCTTTTTATTAATTCATCAATAATATATGAACCAACAAATCCTGTTCCCCCAAAAAGTGCTACTTTCATTATCTTATTTCCTTAGATGATATTTATTTGTTTTCTGCAGCAAGCAAGTTATCAATTACTTGCTTTCTATGATTGAAAATTTTATTTAAATCTCTCTTTATCCAAATTGCATGCATGAATCTTCCAATGATACCCATGGGAATGGCGTATCGGACAACGTCATTCATCTCTACTCCAGAATTAACAGCTCTAAACGAATGGGTATGGTGCCAATACGAATAAGGACCATTTAATTGCTCATCAACAAATTTTTTAGGGGGATCATACTCAGTAATTAGCGACCTCCAACGCAAGGGAATGCCANCTAGTTTAATAGTATAATCNATTAAGGTNCCTTTTTCCATTTTAATTGGAGATGGAGTNAGNATATTGAACCCNANCTTAGCNGGTGTAATTTCAGANAAATTTTCTGGTTTTGAAAAAAAATCAAATACTTTATCNAGNGGTGCATCNATTTGATGNGTNACATTTAATTCATANACTTTCATANAAGAACTTAACTAAAGAGNNAAANAAATCAAACAGNTTTATGAGCGTTATGAGCGTTATTTTTGTTTATGAATTCAGCAACATTAAATTTTCTTTTGCAACCATTATAATTCATAAATCGAACTTTTCCAAAGATTGCTCTTTCAAACCACGGTCTATCGTGTACCCCACCAATGCTCCAAGCAATTCCAGTGTAACCATTAGGGTCTCTACCGTCTAGTTCGTATTTATCATTTAAATCAATAGCTGTCTGTAAAGCGCTTTCAGGGCTAGGGCTCCACTCAAGAATTTTTTTTGCCCAATACATACGTAAAAAACCATGCATTTTACCTTTTTCCACCATTTGAGTTTGTGCCGCATTCCAAAGGTTGTCATGTGTTTCAGCATTTTCAAATTGAAGAGGATTGTAAACGTATTCTCGCTCATCGTAGCGATGTTCATCAAGTGTCGTTTGAGCCCATTTTGGAAATCCATCAAAGGAATCATAGAAATTATTGTAGTAACAAAAATTATCAGATAATTCTCTTCTTACGATTAACTGCTCTAAAAAGGAATCTTTCATCGATGAATCTTCTAATTGATTAATGGTAAGCGCTATACGTTGGGCAGAAATTTGTCCAAAATGTAAAAAGGGGCTAAGGTTTGATAATTTGTTCTGGTTAGGATCGTTTCTTAATACGTCGCTTTGGTCAAAACGGTTTTTTATAAATGATTGTAAGGTTTCGTTAGCGCTAGCTTCTCCTGGCTTAACCCACGAAACCTCGGCAACCGAATGATCAATATTTAGTGTTTCGATCAATTCGTCCGCTCGAAACATTTCTGGTTTTTTAGAAAAACTAAAGGGGTGATTAACAATTCTTGGTATTGGGGTAAGAAATTCATCAATTTTTTTATGTATTTTTGATCGAATAGTGTATGCAGCGTACTCTTGTTTATCGCTAGTAAACCAAATCGGGATTATATTGTGTGTATCAACTATATGGACAGGGATTGAGAGGGATTTTGAAACTTTCGAAGTTCTGTTTTTGTAGACTTTAAGTGGTGAAAAATCGGTAACTAAAAAACCTGCTTTTTCTGAATTTAGAAATTGAACAACAGATTCGGTTGCATTGCCCCTAGCAATAAAGCATGGAACATTCTTTTGGCGAAGATTTTCAATAGTTTCTGATAAGCCTTTTATCATAAATCCATACTGCCTGAGGTTTGATGATGAAAAATCACCATTCAAAGAGTACAGAACCAGTAATGGGACTTTTTTTTCTAAAGCGATCATTTGAGCATAAATCAATGCCCAATTATCGATCGACCTTCTGTCTCTCTGCATCCAGTAAACCACTGGACCAGATGAAAAATCTATTGAATTGAGTTGCTTGACTCGACGGTTGTCAAATTTGAATGCGATGATATAACTATATCAGTTTACTGAGATCATTATAGGTAAGAAAGGAATTATCTATCTTGTCCTTAATGTCATCTAAAAGGAAGAGCCCCTCTCCACCAAATAGGATTTTGATTTTTAAATTTTTGGCAATTTTAAGGCTAGAGTGAATTTGACTAACGGTTTTTGAGACGTTTTCCTCAACAACGGCATTGCAGCACTGCAGATTGCATAAATAAAAAAGGACAATGTCAATTTTTCTCTTAATAACGATGTCGCTAAGCTCCCCTAATTCGGCATGAGATCCAGAATTGTAAACATTGTATCCATTGTGCCGCATGAGAACTTCTGACATGACAACGCCAATATCTGGAAGATTATCTTCAAAGTTTATGCACAGAGCATTTTTGCCGTTAAAGTTTCCATTAGGCTTATCGCGATTCAGGGCATCAACAGCACGAGTAATTATTTTTCTAGAAAGATATGCATCCGTATGGACTATCTCTTTTTTTGTTAATTTATCTTCAACGATATTTCCTGCTACGTCAACTACAAAATCAAAAAGGTCTGCAACCGGAGTTCCATTCATGTATAGACCGTTAACAATAGTGTCGACTGTTGATTCATCAGCATCAAGGCTTGCATCCGCAAGATTTATTGCGAGCTGTTTGTAGTTTTGGTTATTGATCAGNCCATAAACTTGTTTATGCTCTTTCGATTCAAGGCTTAATANATCACTTTTGGTACCATTGGTGTTAGACTTGTAATAATCTCTTACATGCTGCATAGTGAATTTTCTGTGGCCACCCGCAGTTTTTTCACAACCAAGCTTACCACTCTCCGTCCATCGCTTAAGCGTAGAAATATTGACACCTAAAATGGCTGAAACTTCTTTAGAACTTAAATACTTCATATGAAAAATTTATTTTAATAATTATTAAAAAACAATATAATTCGAGCGTTTTGAGCTTTTATAGCTCAATCCTCGTTAAANTTTCGTTATACATTTTTTTCATGTCATCAGGTTTTTTGTCNTACAATCTTACCATCATGCTCATTCTAGGGTTTTTAAGAAAAAATGATCTATGGNTGTTGATAAACGACCAGTAAAGAGCATCCCATTGTGCACTCCAATCCCCTTTTTTATAATCGCTCATCTTTAAAATGTAATTACTACCGCTTATATAAGGTTTTGTTGACATGACACCCCCATCCGCATACTGACTCATACCGTAGACATTTGGGACCATTACCCAATCGTATGAGTCAATAAACATCTCCATAAACCACCTGTAGACCTCATCTGGGTCATACTCAAGTAGGCACATAATGTTACCCAAAAGCATCAGTCGTTCTATGTGGTGACAATATGCGTTCTCATAAACTGTATTAATGACATCATCTATGGGTTTAATTCCTGTAGATCCATTATAAAAAGAGGATGGAATTGTTTTTGTAAAGTTCCAATAGTTTTTGGTACGTTGCATACTACCTTTGGAGNNATACACTCCCCTAATAAACTCTCTCCATCCAATGACTTGACGAATGAAACCCTCTAGAGAATTAAGCGGAATATTGTTTTCAGTAGAAAATTCAAGGATTTCATTTACAATNTGCATGGGAGTTAATAAACCAATATTCAGNTAAGGCGTAATGACTCCATGAAAAATAACCTTATGTGATTGTGATATTGCATCCTCATAGTCCCCAAAAAGATATGCGCGATTGTTTAAAAAATCTCTAAAACTTAAGAGAGCTTGAGACCTAGAAACTGGATAATTAAATGATTCAAANCTGCCTATAGCTGAAGGGTAGTCATTCAATATAGTTTTTTTTGCTTTTCTCATTTCAGGTTCAGAAAATGAATGAACGATAGGTTCTGGAACCATCATTTTATGGGGCAATCGTTTTCTGTTGTCCTCATCGAAGCTCCATTTACCGCCTATTGGTTGACCTTCTTTATCCATTAATATATTTAGATTACGCCTCTGGTCTTTATAAAAACTTGCCATGAATAATTTCTTTTTGTTAAAAAAATATGACTCTACTTCACTTTTTGAATTGATAAATCCTGGTGAATCATAGATTGTAAAATCTATACCCATAGATCGAATTGACTTATTTAATCTCTGTTCTAAAACGTAATCGTTTGGATCAGCATAATGAACATGNCTAACACTCTTTTCTNAAAACAGATCTTCAAAATAACTATTTTTTGATTTNGTNNCATCAATCACCCAAACATCATAACCATACNNCTTAAGCTCTTTTTNNTACTCACCGANCGATAATAAATGCAACAGAAGTTTTTGNTTGTGGAAGTTAACTGGATATTGACNATCNTTAAAAAAAAGAGGGTCACAAAAAAATATAGATCGGTCTGTTCTTTGAAAGTACAGGGTTGGGATAAAACAGTTGATTTGGGAAAATTAATGAAGCGTTCATTGTTTCTTGTTTTTTCTGCACCTATTNCTGCAATACTTTACTTCGTCCCAGGATACTCTCCATTTCTTTCTCCAAGAAAATGGCCTTTCACATGTGTGGCAAAATTTGTAGGGAAGGTGGGGATTAAGGTGTTTTTGTTGAAGAGAGTCCACCATCAACTCTAAACGTTTGACCTGTTATCCAGTCNTTTTTTGGATCAAGTAAGAATTGAATCATAGCACTGATATCTTTNGGACTTCCAATTCTGTCAGAACTGTGCATTTTTAAACTTATTTCAAGAGCTTTTGGGTTTTTAGTAATTCGATCTGAAAGAGGAGTATCAACCAAGCCTGGGCCGACAGCATTGAATCGTANAGATTTCGAGGAATAGGTTGTTGATGCTGAGCGTACCATTGATTCTATACCAGCNTTTGCAGCAACTATCATTTCATGATTAGCGAGACCAATAGCAGTAACCGCTGTTGTTAACAATACGATAGAACTATNATTTAATAATTTACCCGCAGCACGAACTACACCAAAGGCAGATTTCAGATTTAGATTGATAACATCGTGGAATTCGTCTTCAGAAATAAAATGTGGAGGTTTTAGAAGAATTGAGCCAGGCAAACTAACTACTCCGTCAACATGATCAACCTCGTTCTTACAATCTTCAATAAACGACATTATGCTCTCAAACGATTGACACTCAACTGGTGCGGACCTAACAATAGGATAATCGATATTAGGTATTTCATTATGATAACCAAGGAGTAGGTTACAATGAACATCGTTTAGATCCGCAACCAATTGACTGCCAATTCCCCCGCTCGCACCAATGACAATAAAATTTTTATTTTTCATTTTTTGTCAGTGATTGATAGAGCATACTNTTTGACGCGCTAATTCCACCANTTGCTTNCCAGCCATCATCAATAAGNNNTTGAATTGCTTGAACAAAATCNTCGATATCGTAAGCGAAGGCAGAAACGATACAATATGTNTTATTTTTATTAATGTTTACTTGNGACATGNTTAAAATTATAACAACTTTTATTTCATGGCAAGTAAAAATTGAGCGTTATGAGCTTTTTTCAGTCAAGGTATTATTTTATTTACATGGAGGGTGCGTATTATTATATGTGTTTATTGCCAAATTAGACAAATTAATAGAGCTATTTGAAGATGCAGTGCGCAACTATCGACTGCAGGGAAGGAAACTAATTAAGACTCTTGATCTAGGAGTTCAATATAATTACCGCTAGGGTCATTGGTGTAGACATAACCTATCCCATCGCGGTGAAATTTTATATCTTTATTTGAGGATAATGAATGATCAACTATCGCAAAATGGTTTGGATGCTCATCTTCAACAACTAACGCTAAATTGATATTATCAAACTTAAGCATTGCCCATGAGTCATCCTGATACTTTACGTTGCAGTTAAACTTCTCAGTATAATATTTAACAGATTGTTCAATATTTTCTACGATAACTGCTAGATGGTCAATCTTTGATAGTTGATCATTCATTAAAAATTGAATTTACTACTTTGAACTACTTTTAGCCGCGGACCAAACGACTAGACCAAATCCAATTTTATTAATTGCATCGCCAACATTATAGATCAAATCTCTTGCGTCGGTACTTACTAGATCGGCCATAAACGAATACCATTGACCATCAGCTGTTCCGATTAGGTATCCTAATGGATATATACCCCAACCTATAACGACAAATTTGAGCAATAATGCATTGGCATTTTCAATTTTCTTACCTGCTTTTTTAGCTGCCTTTGCAACATCACCTTGATATACTTCATTTACGATGTAGAAGTATGCAAGACCGCTGATTAATCCCCAAACTGCAGGACTAGCGGAACCAAAGACTGATAAGACAGATGCTTCACCAAAATAACCCGTTACTAACATAACGACTGAGGCTGAAATCATCTTACTTAAACCAGTTTTGGTGAGCAAGTAGAATTCAACACACATCAATGGAACGGTTAGTATCCAATCAATGTATCTAAATTCAGTTGGGCTAGTGTATGAACCGACCCAAACATCTCTCATATAGTAATAATGAACTGCAGCAATCAGAGTGATTAAACCAGAAACTGTCATTGACAGTTTCCACTCATCGCTAACTGATGATCTTTCTACAAAGAAAAATACCGTAGCTGCAAGCATAGCTACAGAGCCGAGGAAAAATGTAAAACCTACAGGATCTCCGCTCTGAAGACTGGATGCTAAAAACATATTTACCATTACCTTCTCCTTTTTTGTTTAATAATAAAAAATATCAAAGAATCTACAAAACAGTTGAAAAAATTTCATTTCATTTAAAAAATTAATAAAATTAATAATTAATGGCAAGCTAAATGAGCGTTATGAGCTATTTAATTCTCTATTTTAACGAAATATATACCTAAAAAAACGCTCATTTTAATAGTGAAAGAGCAAAAGTTGTTGGTATGAGCAGGACTTTTTGAAAGTTATTTACTCTTATTCTTTTTGACATAAGTTGATCAGCGGGAGTCGATTTGAGTTTTTTGAAAAGCTTTTTGTAGTACCTGCATGCAAGNAATACCCCGAACCTAGAAGATCGCGGAAGACTGTAAATCCCTTTTAATGCCTCTTCAAANTCGCTATTAATTTCATTTTCAATGGATGACTTTTGCTTTTCATTAAGGTTTTTGTCAATTTCAAAACCAGGGAAATATGTTCTTCCCTTTTCATTATAATCCTCNCTGATATCTCTAAAAAAGTTAACTTTTTGAAACGCGGATCCCAGTTTTTTTGCTGGGGCTTCTAGTTTATCATATAGGTTTTTATCATTATTGGTGAACACACGCAAGCACATTAATCCTACCACCTCCGCAGAGCCATAAACATATTTCTGATAAGATTTGGAATCATGGTTTTTTTCGCTTAAATCGGCTCTCATGCTTAAAAAGAAAGATTTTATTAGATCTTCATTGATTGCATAAGTATTAACTACAGATTGAAATGCATGTAAAATTAAATTAGATGAATATTTATTTTGAATAGCAAGGTATGTCTCATTTTCAAAATCATCTAAAACTTTACTTTGATCAACCTCAAAAAAAGTATCAACAATTTCATCTGCAACCCTAACAAATCCATAGATTCCATATATAGGTTTTCTAATTTTTTTTCCAAGACACAAAATCCCCAAAGAAAAGGAGGTGCTAAAGCTTTTTGTGACAATCTCTGAAGCTTGAAGACTTGCGCTTTCGTACCTTTCGATATTGGTCAATTCAAATCCTTTAAAATTTGATCCGCAACAATCTTTCCAGACACTAGAGCGGGTGGCATCCCAGGCCCGGGTACGGTTAATTGACCGGTATAGTAGAGATTTTTAACCTTCTTATTTCTAATTTTTGGTTTGAAGAATGCTGTTTGAAAGAGAGTGTTTGCCAATCCATAGGCATTTCCTTTAAATGAATTAAAATCTGCAATAAACTCTTCATGCGCATAGGATTTATTAACAACAATGTTTTCTTTTAAACTTTCGCCTGTCATTTCTTCAATTCTTTCTACCACTTGATTTAAATACGACTCTCTAGATATTGTTTTTTCTTTTAATCCAGGTGCGACAGGTATCAAAACAAAAAGGGCTTCGCAGCCTTCCGGAGCAACGTTAGGGTCTGATTTTGAAGTGCAAGAAGTATAAAACAATGGGGCATTTGGCCAGCGCGGCGAATCATAAATATCCTCAACGTGCTTCTTGAAGCTTGTATCAAAAAAAAGGCAGTGATGAGGAATATCTATTTGTTTATTGAGTCCTAAGTAAAATAAAAGTGCGCTAGGAGATATTGTTCTTTTTTGCCAATATTTTTTTGAATAGTTGCGATATTTTTTTTCTAGCATCACGCTGTCCACGTGTTCATAATCTGCGTTCGCAATTACAATATCGCTGGTATATTTATTTTTTGATGATANAACCTCAACGGCTCTATTTTTTTCAATACGAATATGTTCAATGTTTTGATTGAATTCAAATTCCACTCCTTGCTCTAAGGCTAAATCGTAAAGAGCGGTAGCGATAGATCTAATCCCGCCACTNGGATACCAAGTTCCCAGAGCAATNTCAGCATAATTCATAATACTGTACAAGGCGGGAGTAGCAGAAGGCTTAGCTCCAAGCANTAAGCTTGGAAATTCAAGCATTTTAATTATCCTTTCATCTTTAAAATATTCTCGAATGTGCTTACTGATTGGCTTGAAAATACTTAACCTGCCAAGATGTTTTACAAGATCATATCGAATGAATTCCAAGGGTGATAAACTGGGTTTATAAATAAATTTATCTACGGCAATTTCATATTTCTTTCTAGCATCATATAAAAAACTATCGAGCGCTTCTCCAGCGCCTTCTTCTATTTGATTTAATTCACTCTTTAGTCTTTGGTAATCCTCAAAGACGTCAAAATATTCTTCTTTATCAAAAAAGATTCTATAGCCTGGGTCCAATCTTTTTAATGAATAATAATCACTAGTTTGCTTGTTGAAATCTGCAAAAAAAGAATCAAAAAGGTCTGGCATCCAATACCAGCTTGGCCCTGAGTCAAAGGTGAAACCTTTTTCTGTAAAAGATTGCAACCTTCCACCATAGGTAGAGTTTTTTTCTAGAATGCGAACCCTATGACCCTGCTTGGCTAGGTAAGCAGCTGAAGACATACCTGCAAGACCAGAACCTACTATTGTAATTGCTTTACTCATTTAAATTTCAATGATAAAAATTTGAATTGTATTTTGAATTGACCCCGAGAAAATTATAATGAATTAGAAGGCGTCTAAATTTTCTGTTATTCTTTTATTCATATAGTCGTTGATCAAGAAAAATATCACGAGAACAAGACCCCACTGCACCAAACATGTTAAAAAGAAACTTGGACTTTCTATCATCCACCAGCCGACCAAGACTATACCTACAAATGGAGCAATAAATTTTATAGTAATAGGCCACAAGCGAGGAAAAGCCCAGTCGCCTTGGCTCTCTGCAGTTACTTCCTTTATCATGCGTGANAAACCGTACTTTATAGCTGCAATCGCCATAAGAACGCCAGAAATTATCAAGCCCACACTCCACACAAAATCTTGATCTCCTAAAATCTCTAAGCTCATTGCAGAGGGTATTCCCATAATGAAAGACGCTCCAACAATCCACATNACAGCAGAAGAACGCTTTACTCCAAAATCAATTAAATTGCGTACGGCTAATTCTAACATAGAAATCAGAGATGAAAAGCCAGCAAAACTCAAACCAAGAAAAAATAGAATCGCAAGGGGTTTGCCTAATGCCATTTTAGCAAANAACTGAGGCATCCATATAAAAGTAAGTCCCGTAGCAGCAGGTCCAGATGTTTTCATAATCTCTAAAATTTCAGTTTTATTCATACCCATTTCATTGCCCAATATAGAAAATACAGTACTGAAGATCATGATTGCTGCCATCAGCGAAACTATGTTATTCCCTATTGCAGTGGTGAATGCATTTTTAACAACACCATAGCGTTTTCTAATATAGATCGCATAGGTTAAAAACAGGCCAAATCCAGCACCGGTGTCAAAAGCGTTTTGAGCTAAAGCGTCNACCCAAATACCTGGGCGCTTTAACTGACTCCAATCTGGGGTGAAAAGGTATGTGATACCNTCAAAAGAACCAGGNAAAGAAACNGCCCTAAGAACNGAAAGGATCACAATGCCTAAAAGAACAGGGATTAGAATTTTGTTAACTTTTTCTATTGAGGATACCCCTTTGTAAATAGCTAAACCTCCTACGGTCATAGCAATTGCATGGAAAAATATTGGAAATGAACTATCCTGGAATGAGTTCCAAAGCAAGAGTGAAGCATCACTGGTTTGCGGAAGGCTTCCAAAGGTAAGCGCGCCAAAATAATAAATATTCCAGCCAACAATTACTGAATAGAAAAAAGCTATTGCAGTTGAAACAAAGCCTACAAACCCCCCAAGGAACGCAAAAGGTTTTCCCATAAAATTTCTGAACGCGCCAATAGTACCCATTCTTGATTGTCTACCCATTACATATTCGACAATTATTAGTGGAATACTCCAAAGGAACAAAAAAGTTATCCAGGCAACCAGAAAGGCTCCAGCTCCATCGTCACCTGCGTTTGATGCAACGATTCTTGGAAATCGCCAAATATTTCCGGTTCCTACTGCAATACCAAGCGCACTTAACAGGAAGGCAAGTCTCGTTGAAAACCGATTTTCTTGAGAGGTCATCTAAGCGTTAAAACGTTTTATTAAGTCATCGTAACCGCCAATTGGCTCACCATCGATTACGATTTGAGGGACAGTGGTGGCTTTTCCAACTTCCAGCAACTTTGAACGATCCCAGCCAAGATGTTCAATATTTATTTCTTTATATTTCCAACCTTTGTTATCAAAAAAACGCTTTGCAAGATCGCAATATCTGCACCAATTGGTACTATATATGAGAATTTCTTTCATACTTTAGTTTAGTTGAAAAAAGCTTTACTTCTCCTGTTTATCAGCGACAACCATTAGCTTATGAATGACGTAAAATCCGCCAAGTGAAACAATCCATCCTACAGTGAAATAAAATAATTCCATGATATACTCCTTTTATTTTTTATCTTTAGCAACAAAATCTAATGCTAAAGAATTAATACAATATCTTAATCCAGTGGGTCGCGGCCCATCCTCAAAAACATGTCCAAGGTGAGAGTCACACTTTGCGCACGTAACCTCGATTCGTTTCATTCCAAAACTGTAATCCATTTTTGTGTTAACCTTGCTTTTGTCTAAAGCGTCATAAAATGCAGGCCAACCTGAACCAGAGTCGTATTTGGTATTAGAACTGAAGAGTTCATTGTCACATCCAGCGCAAACGTAAGTACCAACCTCTTTATGATTATAATACTTGCCTGTAAACGCTCTTTCAGTACCTTTTTCTCTTAGAATTTGGTATTCCGCAGGTGTCAGACATGCTTGCCATTCTTTATCGGTTCTTTCGACTTTATCCATAAAAATTCCTTCCGCAGGATTTTTTTTACTTTGCGCGACTAGCTGCATAGCAAAACAGTAAAGTGTAATTAAAATGATTTTTTTCATACCTAAATATACTTAATTATAAATATAGAGATTTAGGTTTTGAAGGGTTATCTTTTTAGAACAAGAATCTATATTGAAGTGTTATGCTTCTGCCTGTTTCAGGCATGATTGATTTTATTCTAGATAGGTGATTGAAATAGGTTTGATCAAAAATATTGTCAATTTGAAAGATAACNTTATGAGAGCCAGTCTTTCTATTTAGGCTGTAGCTTCCGTAAAGGTCCACACAGATATATCCATCCGTTTGATCTTCAAATTCACCCAGTCTTTTCTGATCAAACCCTTTGACAACCTGAAATGTGTAAGAAAGATTATTTTGCCCCAAATAAGATAATTTTCCCCTCGCTTTTGCTGCGGGCATATAAGGCAGAGGCATTGAAGCGTTAATATCCTCTCCAATCACCGTAGAGTAGTCAAGGCTAAAGGTTGTATTATTCAATTTGTAAGATAGATCGAACTCCAAACCAGATATATTTGCCTCTATACCCTTCATTTGATATTTGTAAAGCCATCCAGTAGATCCACTCCCCCATTCAATCCAATCTGCCCCTGGGACATATCCATTTCCAATCTTTGAAAATAAATGATAATTAGGGCTATAATTATTGAACGCAGTTACAGTGGAAGAAAATTTATTTTTCTCATATTTAGTAGATATTTCAAATCCTAATGTTGATTCTAAATCAAGATCGGGTTGACCAATTTCGTAAGAGTAACTACCCAGATGAGGTCCATCAGAAAATAAATCTTCGATACCGGGAGCGCGTTGGGTATACATGGCGCTCGTTGAAAGTGACCAAAAATTCCAATCCTTTAATAAAGTGAGCATCGCCGAGCCCANATGAAATGTTCTATCTTTAACTAAAGACTTATCAANGTTTGAAAAAAGAACCTCAGAAACAATGGGAGCTACTGAAAGCATTTCATATCTAAACGAATTTTGCAGCGTAAAATTTCTTAGATCAATTTCTCTAAAAGAGAATAAGGCGAGATTAATTTCATCAGTGTTGGGCGTCCAGTAGAACCCTCCAGCATTAAATTTTCTATATTGAAATAAAGAACCTAGAGCTCTTCCGGGTCCAGATAGCTTGCCTTGAAAAGAGAGAATTTGCTGACCTAATCGCACAGAGGCATTAGAACTATTTGATTCAAATTCTTTATGCTCATAAGCAACAAATCTTTGTTCAAGATCAAAAATGTCATATTTATCAAATAATTGAATATCTCGATGTAAAATTAATTTCTGTGTAATCTTTTCCATTTCAAGATCAACACCGCTAATATGACCTTCCGGACTTCCTGGTATACCATAATTCATTGACAGAAATTCTACCGAAGCACTGGTTCTGCCTTTATCTCCATAATTTGAGATTCCTGTAAAAAATTCATTATTTTTCACGGATGTATTCTTCAAAACACCCACTGGAGTCATTTGATCTCCAGCAGAACGATTCAAGACTGAAAATCTTAATTGATTGTTTTTAAAAGGTAAGTGATATACTACGTTGGTAAATGTACTACTGTTTCCAGACTCTCCCCCNATNATTCCATGAAAATGNGAATGGTCAAACTTGACTTCTGGCATTGAATTTTTATCTATATCAATAACTCCAGCTATAGCGTTTGGGCCATACATTAAAGATCTAGCGCCTCTAATAATTTCAACACTTTGAGCGGTTGTCATATCTATACTCACAGCATGGTCTGCAGACGTTTGAGAGAGATCTCCCAATTTTAAACCTCCATCAGTAAGCAAGAAACGATCCCCAGAGTATCCTCTTAGAACGGGTCTTGCTGTAGCTTGACCCATAGAACCTACCTCAACACCCATTTCATCGGAAAGTGTAGCCGCTAGCGTTCCTTTCATTTTTTCCTGCATTTCTGATCCAGAAAGAGAAATGGTTGATAAGGTTTTTGAACCTTCAAGCTCAGGGTGAGCGCCAACAGATATCTCATTAAAATGCAAAATTTCAATATCAAGGTAAATAGGGCCTAAATCAATGTTGGTCTCATTAGAATTTATAAAAACGGTTGTATCTTGATATCCAATCAGTGCAAAGGATAGATCAAAAGAACCATTAGAAATGTTTTGAATTTTAAAAGATCCATCTTCTTTTGATACNGCTCCTGAATATTCTCCAACTACTACTACATTTACGCTTTGAAGTGGAGATTTCTGCTCTTTATCATAAACAAAACCAGCAACAGTTCGGCTTTGAGCAAAAAGCATGCTCAAAGCCGAAGTTACTACAATGATTGCGCGATTGACTTTGCAACCACACGAACACTGTTTATCAATGCGTTTATTTGACAACGACAGGGACCATATTTGTTGAAGTGTAGTCTGCNTGATCTCCGTGCATCAATTCAAGCTTAAAGCTTGTTTGTCCGGTAGAAACTCCTACTACTTCTAATACCTCGTCACCGTGTTCATCATCGTGGTCATCGTGCCCATGGTCATCGTGGCCTTCTTCCTCATGTTCAACCATAGCAATTTTAGCAACAGCTGCATTGAACCCAGAGACTCTTACGCCATCTTCTTCATCGCCATGATCATCGTGACCATGGTCATCGTGACCATCTTCATCATGCTCAATTTCTTTTCCATCTTTATCTAGAAAATGAACCATGAAGTGCAAAGTGTCGCCAACGCCAAGCTCAATGGATCCAGTTTTAGTTCCTTTGAACTCTTTGTAGGCCTCAACGCCATCCTCTGTTTCAAGAACAAAACCATCCGCATCGGTATGACCTTCATCATCATCGTTTTTATCTTCACAACTAACTGCAAATAAAAGTACAAATCCAGCTAAAAGGGTGTACAAATAATTGCGTGAAGTGCTAATATCAATATTTGACATTATAGCTCCTTATTTTATTTTTATTTTTAAGTTAAGTAAGTTTGTTTTTTATCAGCTATCAACTGCTGAANATTTTTCTAAAGAGAAAGGGTTGGTGGGGCGCGCGTNGAATAGGTTTCGNGNNTAAAATTTGAATGNAAATGATNTTTATCNAANGGAATAATTATNGANGNAAANTCANTNNTNANNCANAAACTNTTTAATTGNAATTCATCATTTGAAATAACTCTTTGNGCAATNAACCAATCGCANGATTCANNNTCAGTGCGATGNTCTGNNTTATTACAATNTTCATCACACATTGATTGCTCAACAGGTAATAGGTCATGGGNATGATCAATATGTGATGCAGAAAGAAATACAAAAAGTAACACCCATACACTCAAAAATAGCGAGATGGCTTTATGTAATTTTGTTGGCATTATTAGGATTGCCTTCTTTCAAAATTAGATCTTCGCTCAGTATCACTTCTGCGATCACTGCCAGAACGACGATCTACTTCCACAGGAATATTTTCTTTGCGACGATCGTTTCTTTCTCGTCTCTTAATAGATCTTCTTTCTTCTCCGCGGTTATTCATTTATCCTCTACGAATTTAATGAATTAACTTATTGAAGCAAAACATGCTAAGTCAATTCATAACTATTTAAAATTACTTTTAAAAGGAATGACTGCAACAAAATGCTTTAGTCGTTTCTTTTTGCTCCGGAGGAGGGACTCGAACCCCCGACCTGGTGGTTAACAGCCACTCGCTCTACCAACTGAGCTACTCCGGAAG
>PBOO01000046.1 GCA_002724475.1 Fidelibacterota bacterium | reverse complement strand
GCATTTATCTTTGGATATGCTGGACCAGACGATAGCCTTCGTGCTTACAACGCAGGTGAAATGATGGTTAAAGCTATGAAGATGAAACAAGCTGCAGGCGGTGATGGATTTAACGTAATCGCACTATCATACCCACACTCTTATGGTGGATATGGTCTTTCAATTAATGCATTCAAACAAGCTATTGCTGGTACAGATCTAAATTTAATCGGAGATATCGGTGAAGGTTTTGGTCAGGCTAATGGTTACAAGGGTGCAGCAAAATTAATCGCAAAGGTTAAAGATCAAGGTATTCATTTCGTGTACGGAATGGATGACGCGATCCTAACTGGTGGTATTAAAGCTCTTGAAGAAGCTGGTTATAATGTTGATTGGTATGCAGGTACAGGTAAAAACGGAAGCGTGGATAGCGATGCTGTTATTACTGTAGGTACTGTGTGTAATGGTGACAAACAGATGATTACTGATGGTAAGCAATTCGGTACTACTCTTCAATCACCTCTTCATGAAGGTCAGTTAGCTATTGCTCTTGTTAAAGAGTACATGGAAAATGGCGAGTTAGCTCAGTACATTAACTTTACTCCAAACCCTTCAGTGACAGGCGCCACTATGGACTTCACTGCTCTTAGAGGATTTGATGGTAAGTTATACGGTATCAATGAGCTTTGCTCAGGTGCTTGGGATTAATTCCTAAAAGCTGACAAATTCATATTTTTTACACACAGGGAAATTTATCCCTGTGTGTAGTTAAAACTTCAAAAAAGGTATAATATCAAAAGGAATATGGCTTCAAATCCAATCCTCAAAATATCAAAAGTTTCCCGCACCTTCGGTGCTATTCAAGCTTTAAAAGAAGCAAATTTTGAAATCAATGAGGGTGAAATTATGGGTCTTGTTGGGGAGAATGGCGCTGGAAAATCTACTTTAGTTAAAATTATCAGCGGTTTTGATCCTGGC
Organism: Fidelibacterota bacterium; assembly: GCA_002724475.1. Classification (GTDB taxonomy): domain Bacteria; phylum Fidelibacterota; class Marinisomatia; order Marinisomatales; family TCS55; genus TMED108. Next base: position 9,292 of record PBOO01000046.1, on the reverse strand, counting down.
TTTAAAGGCAGTTACCAAATCAATGGGCAAGAAGTAAAATTTGAGTCCCCATCACAAGCAGAGGGGTCTGGTATTGCCATAGCTCAACAAGAGTTAAGTTTGATACCTAACATGTCTGTGGCCGAAAATATTTTTCTTACGGGCGCGAAAGTCAAAAAGTTCGCTACTCTAAATACATTAGCCAAAATGGCCCGTCCTTATCTTGATGAGGTAGGCTTAACGGATGTTGATCCCAAAACAAGAATTAATTTGCTCTCTGTAGGCGAACAACACTTGGTTGAGGTAGCAAGACTAATCTCAAGAGAGGCAAAAATATTAATTTTAGACGAACCTACAGCAGCGTTAGGTGAAGCTGAAAGCAGAAGAATTTTAGAAATGGTTGAGCGCTTAGCTGCAAATGGCAAATCAATCATTTATGTCAGTCATAGACTTGATGAAATTTTTAAAATTACAAAAAGAATTACAATTTTAAGAGATGGAGTCAGCCAAGGTGTGCAGCAAACCAAAGATATTGACGTAAATAAACTAGTCGAGATTATGCTTGGTAGGGAATTGGCAAATATGTTTCCTGCTAAGGCGGATCACATTAGTAATGATCCTAAAATAGAAATTAAAGATTTATGGCCTGATGGAGTTTTAGAACCTGTAAGTTTTTCAGCTTATAAGGGAGAGATCCTTGGATTATCTGGACAGCTTGGAAGCGGAGCAGGAGAAGTCTTGGCCTCTATTGCTGGCGCCCTTAAATCACGCTCCGGTTCGTTAACTTTAAATGGTGAAACATTTTTGCCTAAATCTCCAAGTCAGGCTATTAAGAAAAAAATTGCTTATTGTTCTTCTGATAGAAAAAAAGATGGCTTATTTTTGGGAAGGCCCATATTTGAAAATTTAACTTCTCCAGCGCTGAACGCTATTTCGCAATACGGTTTTAATTTTGGAAGCACTGAGCAGGATTACTCCAAGAACTTAGCAAAAGAATTTTTGATTGATGTTAAAAGAATGTTTGATGAGTCAGGTCTTTTGAGTGGTGGAAATCAACAAAAAGTGGCTCTTGGTAAGTGGTTATCAATTCAACCAGATGTTTTATTAGTTAATGAACCAACTCGAGGCGTTGACGTTGGTGCGAAATCTGAAATTTATCAAAGAATGAGAGATCTCGCGGCAAGAGGAATTACCATAATTTTTGCCTCCACCGACATACAAGAAATTACTTATTTACCAGACCGAGTAATTACTTTTTATAGAGGAATGATGATTGATGAACATCGCTTGGAAAATATTCAGACACCCACTATCTTGAAAGAAATTACTGATCCATTTAACGAGACAAACTTATGAGCACAGTTATTCAAGAAAACCAACAACCTATTTCTGCTAAATTTTTACAGTTTTATAAAGATCGAACACTTCTAGCTATATTACTTTCTCTTTTTGCAGTGATGTTTGTTTATGGAATATTTTTTACAGATAACTATCTTACTTTAACAAATTTTAAGGCAATTATCAGAGATGCCGCTCTGTATGGCATTATGGCGATCGGCTTAACATTTGTGACCTTATCAGGAAATTTCTTTTTATTATCTCTCAAAGAAACAGCTTCCATCTGTGGTGTTACTTTTGCAATGGGTATGGCCACAGGGTTTGGCTCGCCAGATTTGGCAGGAAATTTTATGGTTTCACTTTTGGCAGCTTTAGCCGTGGGAGTTGTAAGTGGTGTGATACAAGGATATTTTGTTGGAATGGGAGGCAATCCCATCGTCGTTACCCTTGGTGGTGCGGGAATTCTTTATGGTATAGGCGCTTGGTGGAGTGATAACCTTGTCATTAATTTTACAAGACCCCATGATGCAGAGTGGTTGGGAACAGGCTCATTCTTGGGCCTTCCAAGTATAACCTGGTCATTCATTTTGATTGCAATAGCAGCAGAAATCGTACTGCGACACACTAATTTTGGAAGAAAAGTTTATTTAGTTGGAGCTAATAAGGCTGCAGGAAAAGCTACCGGTCATGAAAATTTCTCAATGGCAATAATTGTATTCACTATTTGTTCAGTTTGCTGTGCATTTGTTGCAGTAGCATTTGTAGCTCAAATGGATAGCGCTCAATCAAATTATTTTTCTGCAGAATTTGGATCTTCGGGTGATATGACAATTTTGGTTATTGCAACAGTTATGGTAGGTGGAAACTCAATTATGGGAGGTTATGGATCTAGTTTGAGAACTAGTTTGGGTGCTATATTCATTGCAATGGTAGATAATATGATGGTTTTACAAGGGTTTAATAGTGGGCCACGAATTGTGGGAGTAGGTTTAATGATTGTATTTAGTATTATTGTATTTGGTTTATTTGCAAAGGGAAGCAGGGCTCAAGAATAATGGATAATTTAATAAAAAGAATAACCAAAGATGTTGACCTATCTTTTGCAATCTTGTTGTCATTTTGTGTCTATGTTTTTTTTGCAATGAACATTGAGATATTTTTTAGTCATAATATTTCATTTGCTATTTTAGAAAGATTTGCGGTATTAGGCCTTGTTGGTTTAGCATTAACAATTTGTATTATTGCCGGAGAAATTGATTTATCAATTGGGTCTAATGCGGCTCTTTGTGCTGTTATCGTAGTTAAGTTGACAGATCCATTGGGAGCACCTTTGGCAATGTTAATTGGATTATCTGTGTCTACCCTTATTGGAGCAACTCAAGGTTTTGTCATAGCATTTATAAGAATTAGAGCTATCGTTATCACTGTTGGAACATTAATGCTACTAAGAGGTGTGGCTCTTTTAATAGCAGAGGAAAAAACAGTTATGCTTACTGATTTTAGAGTTCCTGACTTTATTACAACAAAAGTTTTGATGTATTTTTCACCTGCCAGTCTAACTGTAATCTTTATTTTTATCTGTGTCGGTATCTTTATGCGTTATACAAAATATGGTAGAGAGATTTATGCCATTGGCGGTGCTCGTAAAGAAGCTCTAACAGCGGGNATTCCTTTAAGACGTCCAATGATTATAGCTTTTGCACTTTCAGGGTTCTGTGCAGGTTTTGCTGGAACTGTTATTGGTTTGAAATCTGGTACAGCTCAAGGCTTGGGTTTACAGTATTTGCTTCTGGCTGGTACTGTAGCGGCTTTTGTTGGNGGTGTTAGTATCNTAGGAGGTAAGGGAGGAGTTTTAGGAGCTGCAATTGGAGCTTTAACNGTNAANTTTTTAAATACAGGNCTNGTTTTCTATGCACTTCAGGTNCATTTCGTTCAATTATTCACTTCAGTNNTATTAGTNATTGTNATTGTCTTNCAAACAATGTCTCGAATTTTTGACTCACGGCAAGCTAGGAGAAGTTTGCTGGAAACCATTGATGAACGAAAAACAGCATTGCTTGAAAAAAAGAGAACTGTCTTAGGTAAATAATATTCATTTTGAATATATTCAATATCTACCTTTTTTAACTATATTATTATAATAAAAATGTATTTGGAGGATACTCATGGATAAGGAAAGACTTAAAGGAAAAAACGTCCTAATTACTGGTGCAGCCCAGGGAATGGGTGCTGCAATCGCTGAACATTATTGCGCACAAGGTGCAAAAGTTTGTATTACAGATGTCAATTTAGATGGATGTAAAGAGGTAGAAGAAAGAATTCGCTCTGCTGGCGGAGAGGCTATTTCTTGTAAGCTAGATGTAAGAAAAAGAGAAGATCATGTTGCTGCTGTAAACGCTACCGTAGAAGCTTTTGGTAGTTTAAATGTTTCTTTAAATAATGCAGGTGTGAATAAACCTCTATGGTTTATGGATGTCACCGAAGAAAATTATGATTTTATTTTTGATATTAATGTTCGNGGTGCTTGGCTNGGAATGCAAGAGCAAGCTCGTCAAATGATTAAACAAGGAAAACAAAAAGAACCTTATAAAATACTCCATGTTGCCTCTATTCTTTCTCGTGAAACCTTTGATGATGTTGTTATTTACGGTGCAAGCAAACATGCTGTTGCTGGATTAATTAAAGGTGGCGCAAAAGGACTAGCTGAATACGGCATCAATGTAAATGGCTATGGTCCAGGAGTTGTTCGAACTGAAATGTGGGAACAGCTTGATAAAGAATTAGTGGCAATGGGTAAGTTTGATAAACACGGTGAGTCCATGGACTCCATTGCAGAGAATATGATTTTAATGAAGAGATATTCTTATCCAGAGGATATTGTTGGTACAGCATCGTTTTTAGCTTCTGGCGAGTCTGATTATATGACAGGACAAATNTTNATGATTGATGGAGGTATGGTTATTCAATAGATGTCAGAACCAACAATTATTAAAACTGAAGATATAAACCCCAACTATCAATGGCACCGACGAGTTCCATCTCATGGTCGCATGAATGTCGATTATGAAGAAAGGATTAATTTCCAAAGGCTCCATAAGTATAGACTGGGCAGAGCCAAACAAGCCTTAAATAATTCCCAAGCAGGTTCCCTCCTTTGCTTTGATAATAACAATATCCGATATCTCACAAGCACGGTTATTGGTGAATGGTCGAGAGATAAAATCGCTCGATACTCCCTTTTACCGCAAGGTCATGACCCTGTCTTGTGGGATTTCGGTTCTGCAGCAAAGCATCACCAAATTTTTTCTCCTTGGCTACCGGAAGAAAATTGGAAAGCTGGGATGGTAGGTTTGAGAGGTACAGTCCACCCAGATGCGGGCCTTATGAAACGTGCCGCTCAAGAAATTAAGTCAATGTTGGAAGAAAAAGGTCTAGCGAACGAACCTGTTGGTGTAGATTTAGTTGAACCTTCGATGATGTTTGCTCTTCAGGCAGAAGGTTTAACTATTATTGATGGGCAGCAAATTTTATTAGAGGCGAGAGAAATCAAATCTCAAGATGAATTAATGCTATTAAATCAGGCAGCTTCTATGGTCGATGCAACTTATCACCAAATTTATGAAACAATGAAGCCTGGTGTGAGTGAGGCTCAAATNGTAGCTAATGCAAATAAGCTTCTTTATGAACTTGGATCAGATGATGTGGAAGCTATAAATGCAATTTCAGGTGAGCGATGTAACCCTCATCCACATAATTTCACTGATCGAACTTTCAGACCAGGAGACCAAGCTTTCTTTGATATTTTACAATCTTATATGGGATACCGTACATGTTATTATAGAACATTTAATATAGGCCGAGCCTCGGATGTTCAAAATGATGCTTACAAACAATGTCGAGAATGGCTAGACAAGGCCATTGAACTTGTGAAGCCAGGTGCATCAACAGATAAAATTGCAGCGGTATGGCCCAAAGCAGAGGAGTTTGGTTTTGCTAATGAGATGGATGCATTCGCACTTCAGTTTGGGCACGGTTTGGGTTTAGCAATTCATGAAAGACCTATTATTAGTCGATTAGTTTCAATGGACTCTCCCACAGAAATTAAAGAGGGTATGGTTTTTGCTTTAGAGACTTATTGTCCTGCAAAGGATGGATATTCTGCGGCAAGAATTGAAGAAGAGCTAATTGTGACTGATAAGGGATGTCAAGTCATCTCTTTATTCCCCGCTGAAGAACTTCCAATCGCAAATAAATATTAATGGTTGATATAACTAATGATGATATCGGAGAGAGTAATCGGTTAGCACTTTGGGAGATGATGCTCAAATTGAGACTCGTCGAGAAAAAAGCTTATGATTTATTTCTTCAAAATCTTATCAAAGGCACCAGCCACTTAGCGCTCGGCCAAGAAGCGATAGCAGGAGCATTTGGGGTATCATTACAAGAGGGTGATTATACCTTTTGTACTTATCGNGGCCATGCTCACACTTTAGCTAGAGGCTCCTCAATTGAAGGAGTTTTAGGTGAATTAATGGGCAGACAATGTGGACTAATGAAGGGTAAGGGAGGCTCAATGCACTTAACTGATGTAGATAAAGGCGTCATGGGCTCTTACGCAATCATTGGTGCGCATTTAACTATCGCAAANGGGACCGCTCTAGCATCGAAATATAATAAGACAAAAGAAGTTAGTGTTTGTTTTTTTGGAGATGGAACTACTAATATAGGTGCTTTTCATGAGGCCTTAAATATGGCTCAAATTTGGAAACTCCCAATTGTTTTTGTTTGTGAGAATAATCTTTACATGGAATATACGCCTATTGGAGACGTTACTGCAGTTGAAAACCCTGCNGCTGACAGAGCTTCTGCCTATAATATGGAAAAAATCATCGTTGATGGAAATGATGCAGACGAGATGTATCGAACTGCTCAAGCTGCTATCAAAAAAGCAAGAGATGGCGATGGACCTAGTNTAATAGAGGCTAAAACATATAGACATAGTGGTCACTCACGCGCAGATCCAGGAAAGTACCGACCTGATGAAGAAGTCAAAGATTGGATGGAGAACAGAGACCCTATTACTAATTATAGAAAAAGACTTTTAGAATTTAATATTGATGAAAAGATTATCTCCGAGATTGAAAATAAAGTTAAGGAACAAGTGGAAGAAGCTACTGAAATTTCAAAAGCATCGCCTATTCCAGATGTAAAAGAAATCTATACTGATGTTTGGGCTGATGGAGGCTATAAATGGCACAATTAACATATCGAGAGAGTGTTTCACTAGCCATTGCACAAGCAATGAGAAAAGACCCTAAGGTATTTTTTATTGGGGAAGATGTAGGTGCTGCAGGCGGTGTGTTTAAAGCCACTGTGGGATTACTGGATGAATTTGGAAAAGATCGAGTGATGGATACTCCTATATCTGAACAAGCTATTCTAGGTGCCGCGATGGGTGCGGCTATGGCTGGTCTTCGACCTATTGCAGAAATTATGTTTTCAGATTTTTTAGCAGTTTGTTGGGATATTGTTGCCAATCAAATAGCTAAAACTCGCTACATGTCTGATGGGCAAATAAACATTCCTTTAGTTATTCGAACAGCAAATGGTGGCGGGTCTAAGTTTGGGGCACAACATTCTCAAAGTCTAGAGAATTGGTCAATGATGATTCCAGGATTAAAAGTAGTTGCACCAAGTTCACCTGGAGATGTTTTGGGTTTGATGAATAGTTCTGTTAAAGATCCTGATCCTGTAATTTTCTACGAACACAAATCTCTTTATGCATCCAAAGAAGAATTAGAGTCTACAGAACTATCAATTCCGTTAGGTCAAGCTAATGTTCTTCATGAGGGCAGTGATATCACCATAATAGGACTAGCTTTAATGGCTCAAAGAGCAAAAAAGGCAGCGGTAGAATTAAAAGAAAAACACAATATTAACGCTAAAGTTATTGATTTGAGAACATTGGTACCATTAGATCTTCAATCAATTAAAAGTGCAATTAATGAAACGGGTCTAGCCATGACAGTAGAAGAAAACCCACGATTATGTGGATGGGGTGCAGAAATTTCATCTCTAATTACTGAACATTGCTTCACTAACTTGAAAGGACCTGTCACAAGATTAACTACACCACATGTACCGCTACCAAGTGCAGATATATTAGAAGATAATACTATTCCATCAGTCGATGTGATAGTTCGAGAAGTTATAAAAAAAGTTAAAGGAGAATAGTATGGAAATTATAATGCCGACATTAGGAGAAACTGTTGATGAGGGAAAAGTGATTAAATGGTTAAAAAACGTTGGGGATGAGGTTAAAGAGGGCGATATTTTATGCGAAGTCGAGACAGATAAAACGGCTGCTGAAATACCATCGACTGTAAATGGTACACTCACAGAAATCACAGCTCCCGAGGGTGAGACAGTCCCTGTAGGTGGAAAAATAGCCACAGTAGAATAGTTCTCATAAAATTGTTATAAAATAAATTATGAAAATATCTGAATCGAAATTTTATCGTGATAAATGTTATATAAACGGTGATTGGGTCAAGGCAGACTCTGGAGAGACTATCAGTGTTAATAACCCCGCTACCTTAAAAGAAATTGGAACAGTTCCTAAATGTGGAACTACTGAAACAAAGCGAGCCATAGAAGCAGCAAATGCCGCTTGGCCTGAGTGGAGAGCTAAGTCTGCTCGTCAACGATCTGATATTCTTCGTAAATGGTTTGATCTGATGATTGAAAATAAAGAAGAATTAGCTCAAATGATGACAGTCGAACAAGGTAAGCCTATCAATGAGTCCCGAGGTGAAATCGGATATGGCGCATCATTTGTTGAGTGGTTTTCCGAAGAAGCAAAAAGAGTTTATGGAGATACAATTCCTGATCCAATGACCGATCGAAGGATCGTAGTTTTAAAACAGCCAGTGGGTGTAGTCGCTTCCATTACTCCTTGGAATTTTCCTAATGCGATGATCACACGTAAATGTGCTCCAGCCCTTGCTGTTGGTTGTCCAGTGGTAATTAAACCAGCTAGTCAAACACCTTTTTCTGCACTTGCTTTAGCCGTACTAGCAGAAGAGGCTGGTTTTCCAAAAGGAATTCTCAATGTAATAACGGGAAAAGCTTCAGAAATTGGTGATGAATTAGCCACGAACCCTATTGTTAGAAAACTATCGTTTACTGGATCCACCGAAATCGGAAAAATTTTATTAGAAAAATGTTCTGGAACTGTAAAAAAAGTATCTATGGAACTCGGAGGCCATGCTCCTTTCATTGTATTTGATGATGCAAATATTGATGATGCTGTTGCTGGTGCTATGCAAAGTAAATTCCGTAATACGGGTCAAACTTGTGTGTGCGCTAATAGAGTTTATGTTCAAGAAAAAGTATATGATGAGTTTTGCCAAAAATTTGTTGAGGCAGTATCAAAGGTAAAAGTTGGTGATGGACTTGACGAAGCTGTAGCATCTGGACCCTTAATTGATGAGCATTCTTTAAGTAAAGTGGAAGAACATGTTCAGGATGCAGTACAAATGGGAGCTAAAGTTGCTATTGGGGGATCTCGTCATGAACTTGGTATGAATTTCTACCAGCCTACAATCCTAACCGATGTTACACCTCAAGCGAAAATCACCTCTGAGGAAACTTTTGGACCAGTAGCTCCTGTATATAAGTTTAAAGATGAGAAGGAAGTAATAGAGCTCGCTAACAATTCCCCCTACGGACTAGCCTCTTATTTTTATTCCAGAGATATTGGAAGAATTTGGAGAGTAGCTGAAGCCTTAGAATACGGCATGGTAGGGGTAAACACAGGTTTAACCTCAAAAGCTGAAGCTCCATTTGGTGGTATCAAAGAGTCTGGTCTCGGACGTGAAGGATCAAAATACGGTATTGACGATTTTATAGAGATTAAGTACATCAATATGTGCGGTTTAGATAAATAACAATTAACAACTAAAGATATGAATAA
>PBOO01000045.1 GCA_002724475.1 Fidelibacterota bacterium | reverse complement strand
CTTTTCCCTTATGCTTACCAACTCCTGGCCATACCCAGAGGTCGGAGGTGCGTACATTAGAAACGGTGCCATGGCCAACTTTGATAGCTTTCTTTCTAACGTTTCGCGCAACAACCTTGACCGTCTTTCGTGCTGAAAAACCTCCAGATTCAGCAATGACAGTAAACACGCCTGGCGTTTCTGCAACAAATTTTCCCTCATCGTTAATCACAGCGGAAGCCGGCAAACCGATCCCATACTCTGCGCGCCCTGTAAAGGAAAACGTAATCGGGACATCTTTAACCCGCCTACCAGATCTATTCACGGCCTCAGCGTCGAAACGAAGAACGTCCCCAGTTCGTATCTGATCTTCACTTGCAGACAAATTGATTTTACGTACAGGGTTCTTAACGACTTTGACCTTTACTGTTTCTTTAACGTTTTCTACTGAAGCGGTGAGGGTTATTTTTCCTGGTTTCTTTGCATAGAGATTTCCAAGCATATCAACCTCTGCTACATCAGTGTTGCTGGATGAAAGCACAGCGTTTGAATCTTCTCTTTTTAGATTTGCCTTGTCGAATACTTCGGTTGAGTAATTCACATAGGTCCCTGTATAAACACTTGATACTGGATCATTAAATACAATTCTTTCAATCTCAGGAAACGGTACTTCTATTGGCATGGTTGCCCTGATCCTGTCTTCTCTTTTTTGTGAAATACTTCTTACGCTTAGGCTTAGCTTGCCAGGCTTAAAAGCTTTAATGGTCACGTTTGCAACGCCAGTAGAATCGCTTAACCTTGGCTTGGATTCTAGCGCGCGTCTTGGACGACCAAAGATATAAAAAGGGTTTTGCGACAACTCTCCATTTGCATCAACAAGCTTAATGGTCACTGTTCCAGTTTCTCCAACGTTTAATGATAGCGAATCCGGTTCAAAAATAAATTTGTATTTCTCTTTTGAATCTTCAGAATTATTTTGACTAAAAGAGACACTAGAAATGAGAAGTGTCACTGCGAATATTTTTTTCATAATGTTATCCAATTCTAAATTAAAGCTAAGATTTTTGTATTGTTCAACTTACAAAAATCTAGGAATACTTAAATGAAAGAAATTTCAGGTTGATTCAGCTTCTGCTTCGATTTCAACTAAATATTCATCGCCGATCAAACCCGCCTTAACCATCGTATTTGCAGGATTAATTCCAATGAATTTCTCACCATGAGCTTTGGCAACACTTTCCCAGTCTGAAAGATTTTTTATATATATTCTGGTTCGAACTACATCGCTTAGCGAACCTCCAAGATCGCCAATTGCAGCTTCAATCTTATCAAGAATGAAATACGTTTGTGCAGCTGCATCGTTGCTGCCAATCAACATATCTCTATGCGTTGCGGTGGTCCCGGATACTAGAATACGATTCTTGTGTTTGATGGCCCTAGAATAACCAGCGATCGATTCCCATTTGGTCCCACTAGAAACGGACATTCGCTGTTTTGTAAGAGCGGCTTGGTCAAAAACTTTTGGTATCTTTTTGTAATGGTGGGATAAATCTCCGGACGCTGTTAAGTAGGGAGTTTTTCTGTATTCATCTCCACAATTTCCCGGAATGGCTTTCAATGATTTTTGGGCTTCTTCAATTGTCTTTCTTTGTGCATCTGAAAGGTCTATACTCAGAATATTGGTATTTTCTTTAATATGGTCGCTCTCGCCTAATCGAGCTCCAATTATAATTGATGAGACCATAGGGTTATCTAATACAAATTTTGAGCAGATATTAGCGATGGACGCATTGTGATCCCTAGCTATACCATCCACGATTCCTAGGATGTTTTGGTACCCTTCCCAACCGCCTGATGCATCAATGAAACGCTTATACTTCATTTCTGACCAGGTCTTTAAACTTTCTTGAGTTGGCTCACTTTTACCCAGCCATTTTTGGGTTAGAAATCCACCCATCACAACTCCATAAGCGATCAATTTTACGTTAAACTTTTTACACACCTCCTCCATTTCCTTGGACCGTGCTCGATCATCCAGGATGGAATGACTGATTTGATTGCTTACAATCGGGATGCCTGATGTTAACGCGATCCGTAAATGAGCTGCATCAAAATTGGTAACTCCAATATGCTTTATGAGTCCCTCATCTTTGAGTTCTTTAAGATAGCAAAGCGCATCTATCCAGCTTGGATCTGGATAGTGCCACGCATGGTATTGAAGTAAATCTATGTTTGGCCTTTTCAATCTTTTTAGAGCTAAGTGAACCGCCTCTTTGACCATGTTGCGTGACACCGGACCTGGTTTTGGGACCCATTTCGTAAGCAATGTGAGATTGGATGTTGGATTTTCGCTATTGAAATGACCCAAGATCAATTCGCTCGAACCGTAATGGTCTGCCATATCAAACGTTGTAAAACCAGCGTCTACATAAGGCGTAAGGGTTCGCGAGTATTCTTTGGGGTCTATTTTTTTGTTGCGCTCAATATCTGCAATTTGCCATAAACCTGTTATGATTCTTGAGATTTTGAGGTCAGATGTGAGCGAGGTTTGTGTTTTCATTCTGAAGGTAGCCTTTTAAATCTATCGTATTGATCTTTTCCAGCTAGACCAATTTCTCGCCATTTGACTGCAAATATCAAACTACCAATGCCCATCACGATCAACCAAACGGGTGTGGATCTAAAATACCAACTTGCAGCATCCGATGTTAGATCTTTGTAGGTATGAATTATCAAAAAAAGACTTAGAAGAAGAACGCCCACAACTCCAATAGCTACTTGGTAGTTTCTTTTTTTTATCACTGAGATGTTGCTTGCAAGCTGGGGATTGATCTTTGGTATCGTTAATAAAGTGACACACATAAGAAAGAAGTTTACCATCATAGAGGTGACCATGATATCAATGCCTAGAAAAAAATCACCCGCAAATTGCGAACCTAATGACCCTATGCTAGCCATAACACCTGCCACAATCAATGCAACATATGGTGTATGGTTTGTTGGATGAACTTTTGATATCGCGCTAGGAAAAATTCCATCTTCAGCCCACGCAAACATTAATCTTGAGACGGACAAAAGCATTGCTGGTAAATCGTTTATGAGCGCAATTGCCGCTCCCAAAACAATGGCAACACCTAGCCATGATGGCAGAACATAATTTAAAAGCCCAGGCGCGCTTATATCTCTCAGCTTGGACTCCTCTGCAACAAAACTCCAGGGTACGGTATGGTATACTGCCGTAGTAAATAAAAAATAGAAGCAGCCCACTGAAAAAATAGCAAGTACGATTGCCTTAGGTAGCGTTTTGGTAGGGTTTTTAGCTTCACTGCCGGCCTGGGCTATCGAGTCAAAACCAATAAAACTTGAGAAGAGTAATGCCGATGCAGAGAGAAACACCCTCCAATCAAATCTAGAAATTTGGTCAATATTAATTACTTTGCTCTCTTTTGCTTGTAAGGCTGCAACAAAGTCACTGGTATCAAAATAAAATCCAGATATGATCACGGCAAACCCCAATACAAACATCAAATACATCATCGGGAGTAAAGTTTTTTTGTACATACTTGCACCCCGAATATTTACAAAAACAAATAACCAAATTAGCGCTAATGAAATACCTATTTTTACTGTGGGTAGTTCAAAGAGTAAAGCCGCTTCAGTAAATCCAAGACCAATCACAACATCACGAATGAATGAAACGCAGATATACGCGATGACTCCAATCACTATCGATAAACCAAACCACTGGGAAAAACTTGCTATGAATCCAAAATAGGGATTTAAACCTCTGCTAGCGTAGATATAGCTACCGCCAGCTCGAGGCATAGCTGATGAAAGTATTCCATACGCCAGTGCAGCAAAAAAGGCTGGTAACATCGCAAAAATAAATGCTGGAAGGACGTAAGAATCTATTCCAGGAACACTGCGATGAATCATAAATGGAACAACATTTATAGAAGCTCCCAGCATAGAGCATATACCTGTAGCCATTAACGCTTTTAAGCCAAGACTTCTTTTTAATTTGGGATTACTTGAATTCATAAGATATAAAGTTAAGTATTAATTAGTTAGAAACTGGCTTTAGGTGGCGATCAAAATGATCTACAAGTTTACCTAATAAATATTGTGCATGCTTACTTGAACGTGTCCATCCATGGGTAGCTCCAGGAACAAAAATAAAATCAAAATCTTTTTCCAATCGAATCAGCTCTTCCGTGAGCACGGCCATTGTTTTGAATGGAACGACATGGTCTTGCATTCCATGGATGATGAGCAAATGATCCTCGAGATTGTTTGCGTATTGTAACGCGCCTCGATTGAATGCTTCAGGATGACTTTGCGGACGCCGTACGATAGCAACATCATCCGTACCAAAGAAGAACGGATCCACCGCTGCAGCGCCGGCTACTCCAGCCTTGAATAATCCTGGTTTTTTNANCATTGAGTAAATCGTTAAAGTNCCNCCGTAACTACTTCCCCAGATTCCGATTCGTTCANTATCCACATAAGGTAGTGTCGATAAGTAATCGACAGCGCTTTGCAGATCCTCAAGGTCCTTTCCAGCAAAATCCATGAGAAAGTCTTCTCGAAACTTTCTGCCGTATCCTGTACTACCTCTAACATCTACTTGAATTACGATATAGCCACGTTCAACTAAAAGCTGCTGTAAAAGCGCTGTAGTTCCAGACCAGCGGTTTCGTACAGTATTGGAATAGGCAGGTCCAAAAATNACNGGATATCGCTTTCCCCTTTTTATCTTNNTAGGCTCTAAAATACGTGCGTGAATCGTGTGNTCATCAATTTTNCTNTCAAAGGTTGCNTAGCGTGCCTGNACAAAAGAACGCTCGAAAAACTCAGCGCTAGGCGAAGTTGTGATCTTNCTTTCNNGTAAGTCATTTCTNGTGTCTTTAAGGTAAAGCTCGGTTGGGCTCATGTCACTACTATGAAGAAGCGCTACCTTCATACCGTCAGGTGATGGATAANATCTGTGCTGNCCAGGAAGTGAGGATACGCGCGTTGAAATTTCGTCTTTTTCAGTTAGATAATAGATATGTCGCTCATACGGACTTGGCTCATTGGACTGAAAAAAGATCCTTTTAGAAGTGCTATTAATAACGGGCTTGCTAGTAACATCAAAGAGGTCATTTGTCAGCAGTTTCGGCTTTTTCTCACCAGGGGTTAGAAGGTATAAACCATAACGATCTTTCATATCGCTGAGAAAGACCACTCGCTTACCATCAGAGTGCCATGCTGATGCTACTGATGTATAGATTCGTGTTTCTCGATGATCGTGCCAAATCTCCTGAACGCGGTTATTGTTAGGATTAACTGTGTACAGCCAGCGATCAATTGCCGTATCTGACTCATGATCAACAAGCAGCACTCCATTGGAAGACCACGAGAACCCTGCTACGCGGTTTGTTGTTGGGCTTGGAAGATCTATTAATTTTAATTTTTTACTCTCAAGGCTATAGAAACCGATTGTACGGTATTCGTTGGGATCACCTGGGTATCCACGCCGGATTTCGTTTGACACTGTCTCCTTATCAAGGTAGTGCGGAAAGGGTACTTTTCGCATGTTACGTCGGTCGACATAATGAACCGCTATGGTGCGACTGTCTGGAGACCAAGAATATGTTGGACCACCCCAAACATAAGATCCAATCTCAACTTCAGGGCGATTATAACGACCAAGCGGCACTTTGGAAATTGAAGGAATACCGATTTTAGTGGCTCTTTTCAGTGTACCGGTTTTCATGTCATATAACCACAGATCAGCATCTTGCAAAAAGGAAATAAATTTCCCATTTGGTGAGATAGCTACATTTGATTTTTTCCCTCCGTTATTGGTGAGACGCTTCCNATCACCGCTTTCAAAAGAAACTTGCCACAGATCACCNGAACGTAAATANATAAGATTTTCTGAGTCNGGNGTCCACTCAAACATCGTAACCCCACCAGTATTTTTATCTTCCGCTGTTACTTTCCGCAGACCTGAACCATCGCTATCAACAACCCATATCGCACGAGGTGATGACCCCGAATCATTCCAGAGAAAAGCAAGCTGTTGACTGTCCGATGACCACTTAGGTGAAGATGGACTCATTCCATCTATGGATGGCTTTGAAAGAATACGATCGATGGTGAGCGCTGAAGCTTGATTGGAAATAATCTCTTTTTTGTTTGATTCTCCTGAGCAGCCAATTATTAGCAAAAATAAAGTTGGTAATAATTTTTTCATCAATGATTCCTTTAAATAATTCCTAGAGCAATAATTATAGTTTCTCAAACAAAAGTGTGATCAATCTAGGGATATCTTTTTTATCATCGTACCAATCTTTTTTGTTCAAAAGAGTTAATCCTGAATTTTCAGCGCTTTGTATGTAATCTTTTTCTAAATGTTGAAAGGCATCTAAAACTACTTCTTCTCCATATTCTATAAATCTTGCCTTGCTACCTAATAACTGCTTTTTTGGATGAAGTTCAGAAACAAAACATTTTCCACCTTTCTTTAGTTTTTCAAACAACGAAATAAAAATGTGGTCTAGTTTTTTAATATGCTCAAGAGTCAGACTGATTACAGCTAAATCAAATGATTCATTCTTTACAGGCCAAGCTTCATTGAGGTCTGTTTCTATAAAAGTAACTTTGTCAGATTGTATTTTATTTTTAGCAATATCCAGCATGTTTTTGGAAAAATCTAAGCCAATCAAACTGTCTGCTTTTGTGATAAGCCATTCCGTATTTTTACCTGTTCCGCATCCCAATTCTAAAACCTTAAAAAAATCAATACTAGAAAGTGATTGTCTTAAAACTATCTTGTCTAAGTCACTGGTTGGATTTGGAGCTTCATCATACCTGTTAGCCCATGCATTGTAGTTATCTATGATTTTATTCATTTCAAAACTTACGATGAATTTAAGATTTGGAATGAACTTATCCAGGGCTGGTTCCACTCAAACCACTTCCACTTATGATATATACTACGATACGATACTTAACACAAAACAAAAAGCCTCTCGGTTAAAAGAGGCTTATCGTCTGATTTTAGAGGTTTCCCTCGTGTCGGGGTGGAGAGATTCGAACTCCCGACCCCCTGCTCCCAAAGCAGGTGCGCTAACCGGACTGCGCCACACCCCGATAATGTACTCAATTCAATTGGGTGAGTGATGGGACTTGAACCCACGGCCTCCTGGGCCACAACCAGGTGCTCTAACCAGCTGAGCTACACCCACCATACAAATTTGTATTTCTCACTTTATTGAAGCCGGCTAAATTAGTATAATTGGCCCTACTTGTAAAAAAGAATTTTTTTTATCTATAATTCTGCGTTGGAACTAATAATGATTATAATGTTGTAATT
Source organism: Fidelibacterota bacterium (assembly GCA_002724475.1). Classification (GTDB taxonomy): domain Bacteria; phylum Fidelibacterota; class Marinisomatia; order Marinisomatales; family TCS55; genus TMED108. Next base: position 10,154 of record PBOO01000045.1, on the reverse strand, counting down.
TTGTATATGAGACTACTTACCAGATACATACTTAAACAGCTATTAATGCCATTTGTTTTTTCATTGCTAATAATTGTTTTTGTCCTTTTTACCCAATTTCTTTTGAGAGCTATTGACAGATTCATTGGTAAGGGATTAGATCTAGGTACAATTTTTGAATATCTCTTTTTAAACCTAGGTTGGATAACAGCGTTGTCTGTTCCTATGGCGGTTCTTGTAGCTGCGCTAATGTCGTTTGGACAATTTTCTGAAGATAATGAGATAACAGCTATGCGATCCTCAGGAATAAGTTTTAATACAATCATTAGACCAGCAATCTTATTTGGAATGACTATATCTCTAGTACTGATCTTATTTAATTCTTTCATTATGCCTGAGATGAATTTTAAAGCACGAATGCTTTCAGGTGATATTTATCGAAAAAGACCCGATCTAAATATTGAACCAGGATATTTTATGGATGATCTCCCTAGTTATAGCATGATCATTAGAGATAAAGAAGGCGATACTTTGAAAGATGTTAGAATATTCAGCAAAGGACTAGGCGAAACACAAACAAGTATTCACTCTAAAACTGGTGAATTGTCAACTATCGATGATGCAATAGTGCTCGACATGTATGATGGTGAGATTCACGAGCTTGACACTCGTGATTATGGAAATTACAGACGTATCGAATTTGAAAAACACAAAATCACTATAGCGGCTGATGATCTTTTTTTGAATAGAAGAGATACTACGAGTAGATCTGATCGAGAAATGACAGTTGCTATGATTTTGGCAAAACAAGAAGATATTTTAAAGAGAATCAATATTGTAAGGTCTCGTATCGGCCGAGCATTTAATCGAACGGGTCTTGATAGTATTGTACCACAAAGCTTTGAAGAATCACAAACTGTTCTAATGAATTTCAAGGATGTATACAGCTCAGACTCCTCATACACTGTAGATCAAAAATACAAGAAGGAAAGAGATATTAATATTGTTGAGCGTCAACTTCGCAATGAGTANAACCTCTTGAGAAGCTACACTAAGTCAAGCAACAAATATATNGTTGAGCTTCACAAGAAATTTTCGCTTCCAGTGGCTTGCATTCTTTTTGTAATTACAGGNGCATCTTTGGGAGTAATTTTCAGAAAAGGTGGTTTCACTATCGCTGTTGGGTTATCNTTTGGATTCTTTCTTACCTATTACATACTTATGATTGGAGGTGAAGATCTTGCAGATCGTAATTATGTGTCTCCAGTCGTAGGNGTATGGTCTCCAAACGTTATTCTCCTTTTGATATCAATGTACCTTATGCTGCACACCATTCGTGAGCAAGCTCCATTAAGATTTAATTTTAATTTTTTTAAAAAAATACTGAAAAAAAATGGATCCCATAAAGACAATCAAGGCTAAGCAAAATCAAAGTATTCTTAGTTCTAAGGAAATTGATTTCTTAGTTAGCTCTTACTCAAACAATCAAATTACAGATGAAATAATGACAGAATTCTTGAAAGCTGTNAAGGATAATGGCATGAATATGGATGAGACGATTTCCCTTACAAAAACTATGATAGATTCTGGTGAGAAAATGGATTTTTCCCATTTAAACTCTTACGTTGCTGATAAGCANTCTACTGGNGGNGTNGGTGATAAAGTCTCNCTTATTCTTGGCCCACTNATGGCATCGCTTGGAATAACAATACCAATGATTGCAGGTAGAAGTCTTGGTCATACAGGTGGCACTATTGATAAACTTGAAACGATACCAGGTTTTAAAACGGATCTTTCTATCCAAGAATTCAAAAACTGTATTGAAAAGATAGGTCTTTGTATNATGTCTCAAACGGATTCGATTTGCCCCGCTGANAAAAAAATGTATGCTCTNCGCGATGTTACGAATACCATCGACTCCATGCCCTTGATTTGTGGGTCAATTATGAGCAAAAAAATAGCTGAGGGAATAAGAGGACTTGTTTTAGATATTAAAATAGGCAATGGCGCATTTATGAAAAATCTAAAGGATGGTAAAGATTTGGCATCCAAACTTATGAAAGTTGGTGGTGCATTTAATGTATCAACTGATGTTATTTTTTCCAACATGGATCAGCCTTTAGGAAGAACAGCAGGCATGTGGTGTGAGGTTAATGAATCAATAAATGCCATGAATGGTGAGGGCNCTGAGGATTTAATGAATGTAGTTTATAATCTTGGCACCAAAATGTTGTTGCAGGCAAAAATTGTCAANTCAGCAACTGAAGCCCGTNAAATTCAAATAGAAAATATTCGTAATGGCAAAGCACTAAAAAAATTTCAACAGATGGTAAAAAATCAGTCTGGGCAAATAGATTTGGGGCCAAATATCAACAACCCATCTTATTCGCATGAAGTTGTTANTGAGCATGATGGTTGTGTTAGCTCATTTGACACAACTGCAATTGGTTGGGCTTTAGTTGAGTTAGGGTGTGGTAGAAAAAAAAGTGGAGACGTTTTGGATAACTCTGCTGGAATAGAATTTTATGCTAAAGTTGGTGAAAAAGTAAAAAAGGGTCAAGCTATCTTTAGGTGCTTTGGTTCTAGAAAATCAAAATTAAAAAATGCGGTGAAACTTATAGAAAACACATTTTGTATTTCAGATGAAAAGGTAAAAAAACCTGAACCAATATATTGAGATCAATTCATTCGATGGGTTTTGCAAACCTGCGAAGGCTCTGTGCCTTTAATGAATATTTCTTTTTCAGTTGGACATAGGTTTGTGGGCCGATCTTTTGTTGTGGAGCAGATGGTATAATCAATGACCCCATCTGGTCTATCAAAATTAACTCGNCTGTAGCCTAGAGTATCATGAGCTTCTGCCATGAAGCTTGCCCAAGCNGGTAAGGCAGCCTTGGAGCCATCTTGGCCTTCACCGAGGCTNACTCTGGGGTCATCTACCCCCATCCANACNCCAGCTGCTATTTGCTTAGAAAATCCTACAAACCATGCATCTGTCCAATTTTGGGTCGTACCTGTTTTGCCTCCAGCAGGATGATAAAAATTATATTTCCATCTCGCACTGCCACCAGTCCCTTTATCTAAAACTGTTTGAAGCATTGAGGTCATGACATATGCAGATTCCTCACGCAAAACTTCCTCTCTTATAGGAAAATATTCTTTAATTATATTTCCATATCTATCCTCAACGCGAGTAATCCCAAAAGGCTGATTCAACAATCCTTTATTTGAGAATGCAGAATAGGCATTGACCATATCCAACAAGTAAACCTCAGATGTTCCAAGAGCTATTGCATCAACAGCTCTAATTTCAGTAGTGATACCCATTCTGCTAGCTGTTGAAGTTACTTCAGATGCAGGAACAAGCTCCTTAACAATTCTTACAGCAACCAAGTTTACTGATTTTCTAATACCTTCTCTCAGTGATGTAAGCCCGCTGGTTGACCCATCGTAATTTCTTGGCATCCATTTTTCCCATTCACCCTCCGAGTTAAGAACTCTCAACACTAATGGCTGATTTAAAAGTTGTTTTGATACCGGATAGCCATTATCTATGGCAGTAGTATAAACTATCGGCTTAAACACTGAGCCAGGTTGTCTTTTTGCTTGGACAGCCCTATTGTACTGATCGTGATAATCTGGCCTTCCTCCAACCATGGCTAAAATTGCGCCGGAGTTAGGATCTAGAGCAACAAACGCTCCCTGTACCAAAAGTTTATTTCTTAAATCTTTATAAAGAGCCGAATCTCCCTGCATCATCATTTTAACTGTGTCTTCAGGAAATATTCCAAGGTATGCAAGTTGAGAAAATTCTTCCTCATTATTGAATAGTCTAGCGTTGAGTTTGTTTTGATTGTTTTTTATAGCATCGTTTAAAGATTTTTCTGCGACCGTTTGAAGTCTGGTATCAAGTGTAGTATAAATTTTCAATCCATCGCGATAAATATTAACACCAAGTTGATCGTCCTCTTTTTCCATTGTTCGTCTAACATATTCAGTAAAATAAGGGGCTACTCCTTTTACCTGATCTACCAAAACGTTTTCGCGTTCGATTGCTCGAGCTTCCAAGAACATTTCTTTATTAATAAACTTTTCATCTCGCATAACTCTTAAAACTACGTTTCGTTTATAATGAGCTCTTTCTGGGTGTGTAATTGGTGAAAATCTTGCTGGAGCAGGAAGTATACCTACAAGCATTGCGCTTTCACCCAGCGTTAAAAGTGAAACATCTTTTTGAAAATACCTTTTTGCTGCGACCTGAACACCATACGTACCATGTCCAAAATGAACATTATTTAGATACATCTCAAGAATTTCATCTTTAGTGTAAGTTCGCTCAATTTGAATAGCAGTAATAATTTCTTTGATCTTTCGCGTGATTGTTTTTCTGAAACCAATGGTATCATACAAGGTTCTTGCGACCTGCTGGGTTAAAGAGCTAAAACCTTGTTCATATCCAAGACTAATTATGTTAACTACTATTGCGCGTAAGATACTTTTTGAATCGATTCCCCAGTGATCATAAAATCGTCTATCCTCAGAAGCAATTACAGCATTTTTCATATTGTTTGGAATTTGATCTAAGCTTACAAATATTCTTTTTTCAAAAAATAGCTCGTCAAGCACTTCTCCATCTGATGAATATATTCGAGTAATTAGATCTGGGTCATAATTTTCTAGCTGATCTAAGGATGGGAGGTTTTGGGCTAATTGAAAGATAAGAGCGATGACTACTACAGCCCCAAGCGTTGCCACGATTAAAGCGCCTTTAAAATATTTTAAAATTTGATTGAATGAAATCACTATTTTTTTTGAACAATGTACATATTTATACTACCCCGGACAGCTTATAGTTTTAACAAAATTTCGCTGTTATTATTTTTTTGAAGGAGCAATCATATTCTTTGGGTCTATCAAAGAATCAAATTCATCTTCTGACATATATCCTAAAGAAACAATCGATTCCTTTAGTGATGTATTTTCATCGTGTGCTTTTTTGGCTACTTCCGCAGCTTTATCATACCCTATGTGAGGATTAAGCGCCGTAACAAGCATCAATGAGTTNTGAAGGTTNTTATCTATTCTTTTTTCATTTGGNAAGATACCATCTACACAGTTCTTTCTAAATGAGTCACACGAATCCGTTAGCAATCGTAACGATTGAATAATATTATAGGCAATCACAGGACGAAAAACGTTGAGTTCAAAATTACCACTCGCACCAGCAATTGAAATTGTTAGATCATTCCCCATTATTTGAGTACAAACCATCGTCATAGCTTCGCATTGGGTTGGNTTCACTTTTCCTGGCATGATGGATGACCCAGGCTCATTTGAAGGAATGATAATCTCACCTATNCCAGAGCGAGGACCGCTTGATAGCCATCTGATATCATTTGCAATTTTAAAAAGAGAGGCTGCTAAAGTTTTTAATGAGCCTGAAAGCTCAACGATGCANTCTTGACCAGCCAATCCCTCAAATTTATTTGGCGCTGTAACAAAAGGTAGAGAAGTAATTGAAGCTATATTCTCAGCTACGGTCTCAGAAAAACCCTCCAATGAATTNATTCCAGTCCCAACTGCAGTTCCTCCTATAGGTAAATGAAAGCAATGCTTCAAGGATCCCTCTATTCTTTCAATATCATGCTTTATTGCGGAAGAGAACCCTGAGAATTCTTGACCAAGACTCAACGGGGTGGCATCTTGTAGATGTGTGCGACCTAATTTAATGATATGATTAAAGTCTTTTGATTTTTTCTCCAGTGAGCTAAAAAGTTTTTTTAATGCAGGGATCAATTCATTAACGGTCATTTCGCAAGCTGCAATATTTATAGCAGTAGGAAAAGTATCGTTTGTTGACTGAGACATATTAACATGATCATTTGGATGAACGGGGCTTTTTGAACCCAATTCGCCCCCTAAAATCTCAATAGCTCGGTTTGCTATCACTTCATTAAAATTCATGTTAGATTGAGTTCCAGAGCCTGTTTGCCAAACTACCAGAGGAAAATGATCATCTAACTTTCCTGAAATTACCTCATCGGAAGATTGCACAATAGCATCAGCAATTTCTTTTTCAAGACTGCCTTGAGAAAAATTTGTAAGCGCAGCAGCTTTTTTCAAAATACCATACGCTCTAATTAATTCTCGTTGGAATGTTTCACCGCCAATTTTAAAGTTTTGNAGAGAGCGTTGGGTTTGCGCTCCGTAATATCTATCTTGAGGGACATCGATATGCCCCATGCTATCTTTTTCTTTTCTACTACCCAAAATTGGTCATTATTTAACGGTCCAAGTATCGCCTGAGTTTAAAATATCTTGGACAGATGCTTTAGGTTTGTTTTTTATAGCGTCGCTAATTTGATCTGAGAGCATATCTTCATAAGTTGGAGATTGAATGCTATAGAATATACCCACTGGGTCAGGGAAATCTGGAAGATATGTCATGTTAGCTAATAACGAAGCAATAACATAATCGGATTTGTCATGAACCAATAAGTCTTCAGTGCTCCACTTATCTCCTATCTCAACCACAACAGGCTTATTACCATCCAGGCGTATACCTTTAGATTTTTCAGACCCAAAAACAAGCGGCTGACCATCCTCAAGCCAAAGAACAGTATCAGCTTTCGTATCACGATCAGTGAGAGAGGAAAATGCACCATCATTAAAAATATTACAATTTTGATAAATTTCCATAAAGGAGGTTCCTTTATGTTTGTAAGACTCAGTAATCATTTCTTGAAGATGCTTAGTTTCTTTATCAATAGTTCGAGCAATGAAAGTCGATCCTGCGCCTAGAGCGAGTGATAGAGGATTAAACGGAATATCTAAAGAACCCATNGGTGTTGATTTCGTCACTTTTCCTACTTCTGAGGTTGGAGAATATTGTCCTTTGGTTAATCCATAAATTCTATTATTAAAAAGCATCACATTCATATCAAGATTTCTCCTAAGCATATGAATNGTATGATTTNCTCCAATTGACAAACCGTCACCGTCNCCCGTGACTACCCAAACAGATAAATCTGGACGGGAAATTTTCACACCACTTGCGATGGCAGGAGCACGCCCATGAATAGTATGAAAACCATACGTATCCATATAGTAAGGAAATCTGCTAGAACAACCAATGCCGGAAATAAAAACAAAGTCTTCTTTTTTTCTTCCTAAATCAGGGAAGACTTTTTGAGTCTGGGCTAAGATTGCGTAATCACCACAACCCGGACACCACCGTACAGCTTGATCAGAAGTAAAGTCTTTACGTGTATAGGTTGCTTGTGTTGTTGATTCTGACATAATTCTATCCTATTAATTTTTTTGCTTCTTCTTGAATATCAGTTGAACTGATGGGNTTGCCATAAACTTGGTTTAGCCCTTTAGCGTCAACTAAATACTCAGCGCGAATAACTTTTATGAGCTGNCCAAGATTGATTTCAGGAATGAGAACATTTTTATATTTNATTAAAATTTCTCCCAAATCATNAGGNAGNGGGTTAATCCAGCGCAGGTGCACATATCCAATNTTGTNCCCATCATTTACGAGACTTTCAGCAGCGGATCGACATGCGCCTCTNGTNCCACCCCAAGCTAAGATTAATAAATCNCCNCTTTTTTCACCAAAAACCTCNGTCTTTCCAAATTCNTTNGAAATATTTGCTACTTTTTTGGCCCNAGTTTCAACCATANAATGGTGATTTTCTGGATCATAGCTTACATTACCAGTAACGTCTTCTTTNTCTAATCCACCTATACGATGCTCGAGACCTGGTGTNCCTGGAGTAGCCCANGGNCTTGCCAATGTTTCTTTCTGTCTAAGGTAAGGCATATANTGATCATCNACTTTNGATTCTTTNTCGGCAAACTTTACATCAATNTCTGGAAGGTCNTTGAGNTTAGGAATTTGCCATGGCTCAGACCCATTGGCNAAATATCCATCTGTTAGCAGCATGACNGGNGTCATATANTTTACAGCAATNCTACAAGCTTCATAAGCAACATGGAAACAATCACCNGGAGTTGANGANGCAATTACNGGCATTGGTGCTTCACCATTTCTTCCATANAGNGCTTGCAAGAGNTCCGACTGCTCTGTTTTTGTTGGAAGACCTGTGCTTGGTCCTCCGCGTTGGACATTGATAACCACCATTGGTAGNTCTGAAATGACNGCAAGACCGAGAGCCTCTCCCTTAAGCGCTATTCCAGGTCCAGANGTTGTTGTAATTGCAAGGTTTCCAGAAAAAGCTGCTCCNANGGCAGANGTAACACCCGCAATTTCGTCTTCAGCTTGAAAAGTTTTTATTCCTAAATGCTTCCACGCAGAAAGGGTATGTAAAATATCACTTGCGGGTGTAATTGGATAGCTTCCAAGAAAAAGTTCAAGCTTTGACTTCTCTGCTGCTGCAGCTAATCCTAATGAAAGAGCATAATTGCCAACAACATTTCTATAAGTCCCCGCAGGTAAAGTAGCCTTATTAACCGTATATCGCGTCGTAAAAATTTCAGTAGTTTCACCATAATTATATCCAGCATCCATCGCTCNAACATTCGCCTCTACTAGTTCGGGTTTTTTAGCAAATTTTACTGCAAGCCAATCTTTNGTTGGTTGAGTAGGCCTATCGTATATCCAAAATAAAAGCCCCAAAGCAAAGAAGTTTTTCGTTCTTTCTACTGATTTTGAGGGTAGATTTAAGTCTTCACATGCTGTAGCAACNATCTTGCCCATTTCAATAGCATAAACNGTATAATAATCTTCCAGTGTTTTGTCTTCAAGCGGGTTGGATTCATAACCAGCTAATTTNAAATTTTTTGGTGAAAAGGCGTTCGCATTACAAATTATCATTCCTCCTGGAGCAACATCGCGCTGGTGAACTTTAAGCGCTGCAGGATTCATAGCAACCAACACGTTTGGAGAGTCTCCTGGTGTGTGAATATCTTTGGAGCTAAATTTTATTTGAAAAGCACTAACCCCAGCAAGNGAACCAGCTGGCGCTCGTATTTCGGCTGGAAAGTCTGGAAGCGTACTCAAATCGTTACCAAACACTGCGGTAGTCTCAGTGAACCTACCNCCTGTTAGCTGCATACCATCACCAGAATCACCAGCAAATCGTATTACNGCTTCTTGAAGCTCTTGTGTAGTNTTACTCATAAGTATTTNTTCTAAATCTAAAGTGTATTAATATGATTTTATTAAAAAAANTTTGTTAAATAATAGATTTANAATCCATTACATAATNAGAAATTAATTATCCAATCTTTCTTATAACAGATTTATTGTAAAGTTTTTTACAATAATCTTTTCTTTAAGGTATCNAGTCATTGTTAAGTTTATTTATGACAAAATTTGATAAAATCAAATTAACAGAATTTTCNCACGGAGCAGGATGAGCATGNAAAATAGGTCCTGATGACCTAGCTCAGGTTCTGAGTGANTTCAATTCGTTAAAAAATGATAAAGTAGTTGTGGGGTTTGATACAAANGATGATGCAGCAGCTGTTCGAATNGGCNACAANAGACTTTTGGTTCAAACTGTTGATTTCTTTACACCAATCGTAGATGATCCTTTTCAATTCGGTCAAATTGCAGCCGCCAATTCGCTATCTGACATTTATGCAATGGGGGCAACGCCAACTTTTGCGCTTAATATTTTTGCTTTTCCTTTGAAAAAACTTCCTTTAGATATGGCAAGTCTTATTTTAAAAGGAGGAATAGATAAGGCTACTGAGGCTGGAATACCGATTTTAGGAGGCCATTCCATTGATGACAACGAACCAAAATATGGTCTTGTCGTTTCGGGGGAAGTTGAGGAGGACAAACTTATAAAAAATTCCGAGGCACAAGCTGGAGACGTGCTTGTGCTTACAAAACCACTTGGAACAGGTATCGTATCTACTGCGATAAAAAGAAATAAATGCAGTAAAGCTGTAGAGGAAAAAGCTGTAGAGTCAATGAGCACTTTAAACAAATTGGCAGCTGATGAAATGAAACATCATATTGTCCATGCTGCAACCGACGTAACAGGTTTTGGCTTGCTTGGCCACCTTCATGAGGTTTGCAAGGCGAGTAATCTTTCATGTACTTTAAATAATGACACCATTCCTTTTCTAGCTGGAGTGGATGATTTAGCTTCAAAAAAAATTATACCAGGTGGAACTGAAAGAAACCTAAAACATGC
>PBOO01000044.1 GCA_002724475.1 Fidelibacterota bacterium | reverse complement strand
TTTGTAGAGTGGAAATAAATCTTCATCAGAGCGGGGTTTATTGGCATGCAATGAAGCTGTTAACTGATAAGCTACATCTTCCTGGATATCGTCAATTACTCTATCAGGAAGCTTTCTTTCCAAAAGGTTTTGTTCAATTTTTGAAAATCGCATACCCTTTACAACATAATCTTGATAAGCTTCCCAGGCAAATGGGGCCACCTCTTTAACAAAGGATGCCATAGCATCGGAAAATACTCTAATTTCGTACTGCGCGTGTCCATCTGAACGGAGTCCAATAAAATGCAATAAGTTGTGTAGGTCGTTTTTCCAATACCACTCTGTATAGAGGTTTACTGGAAGAACGGCGCGAGCCAACTCGCGGGCAACGCCTGCTTCATTTAGTTCACTATAAATTTCAAAACTACGCTCAGAAATTTCTTTGAAATATCTTTGAACTTTCTGTTTAAGCTCAGAGTCAACCTCCCCCATTCTCCCTTGCTTATTAAGAGCGCTTTGAAACTCAATATTGTCTGGCTCTGGATAATAAAATTCATCTCGTGCTTCAGAATACCTAAGAGAATATTCATTAATATTTGCAGTTCGATGCCTCACCCATTGTCTTGCCACAAAAATCGGCATCTTGCAATGGAATTTAAACTCAACCATTTCAAAAGGAGTTGTGTGTCGATGACGCATTAAATACCTAATGAGACCACGGTCTTGAGAAACCTTGCTGGTCCCTTTACCATAACTTACTCTTGCAGACTGTACAATTGCATCATCACCACCCATTGAGTCGACCAATCTAACAAATCCTTTATCAAGGCATTTTATTGCATCTTTTGGTAGTTCATTCATTAAATATGCTCAATTATTTCTTTTAAATAGATACAAAGATTATAATAATAATAGTGTCAAAACAAATGGATTAGATATTAATTACTTCTAATGCCTGAAGGACATAATTGCTGTGCCCCGCAATTAATCCTGGACTAATTTTTGTATCAACTGAATTGTACAATCTTTTATTACCATACAAGTCAAGAAGATTTCCACCAGCTTCATTTATGATACAATTTCCTGCACATACATCCCATTCATTTTTAGGTTGTAGTGTTGCGAACAGGTTTGATCTACCTGCAGCAATCAAACCAAGTTTGTATGCTACCGAGCCGACAGGAATGATATCTAAAAAGATTTTCTTATAGGCATCCCACATTCCTCTTTTAATTTCTGAGCGACTGACCATAATCGTTCTTTCATTATTTTTAGAAAGGCAATTGATAGGTTCACCGTTTAGCTTAGACCCGCCACCAGAGCACGCAGTAAAAAGTTCGTTTTTTGCAGGATTATATATTACTCCAACAACAGGCTCTCCTTTGCTAACCATTCCTATACTTATTGAAAAATGAGGCACCCCCTCAATAAACTCTTTTGTACCATCAATTGGATCAACAACCCATACGTTTTCTTTTTTTATACGCTCCTGAGAATCTACGGTCTCTTCTGACAGCCACCCAAATGAGGTATCATTATTAATTAATATTTCTTTAATAATGTTGTTGGCTTCAAAATCAGCAGTGGTTACTGGATTGTTAACACCTTTATTTTTTATTTCAAAATTGGTGGNTTTGAAATAACGCATAACAGCTTCTCCNGCTTCTAATGCTGCTTTTTTTGCCAGCGCTAANTCCTTTTCAAAAAAAGACAATTAAGACTCTCGAACGAAAAAATATTGTGATTCAGGATGAGAAAAGTACCATCCGCAGATTGAGGCTGCAGGAAACATTGCACGAGTTTCAGTTAAGGTNATTCCAGTGTTCTTTTCAACATCTAGAATTTTCCAAATTTTATCTTTTTCTTCATGACTTGGGCAAGAAGGATAGCCAGGTGCGGGACGAATTCCTTGATACCTCTCCTTAATTAAATCTTCGTTTTTCATTGTTTCGGTTTTGGCATATCCCCAAAAATTAGTTCGGACGCGCTCATGCATTCTTTCAGCAAATGCCTCAACTAATCTGTCTGCAATCACCTTTGCCATAATGACGCTATAATCATCGTTCTGCTCTTCAAACTCTTTAACTAATTTTTCTAGTCCGTGACCAGTGGTTAGCGCAAACAATCCAATATGATCGNTGTTTGGCCCAATAAAATCTGCAAGAGAAAAATTAGGACTATCTTTCCCCTTATCAACTATTTGTCTNGGGAAATTGAATTCCATCTTTTCAGTAAAAACGGTCTCGTCTTTTGCATAAGCTTCATATATACCTATGACAGCTTTTGGCTTTAAAATATTTTCTTTAATCATTCTATCGAGCATATTCATTCCATCTGAAAAGATTTTATTCGCCTCTACTCCATATTTTTCACTGGTTAATATTGATGGATACTTTCCTTTTAATTCCCAGGCATGAAAAAAAGGTGACCAATCAATATAACCAACTAATTCCTTAATTGGATAGCTATCAAATATTTTAGTTCCAATCAAATTTGGTTTTAAATAAGTGTATTTTNCCCAATCNGNTGTAAACTTTCTTTTTCTAGCTTCATCAATTGAAAGTTTTTTTATTTTTTTCTTNTCTACAGTATTTCGAATATTTTCAAATTCTTCTCTAACAGATTGCTCGTACTGAATTTTTTCATTTTCATTTAATAATTTACCAACAGCCCCTACTGACCTTGATGCATCTGTTATGTGAATGGTTGGGCCAGAATAGTTTTCTTCTATTTTAATTGCTGTATGTTTTTTACTNGTCGTAGCTCCTCCAATAAGCAATGGAATTTTAAAATTCATTCTTTCCATTTCTTTTGCTACATGAACCATTTCATCCAAACTAGGGGTTATCAATCCAGATAAACCAATTATATCTACAGCTTTTTCTTTTGCTTCTGATAAAATCTTATCAGAAGAAACCATAACACCAAGATCAATTATGTCATATCCATTGCAACCAAGAACCACACCTACAATATTTTTTCCAATATCGTGTACGTCTCCTTTAACGGTAGCTAGTAGGATTTTTCCATTTGAAACTTTCTCAAGGCCCATTTCTTTCTTTTCCTTATCAATGTAGGGTACTAGGTAAGCAACTGCTTTTTTCATTACCCTTGCAGATTTAACCACCTGAGGTAAAAACATTTTTCCTGCTCCAAAAAGATCACCAACTACATTCATACCATCCATCAATGGCCCTTCTATAACATTTATTGGTCTATCATATTTTTGCCTAGCTTCTTCAATATCTTCATCAATAAAGTCAACAATTCCATCTTTAAGCGAATGGGACAATCTTTCTTCAACACTAGACTCTCTCCATTTTAAATCAGCGGTCTTGCGTTCTTTTTTNCCCTTATGAGATTGAGCCAATTCAATAAGACGCTCCGTAGAATCTTGCTGCCTATCAAATAGCACATCCTCGATGCAATCTTTAAGCTCTAGATCAATTTCATCATAAAGTGTAAGCTGGCCAGCATTAACGATGCCCATATCCATTCCAGATTTAACAGCATGNTACAAAAAAGCAGAATGCATTGCTTCTCTCAAAACTTCATTTCCTCTGAATGAAAAAGATAGATTTGAAACTCCTCCGCTTATGTGGACCTTGGGAAATCTCGTTTTGAGCTCCTTAGCAGCTTCGATGTAAGACTTAGCATAGGAATTGTGTTCTTCGATTCCAGTGGCTACCGCAAAGATATTTGGATCAAAAATGATGTCTTCGGGAGAAAAATCGATTTCTTCCACCAAAAGCCTGTAAGCCCTTGAGCATATCTCTACTTTGCGTTCATATGAATCTGCTTGACCACGCTCATCGAAAGCCATGATNACTGCTGCTGCACCAAAATCTTTAATTTTTTGAGCTTGTTCAAGAAATATTTCTTTACCCTCTTTAAGAGATATTGAATTNACTATTCCTTTACCTTGCAAATTTTTGAGACCAATTTCTAAGACTGACCATTTTGAGGAATCTATCATAATGGGGACTTTGGCAATATCAGGCTCAGAAGCAACTAATCGTAGAAATTTTTCCATAGCTNTCTCAGAGTCTAAAAGACCCTCATCCATATTTATATCGATTACCTGAGCTCCATTTTGTATTTGCTGTCTTGCCACAGAGAGAGCGGTTTCATAGTCTCCCTCTTTTATTAATCTTTTGAATTTAGCAGAACCNGTAACATTGGTTCGTTCGCCAATATTAATAAAATTACTCTCGGGTCTTATTGTAAATGGTTCTAAGCCGCTTAATCGTGTAAAAGGTTCAATAGTTGGTATTTTTCTAGGTTTTTGATTTTGAATAGATTTATGAATTGTCCGAATGTGATCAGGTGTTGTTCCACANCAACCTCCAACNANATTTACTAAGCCATCTTTTGCAAATTGAGCTACTATTTTAGCCATATCTTCAGGCGACTGATCATATTCACCTAGCTCATTTGGAAGACCAGCATTTGGGTAAACAAATACATTAGTTTCGGCAATGATCGAAAGCTCATTTANCCAAGGTCTNATTTGTTCAGCTCCAAGAGCGCAATTAAGACCAACTGCAGCGGGGNTAACATGNTTAATTGAATTCCAAAATGCCTCGACAGTTTGACCTGATAATGTCCTTCCNCTTGCATCTGTAATTGTTCCAGAGACAAAAATTGGAATATCTAAGNTGCTCTTTTTAAGCGTTTTATTTATAGCATAAAGAGCAGCCTTACAGTTCAAAGTNTCAAATACAGTTTCAACTAAAAATATGTCAATACCNCCATCNAAAAGCCCTTTAGCTTGCTCAGANTAAACTNCTACTANCTCGTCAAANGAGGTATTGCGATAAGAGGGNTCATTTACATCGGGACTNAGCGAAGCAGTNCTGCTNGTAGGCCCTANAGCACCNGCNACAAANCTAGGCTTATCANTGTAAAGCTTTGCAGCTTTAGTAGCAATTTTAGCTGCTTCAAAGTTNATTTTATAAACCTGATCTTCTAANTGNTAATCAGATTGTGAAATTGCATTGGCATTAAANGTGTTGGTTTCGATTATATCNGAACCNGCATCAAGATAGCTTTTATGAATTTCAAAAATTATATCAGGCTGNGTGATTNCGAGAATGTCATTGTTGCCTTTGAGGTCAATGGAGTGGTCGTTAAAATGATCTTTTCTNAAATCGTCNTCAGTAAGTCCATAAGACTGNACCATTGTTCCCATGGCACCATCTATGGTAAGTATTTTATTTTTTAGTAANTNTTTNATCATAAAAGTNNTTTTAAGCTNAAANGGGCCNGNGGGGGNACCTTTTTAGCTTTTTTTAGTGTCGGTGCAATATGGCACAAATTCCGACATGAAAATTTATGTTATTNTTAATGATATGACAATTTAAAAAGCAAAGATCAATTGTATTGAAAAAAGTACTTATAATGCATAGATTTCAGAAGGATAAAGATAGATATAAATAGGTGAATCATAAAGTTTTTTCGTCTTTTATTAGACAATTTAAGTTACGTTAATTTTAAAGTTTTACCTTCAGTTGGCCAGGATGTGGCGCTGAAGTTCTACCATGGCTGAAAGGCCATCTCACCTCTTAATCATCTTTANATCCATGCTAACTATAACTCGTTATTGATTTTAAAAAGGAGTCAATATGGAAAAAGAGATTTATATCAGTGANAGCATGGGGGAATCCCGTATTGCTATCATTGAAGATGGTACGCTTGTTGAGGTGTATGTTGAAAAACAAGATCAACAACGTATGGTCGGTAATATCTATAAAGGTAAAGTCGAGAATGTCCTACCAGGTATGCAAGCAGCTTTTGTAGATATTGGTTACGACATTAACGCCTTTCTTCCCTTCTCTGAAATTGAAAATCCAGCTTATTTAATGGATATGGATGAATCTGAAGATTCAAATGGNAAAAATAAATCAAATCGTAAATCTAATNGACGATCNAATGATAATGTCAATGTAGATTTAAAAACTGGTCAATCGATATTTGTCCAGGTTATTAAAGAAGCCTTTGCTGGAAAAGGACCTCGCGTGACTACTGAGGTTGCAATTCCTGGAAGGTTGCTTGTTTTAGTCCCTAACGCAAAGTATGTTGGAATCTCAAAGAAGATTTGGGATAAATATGAAAGAAGAAGATTGAAAAAACTTGTTTCATCNCTCAAAGATAAAGACGCTGGTATAATTGTTAGGACTGTAGCAGANGGCAAAAGTGAAGAATTGATTAAAAATGATTTGCAAAACCTCGAAAAGAACTGGCAAAAACTTTTAAAAACCTCGAATCAGAAAAAGGATGTTGAGCTACTCTACGAAGATCTTGAGACAGCATCCAGCGTCATCAGAGATCTTTTTACACCAGATATTAGCAAAATAGTTATTGATTCCAAAAAATTATACAAGAAAATCAATAGCTACTTAGAAGACGTATCTCCAAATATGGCTAGTAGGCTCGAATATTATAAAATAAAAAAACCTTTGTTTGAGAGCAAGGGTATCGAAAATGAAATTGACAAGCTTCTTAGGCCAAAAGTCTGGTTAAAAAGTGGGGCATATCTCATTATTGAAAAAACTGAAGCAATGGTTGTTGTTGATGTTAATAGTGGGCGCTTTGTTGGCAAGAAAAATCATGAAGATAATTCGCTTAAAATTAATCTAGAAGCCTGTAAAGAGGTTGCAAGACAGCTTAGATTGCGGGATTTGTCTGGACTGGTTGTAATTGATTTCATTGATATGAAAAATGAATCAAATCGAAAAAAGATATATTATGAGCTTCGAAAAGAACTTAAAAAGGATAGAGCAAAAGTAGCTGTATCTCCCATATCCGAATTTGGCTTACTTGAAATGACTCGTCAAAGAATTCGACTAAGCCTGCTGGACTCAATGAGCGATGAATGTCCAACTTGTAAAGGTGCAGGAAGAATTATGTCACGAGAAACACTTATTACAAGAATTGATCATTGGCTCAGAAGATACAAATCAAAGAATAGGAAGTTAAAACTCACATTGGAGCTTCACCCTGAAATCGCTGATTTTATGAGAGATAATAAAAAAGCTTTAAGAGGTCTTATGTGGCACAATTTTACTTATATAACGGTTGAAGGAAATTCAAAAATTAACCGCGACGAGTTTCGTTTCTTAGATTCAAAAAACAACGGTAAAGTCATTGAACACGTAAGCATTGAACAAAAATGAATAATTGCTTAGATTCATCGGCTTTTTTGGAGAAAAAATGTTTGCAATAATAAATATAGCTGGTAAGCAGTTTAGAGTACAAGAAGGAGATCAAATAAAGGTCCCTCAATTATCAACCGAAGCTGGGAAGTCATTAGTTTTTGATAAGGTTTTACTTACAAATGAAGGAGGTAAGGTTGAATTAGGATCACCATTGGTAAGCAATGCTTCGGTGTCTGCTACTGTTGTTGATCATGGCCGCGATAGGAAGATAAGAATTTTTAAGAAAAAAAGACGCAAAGGCTACAAGAGAAAGAATGGGCACAGACAAGGGTTTTCANTAGTTAAAATAGATTCTATTTCAACTANTGGAGCAAAAAAGACTTCCAANAAGACCACTGAAAAAGAATCAGATAAAAAGGAGGATTAAGTTATGGCACATAAAAAAGGTATGGGTAGTTCCAAAAACGGAAGAGACTCAAATGCTAAAAGACTGGGAGTGAAAGTTTCTGATGGGCAGTCAATCCTTGCGGGTGGAATAATTTTAAAGCAACGTGGAACNAAGNTACATCCTGGAGTAAATGTAAAAAGAGGTGGTGATGATACACTTTTTGCAACNAGCGATGGAANAGTTAAGTTCATGCGNAAAGGAAGAGATAGAAAGATGGTTAGTGTCGTCAAAAACTAATTAACAATTTTTATTTTTATTAAAAAACCTCAAATTCATCTACAAGTTTGAGGTTTTTTTATATCTTCAAATGAATATATAAATTTAAAAACTAAGGGAANAAATAATGAATCGAGCGAAAATATCATTAATTGGTGGTGGTCAAATAGGTGGGAANTTAGCACTTCTAGCTGCACAAAAAGAGCTTGGCGATGTTATGATTTTTGACATTCCTCAAGCAGAGGGAATGGTAAAAGGGAAGGCGCTTGATTTAATGCAGCTTAGACCTCATGATGGATACGATTCAAATATAACTGGTACTTCAAATTGGGACGATTTAAAAGACTCTGATGTATTTATTATAACTGCCGGAATTCCNAGAAAACCTGGAATGGATCGCGAAGATCTTCTGGCAACCAATCTTGATATCATCAAAGATGTTGCGTTAAATATTAAAAAATATTCTCCAAATGCATTTGTAATTATTGTTTCAAATCCACTTGATGCTATGGTGTATTCATTTTATAAAGTCTCTGAATTCAAAAAAAATATGGTAGTTGGAATGGCAGGTGCNCTGGATAGTGCCAGATTTAGAGCGTTCATAGCAATGGAAGTGGGGTGTTCAGTTCAGGACGTTACCTGNATGGTTTTAGGGGGNCATGGAGATACGATGGTTCCAATTACAAGACTTGGTACAATTGGAGGAGTTCCTATAGAATCTCTTATCAAACCAGATCGTTTAGAGGAAATTGTTGACCGTACAAGATTTGCTGGTGGCGAAATTGTAAAATTATTTGGAAACGGTTCTGCTTTTTACGCCCCAGCGCAATCAGCAATTGAAATGGCTGAGTCATATCTTCGCGACAAAAAAAGAGTCATTCCATGCGCATCGCTTTGCGAAGGAGAATTTGGAATTGATGGGTATTTTATTGGTGTTCCTTCAATGATCGGGAAAAAAGGCGTCGAAAGAATTTTAGAATTTGAACTACGTGATGATGAAAAAACAGCTCTTAAAAATACTCTTGAAGCCGTTAAAAAGACTGTTGCTGAAACTAAGCTTTAATTAAGGCTTAGTTTCTATAAATATATCATCATCAATTATATTAACCTTGAATGCGCGTATTTTAATTTGATCATTTTCAACTGCGCATTGTTCCTCAATGCTAAATTTCCACAAGTGATACTTACATTGAATAGTCTCATCGGAAATATATCCATCCGATAACGATGCACCTCTATGAGGACATCGATTGTCCCAAGCATGAATTTTGCCATTGATATTAAAGAGGGCAATTGGTGTTTCGTCAAAAAAGATAAGCTTACTTCCTCCTAATGGAATTTCGCTTAAACTGGCAATCTTAATCATGTAACCATAGATATAGTTGTAGAAACAAGTTTTTCAATTCCTTCAGCAGTTTCTGAAATATTTTTGGCCTCCATGTAGGCGGGTGTAGTAATGATTTTATTTTCCTCATCAATAACNATGTCACTCACAAGACATTCTTGATGCTTACTCCCCATCATCTCAATGTCGTTTGAAGTGGTCTCGTCATTGCCAACCGTCAAAACTGCTTTTTCACCAAGTTCGTTTATAATCTTTGCTATCATAGCTGGAGCAATGCACATTGCNCCAATAGGTTTTTTAAGTAAAATCATTTCTGAGACTAATCTATACGCGTCTGGATTTACAGTGCACTCAGGNCCCGACATTGCATAGTCCGATANATTTTTGACAACTCCTAAACCTCCTGGNANAATTAACGCATCAAGATCTNCGCCATTAACTTCTGCCATATCTTTAATATTTCCTCTGGCAATACGAGCCGATTCAACAAGCACGTTTCTAAATTCATCCATTTCTTGATCTGTATAATGATTCATAACATGCATTTGATCAATATTTGCCGCCATGAGAACCATCTCAGCCTTTAAACGATCCAATGCAAGCATTGTCAATACTGACTCATGGATCTCGGACCCATCTTTGTTACCACAACCAGATAATAAAACTCCTACTTTCATTTTTCTGACTCCTTTAAATCTGCATAATTTTGACTAATATTTCTTTTTAACCCTACATATTTTGTTCTTTTAACAGAAGAACCTTTAAATAAATTATTATAGGTCAACTCGTTTAACTTATCCCATTGATCATCAGACCAATCAACAATTTCACCTTTTGGTAAAAATGATTTTTCCGTTGTTATTTGACTAAATTTAATATTCCAAGGGCACACATCTTGACAAATATCACATCCATATATCCAGCCATCAAGATTATTTTCATTTTCATTAAAACTTCCTCTATGCTCTATCGTGCGATAAGATATGCACTTGTTTGAATTAATTTGATAGCTTGAAATGGCATCCGTTGGACATGCATCAATACATGCGGTACAAGTACCGCACAAGTCTTCAGTAAATGGCTTATCAAATTCGAGAGCTTGGTTTAAAATTATTACACCAAGAAACACCCAGCTTCCAAAGTCTTTTGTAATGAGGTTCGTATGTTTTCCTTGCCATCCTAATCCTGCTTTCTGCGCCCAAACTTTTTCCATAACAGGAGAGGTATCAACGCAAGCCAAACCTTTAACAGTTGGTGANTCTGTTTCAATAAAATTCAAAAGCTCTTTAAGTCGATTTTTTAATAGATCATGGTAATCTTCCCCCCATGCATAGTTGCTAAATTTATATTGGGAATTAATATCTTCTTGACTCTTTCCTGTATTATAATTCATTGCTAGAGCAACCACCGAAACTGCCTGAGGAAAATACTTAAAAATATTTCCTCTCTCCTCTTTTCTTTTTTCAATCCAATGCATTGAAGCATGATAATTTTTTTCTATCCACAAATCGAGGTTTTGTTTTTCATTTTCTGTAATTTCAGCTTTCGTAATTCCAATTTTGTCAAAACCTAAATCTTTAGCTTTTGCTTTTATTCTATTGGTAAGGCTTTTCATCTAAACTCGTGAACTAATCTATTAAGCCAAAAAATACCAATGATTGTTTTAACGTCTGATATTTTTCCTGACAATACCCATTGAAAAGCATTTTCCAATGTGGTGGGGCATAAATCTAAAAACTCATCTTCGTCTAATTTTCTATCAGTCTTAATCAATTCCTCACCAAGATACATCCACATTACTTCATTTGAAAAACCAATTGCAGGATGAATCTGAGTTAATAAGGTAAGCTTGTTTGCTGTATAACCAATCTCTTCAGCAAGCTCTCTATTTGCGCAATCAGCAGGAAGCTCACCTTTGTCTAGTTTACCAGCTGGTATTTCAATGAATTCTTGACCTGGGCCATATCTGTACTGCCTTATCAGGCATATCTCTTGTGATGGCAAAACAGGCACTACGCATACTGCTCCAGGATGATCGACCCATTCTCTGGTACTAATATTCCCGTTAGGAAGCTCAACTTGATCTAAATAAAGATCAATGAGCTTTCCTGAAAATATTTTTTCAGAGGAAACTTTCTTTTCTGTGAGTTTCGACATTTATTTTAGCTTTATTAATAGATCTTGAGCTTCGAGAATTTGCTCCCAATCCTCAACAAGGTTATCTTTTGAAGGCGGAGATACTGAAACTTCAGTTAAGAGCATCACCGCTTTTTCTTTTTTATTATTTTTGTAAAGTGATTTAGCATGATATAATTTTTGAACAAGCGTTTCTTTTCCCGTGCCACGCGCCCTTTCCAAAAGCTCTTCAGCTAAAATTTTATCTGGCCAAGCAATTACAAACGGCACATAAGGCGCTCTTAAATGAACTACGCCTAACATAAAATACCCTCCCCCATCACTGTAGAGAGAGTCCAGGTCAATAATTTTTTCAGATTGCGATTTCATGATATCAGCAAAACCTTCACGTGCTGCTGCAATTATTCCAAAGACTTCTGCCCAACTTCCCAGATTTACTAAATACCAATATCTAATAGCTGCGCTTTGAGGGTGTTTTGTTATGTTTTTGCGTCCAAATTTAACAGCCTCATCAAAGATCTTTCTTTTTTTATCCTCATCAATAACTACATATTTTCCATAATAAAATTGGCTTTTTAACAATCCAACAACAGACTCAATCGAATTTTTTTCATTGTAAGACTTTGTATAATTTTTAATTGCCTCTTCTATATAGAAGGGTTTTGCAACGTTTTTTTTGCTGCCAATTGCTCTTAATGCATATAGGCTATCAGCTAGTTGGATGCTTGATTGGGAAAATATTGAGCTAGATAAAAGAAGGCCGTAAAAAAGTGGCTTCATTTAAAAATATTCAATGTAAGTAATTTTTAATTCTCGATTAAAATAATCAACTCTTTGCTTATCAAATAAAAGATTGTTGAAATCAAGTTCAATATGCAAACGCTCAACAAAGGTCCAGCGAATGGCTGCATTCAAATACCCACCTTTGTTAATTGCAATTGTTTTTGCTGTCATATCATTTTCATTTAAAGCGGCATTGTATTCCATTAAAAATGATAGTTCAGGGTTGAATTCAATATCAATTCCAGCAAAATAATTCAAATCTTTATCTCCATCGCCGTTTTCCATGAAATTATAGTTCGTCCCAAAGTGCAGTCCCATATTTCCCAGAGGAGTAATCCAATTCTTGCTGGAAGCTGCATAAAGACCCATGGCTTTAATATCATATCGCATCAATGAGTCTGCTGAATTAAACTTTCCCATGCCTTGTGTATTTATGCCAATAGAAATTCCAGGAATGCTCTCTGTTTCGTCAATTAGCAAATATTTTAAATTTGTTTCGGGTTTAGGATGCAAGACCAAACTATCATCTCCAATGAGATTTGCAGAGCCAAAGGAAAGACCTAATTGAAATCTATCAGTAAGTCCAACACTAATTGAGCTTGTTAATCCACCTTCTTTTTGAACGTGCATTTGTAAAGAGTAGCTTCCGCGCTGAAGCGTAGCTGCTGAGGGAACAGAAATNAGATCTGTTGGTGGTGGGTATGCTTGTGCACTGACTAATGATGAAAAACATATAGAAANATGAAAAANATANANGAGCTTTGNTTTGATTTTGGTCATGTGGCTATATCAATTTAATTAATGATTTCCACTGGATGCAAGCCTATGGAAAAATGGGCTCTCCATACTTAGATATGATTGTTTTAATTCTAATGATGGGCATCGTAAGCTGGCCATCCTCATTTGCGACAGAAAATTTTACTTGTTGTTGTCCTAGTTCTAAATTTTCAACCAATATGCTATCACCATTTGTTAATACCATAAGGTCATGATCGGTTTTTGGTATGAAGACATCAAAAGGAATTTTTAGGTCTTTCGAACGAATATCTTCAAGCAAAATTGATATTTCATCGAGCTTATTCCCACTTCTGGGGGGCTTGGTCTTATAAAGTGACTCAGCTGGAGGCTGAGACAAAACGACACGACTGACCTGTTCAGCTTGTTGATTGTACTCACGTATCTCTTTTCTACCTGTCAACATATCAGTTGAATAAGCGTATTTTCGAACTGTGATTTTTTCCGGAAGTACCTTCCAGAGCTCTCCAACAAGCAAACCAAGATGATTGTAGAAAAAAGATATTTCTCCGTAAGGAAACCCCTGAACTGTATTAAAACGTATTCGATCAAACTGATCTTGCTCGTTAAGGATAAATACGCTTTCTTGATTGCTGAAATAATCTTTCTTGCGAGGATCTGTTACTTTCCTAAACTCCTTTGACCATGGCTCGTCTTCTCCAAAATACTTTACACTNTCCNGCCTAGAAGAGNTGTTTANATAATACCTTCTGATAGGCTTTCCNTTTGAATAATCAAAAAGCTCACGCTTAATTAATTCTCCTTGCNCATTGATCCATTCTTTTAANACTACTTCTTTTTTAGAATTATAAAAAACTTGAATATGGGGATTGTTAAACCTTTGCGTTGATAAAAGTCTTACATCTGATAAAAAACTTAGCTCATCGGTGTAAAATCTCATGAAACTTATATCCATTTGAGCGCTTAAGCTTGCTATAAAGAAAAAGTTTATTAATGCCTTACATGTTTTCATGATGNAACATTGAACTTAAATATGATTTAGACCATTTATCAAACCCTCCTGAATTGATTTGCTCTTTTGCTTTTATCATCAAATCATTATAATATGTCAAATTATGAATTGTTGCTAATCGCAAACCGAGAACCTCTTTTATATTAAAAAGGTGTCGAAGATAGGCTCTCGAGTAGTTTGTACATGTATAGCANTTACAGTTTTCATCNAGAGGGTCAAAAGAATCCTTATGTTCTGTATTGGTGATATTTATTATTCCATTGCTTGTAAATAGTTGACCATTTCGAGCATTTCGGGTTGGAAGAACACAGTCAAACATATCTACACCATGTCTCATTGCTTTTACAAGATCAGTAGGNCTACCNACCCCCATTAAATACCTTGGCTGATCTTTAGGCAATACTTCATCCATTANTGCTATAGTATCAAACATAGCTGATTTATNTTCNCCCACNGCNAGACCACCTATAGCCATTCCGCAGGATGAAAATTGAATCAATGATTCAGCTGACTGTTTTCTCAAGTTTTGAAATGTCCCGCCTTGAACGATCGGAAATAATGTTTGACTCCATGAATAAATTGGACCTGTTTTTTTTAGATGGTCATAGCAAATACGTGTCCATTTATTTGTTCTTTCAACAGCTTTTGACACAATGCTTTCTTNAACATTTGCCGGGGGACATTCATCAAATGCCATGACAATGTCTGAACCTAGATGNCGCTGAATATCNATCGACGCTTCGGGAGAGATAAAATGCGAACTTCCATCAAGGTGAGATTGAAATTCAACCCCATCATCTGAAATTTTATTTAGCCTAGAAAGTGAAAAAACTTGATACCCTCCGCTATCTGTTAANATACTTCTTTTCCANTTTATAAACTTATGCAAGCCTTTTGCTTTGTGAATGAGTTCATGTCCNGGTCTTAAGTAGAGATGATACGTATTGCCTAGGATTATACCAATTCCNAACNCNTCAAGAAAGGCAGGGTCTATTGTTTTTACAGCGCCCGATGTTCCTATNGGCATAAAAACAGGGGTGTCAAATGAGCTGTTATCGGTCTTGATAATACCAGTTCTCGCTGAANTATTAATATCTGAAGATATTAAAGAAAACTTCATTCAAAAATAATGTTAAATGCCTCTACAACATGCGAGACGGCATGGAGCTTGATATCCTTAGCTTTAGACTTTAGTCTTTGAATGCTTGACTTGGGAGCCACTAACTCCTTAAATCCTAAAGCTTTNGTTTCATTNATCCTTTCTTCAAGGCGAGCAACCGATCTTATTTCTCCNCCTAATCCAACCTCTCCAATGAGAACAATTGAATCTTTAATAATCTTATCTTTCTCGCTTGANGCTAACGCAGAAATTACCGAAAGGTCGGCAGCAGGATCATTGACTTTTAGCCCACCTACTAAATTGACAAAAACATCCTGATTGCCCATTTTATAGCCCATTCTTTTCTCGAGTACAGCTAAAAGCATCGATAGTCGCTTAAAATCAAACCCATTTACATTTCTTTGAGGGGCATTGAAATTCGCGGGCGAAACGAGCGATTGAATTTCCACAAGTATTGGTCTTGTCCCTTCAAGAGAGGGAAAAATAGTTGAACCGGTTATATCGATTCTTCTTTCAGCCAAGAAAAGCTCTGATGGATTGCTAACCTCAGTTAATCCATCAGAGTTCATTTGAAAAATCCCAACTTCATTCGTTGTTCCAAAACGATTTTTTACAGACCGCAATATTCTATGATCTTGACGCTCATCTCCTTCAAGATATAAAACAGTGTCTACCATATGTTCTAACATTTTAGGCCCAGCTATGACGCCTTCTTTAGTAACATGGCCAATAATGAGAACAGCTATTTTTTCATCCTTTGCAACTTGCAATAATTTTTGTCCGCATTCTCTAATTTGAGTTATTGAACCAGGGAGAGAATCGGCGCTCTCACTATAAATTGTTTGTACAGAATCAACTATGAGTAATTCTGGTTTAAGTATATTAATTTGATTTACGATTTCATCTATGCGATTTTCAGATGACAAATGTATGTTTGAGGAGAGAATATTAAGCCGTTTGGCGCGTAGCGCAATCTGCTCCTCACTCTCCTCTGCGGAAACATAAAGAACATTTTTTTCAAGCGATCCAAGTACTTGCAAAGCTAATGTTGATTTTCCTATTCCCGGACTACCTCCCAATAATATCATCGATCCATTTAGAATTCCACCACCTAGAACTCTGTCCAGCTCATTTATTCCAGTAATTGTGCGTTGAGCGTAATCCTTATGTAAAATTTCTTCAAGAGGAAGGGTTTCTTTCTTAACACCATTTGAAAGTGAATTTTTACTTTTCGAAACTTTAAATTCGCTTAATGTTCCCCATTCATTACAGGCTGGACATTGTCCATTCCACTTTGGAAAGTCTTGTCCGCATGATGAGCAAAGATATACGGTTTTTGAATTATTTCGCACCAAAATAGTAAGAGAGATTTTGTTTTATAAATAGGAAAGTAACGTCAATAGTATTTAAAAACTACCAATCATATCCTAAAGATATGTACCACTGAGGCTTTGACAAACCTGACTCAGTCCAATCGTAAGCTGCTTCGATCCTCCAAGGAAGGAAAATTGGAAGTTTAATACCATAACCGACTGTACGTACCCAAGGAGAGAAGTCGTTAGATAGATTATTTCCATACTTGGCTTGCAAAAGAGAATAGTTTGTGAATTCACGTGAATTATCCCACGCTGCACCAACGTCCATAAAAACATGACCAAGAATATTTCCAATTGTCATTGGAAAAGGGAATCCAATTTGTAAATACTGAATTAATGGAAACCTGAATTCAAGATTTGTTAAGATTACATTTTTTCCTACTCGCTCTGAAAAACGCGCACCTCGAAGTGGTGTGGCAAACTCAGAAAAATATATGTCTTGAAGTAGAGATTCGTTTTGACTGTCCAAAATGACATTTCTCCAGCGCCATTCTTGCGTCAGTCCATCATCAACACCATCAGTGGTGCCAGTACCCCATATCCAGTTTTGCATCCCACCAAGAAAATATTTTTGGGGATTTTTGCCGGTACTGTTTCCAAAAAATAAACGCCCTGCGAATGAGTAATTCATGTTTATCATGAAATATTTTCGTAAATCAATTTTAAGCTTTTGATAGGAGATGCCTTTTTTACCCATAGACGGGCTGATTTCAAGCGTAGTGTTTTGCCTAAAGCCATCAACTGGTCCCAAAAAACCAAAAACTGTATTATCAAAAACATAACTTACAGTTGGATTTAAAGCAATAAATCCATCGCTACTTCTTACGGTATTCCCCGTACTGTATGGATCAATCTCAAATAATTTATAATCTAAGTTATGCATGACTAGACCAAAATCAACTCGATTGAATTTATTAATGGGTCTTGAGGCGGTTCCAGCAATGCCATAATGCCTCATGCGAGCAGTAAGGTCAACTGGATAACCAAACTGATTATAATATCCTCCGGTTAAAAAGAAATCCGCTTGGTGAAATAAAGTAAAATAGTAGTTAGTCCTATTTTTTAAGTAAGCATAATTAAGATAATAGTCACTATTAGATAAGGATATTTGAGATTCCAATGCTAAAGATATTTGGTGATCGCCCATCAAGTCGCTAAAATAGAAAATGAGTAAGCCTTGATGTCCAAAAACATTATTATATCCATACTGTCCTTGAGCAACATCAAGACTGAATTGCGTCTTATAGGCTTGAGGAATATAATCTCCGGATTCATTTTTTAAAGGCTCTGTCCGATAATTCTCTTGTTTTTGCTCCTGATTGCTTTGCTTATTGTAACTTTCATACTCCAAAGCAAAAATGTGTCGAGAATAGTCTGTCTCATTAAAATTTTCAGCTCCTCTCCATTTGTCCTGCCGAAGGTCAACAAGGTCTTCGCTTTTCTCAGCGTCTTTTGTTGCAAAATAATTTGTTGGTTTAAGCTCAACTTGGTCAAGATCAAGAGGGTTGTTAAGCCTAAAAACATTCCAACCTCGGTTAGAATAACCTGAAAAAACCATTGTATCATCATATTTGTTTAGGCTTAACTGAAATATTCCTGTTAGCAAATTAGTGATCACAGATGATGATCTTTTATTTAGATCGTACTTGAATAAATTCCACGTTCCAGATGAGTCAGAGGTAAAAAAAAGAAAATCCTTAGTGTTAGAGAAAACTGGATAATTCTCATCAAAATTTGTATCTGTTATTTGGTCGATAGTTTTAGTAGACACATTTACAGTATAAATATTTTTATTGTTATAGTTTACTGAGAGCATGTCCTCAGCGTTTGTTTTTCTTCTTTCTATATTGTTATCTCTATCAGAAACAAAAGCAATCAAGCTACCATCTGGGCTCCAGGTCGGCTCAGAGTCAGAATAAACATCGCTCGTAAGATTAACGCTTTGCTTTCTTTCTAAATCGTAAATATATATATCACTCGCTCCCTTTTCATAACCAACATACGCAAGCTTATCACCAGTAGGGCTCCAAGCTGCGCTAAATACACCGTCCAAATCAAAACGAATCTTTTCTTTATCTCCAGAATCAACGTCTACTAGGTACAAAGCATCGCTTGAACCTGATTTAGCTGCAAATACTATTTTTTTGCTGTCAGGAGACCAGCTAATTCCCGGTTGTAAGAATTTTAATTCTTCAAAATCTAATGATCTGCTTCCCTTGATGAGAGTTTTGATTTTTTTTCCAGTGACGGCGTCCATCAAATCAATATCAAAATAGCTCATATTATTTTTTAAATATGCAATCTGTCCTCCGTCAGGAGAAATTGAAGGAGATATATTATAGACGTTCCTCTCTTTTTTATGATCGGTTAATTTTTTTGCGATATCGTTTACTTCATCTCTTCCAGCAACATCTGGAAAAAATTCTTTTTTTATATATTTGTGCCATTGCTCAGTGAGCTCTTCGTAGTCCATACCAATAGCGCTTTCAAAACCTTTTTCAGCGCTTCTTAAGTTTTTCATCGCTTGGAAAACCTCTCCAATTTTTTCTCTTCCATATTTTGAGGCAATGAATTTCCAAACAGACTGACCGCCTTTATAGGCAAGATAATATTCTAATTCTCTAACAGTAGGAATTCTTTCATTGATCGCTAAATCACGAATTACCATATCTGCTTCTGTGTCCCAATTTGAAGATAGATACTCAGCCAAACCTTCATTTGCCCATAGAGGTATACTCCAATTAACCTGTCCACTAGCAACGTTTTGCATCCTTCCACCATAGATAAGATCGTTTATCATTGCATGGACTAATTCATGATGAATCACATGCCGAAATGCTTTGTAATCACCCTCAAATGGTATTACCACCCTATTTTTGAATAGCTCGGTCACACCACCAATTCCTTCAGACATGTATACTCCAACAGCATTATTTTGCTGAAATTCGTTGTGAGAGTGATAAACAATAATGGGGACACGTTTTTTTAAATTCCATCTAAGATGCTTTCCGATTTGCTCATAAGCTTCATTAGCAGCCTCCATAGTAAAGGTTGCCAAATCAATCTCATCACCGTAATAGTAGACATCGAAATTTGGCGATGAAATGAAATCCCAATCAAATTCCCTGTACTGAACCTTATTTTGACCAAAGGATTGGCCAAAAAGTGCACTGCCCAAGGATAGTAGAATTATAAGATAAATTTTTAACATGTAAGTAATTAAAATCAAATCTGATTTTTTAGTTCCCTAAATTCGAGGATATGTCGAAAAAATACAAATAAATAACATAATAATAATATTCATTGATGATTGACTGGCCTCTAAGGAAAATATTACCTTATAAGTATGGATTTACCAGTATATTTTATCTCGGACATCCACCTGATGTTAAAAAGAACAGAATCTGCTATAAAAAGAGAGGAGATTCTTTATAGTTTTTTTGATCATGTCAAAAATTCGGGTGGTACTTTATTTATTAATGGTGATTTGTTTGATTTTTACTTCGAATATCAAGACGTAATACCAAAAGTTTACGCACCATTTTACTATCAAATCCAAAAACTACGTGAATCAGGCGTTAAGGTGCATTATGTTCTAGGCAATCATGATTTTTGGGTTATGGATTTTATTAATGATTATTTATTTGATGAGGTTTATGAAAACGATTTGAAAATAGACATTGCAGAAAAAACATTTTATATTACTCATGGTGATGGATATTTATCTTGGGATAGAAGCTATAGGGTTTTAAAACGATTCATCAGATCACGATTATTCATTTGGTTTTACAGGTCTCTCCACCCAAGAATAGGATATGCATTTGGAAGATGGGTATCAAAGAAGGGGGAGCACTACAAACATAGCGATGAGTATAATAAACGTATTGCTGATGAAATGCAAAAGCAAGCTAAGCCATTTTTTGATGGAGGCTGTGACTATTTCATATCTGGACACTATCATCAGGCAAAAGAGCTGAAAGATGAAAATGGAAAAATGTTAATTTTGGGTGATTGGTTAAGCTTCTTTACATATGGAAAATTTGACGGTCAGGATTTAACCTTGAACCATTGGAGTAAAAATGAAAACGACTAAACAGATCTTAGTTTTTTCACTTTTAGTGTTTTTGTTAGATGGCTGTTCAACCATAAAAAGTTTTTTACCTTCT
The DNA here is from genome assembly GCA_002724475.1 of Fidelibacterota bacterium. Lineage (GTDB taxonomy): Bacteria > Fidelibacterota > Marinisomatia > Marinisomatales > TCS55 > TMED108. The sequence goes on along the minus strand of PBOO01000044.1, from coordinate 9,248 downwards.
AAAAAATCAAATGATGATATTTCATATGAGCTTATTGAAAATTTAAGCACAGCTTTCAGTGAGGGGAAGCTGCAGGCGCTTGAAGAGATGATTGCAATATATAATGATACAAATCAACCCTATGACGTGAGAATGGCTGCTGGCGTTGCATTAGCAGAAACTCAACACCCTACGGCTTTAAATGCTCTATCAGATGCCGTAGGCGAAGCGGCCGCACTTGATGTAACCTTTATGATTGGATCTATTGAACTTCTTGCACAGTTTCGCGATGATCCAAGAGCGGCAGATGCAATGATAAGTGCAATGAATAAGGTTGAGGAAAAGACAAATGAACTTGAACTTTCGCTTGTAAGAAATCTAAATAAAGTTCGTACAAAAGATCAGGTTATGGCATTACTAGACTTGTATGAGGTAAGCAGAAGTAATTTTAATCGAACTGAAAAACTTTTAACAGAGACGCTTGGTGCACTTGGAACAGATGAGGTAGTTCCTATCCTTACTCAAATCTCAAGAGATCCCTTTGTTAAGCTTGGTATTCGAAATCGAGCATTAGAAATTCTTGGGAAGAAAGACCCATCTCAAGTTGCAGGTGCTTTTGCAGAGCTTCTAGGAGATCCAGAAACGAATCTTGAGGTTAGAGATTTTGCTCTAAATACAATGAGAGGTGTTAAAGAAGAAAGTTTAGTTTTGGCTTTATTGCAAACTTATAGGACTGGTAAAGATCAATATTATAATATTTTAAATACACTGCTTGAGGCTCTAGGTGAATTTGATGACCCTGAGATTAGAAAAGCAGTAATTGAAATTGCAATGAATGACGGCTATCCGCTTGAGATTAGAATAAAAGCAATTGAAAAGCTAGCAGATATTAGCGATGAGTCGGTAGTTCCATCATTATTACCAATTCTTTCTGACTACAATCAGTACAAACTACATCCAGCTGTTATTCAAACGGTTAAGGATCTTGGTGCCTATGAAAGCTTTGAGCAAGAAATCCATAGAAGAACCTTTGAAGCGCATAAACAAGGTACTCTTGTAGATGAATAAATTTTTTTATTTAATCCTAATTTTTATTTCTGTTCTTTTTAGCCAAGAAATAGATTCGTTAGGTGCCATGAATGGTGATTCTCTAACGATTCAAACTTTAGATCCTGATAGCATCGCAAACGATACAATTAAAAATATTCCGTCAACGGGCAATGTTTCAGTCGCTGATTCAGTTGATACTCTTGAAAAATCAGATACTACAAAAATAGTAGCCCCCCTCCCTCCAATAAGAGATCCTCAAAAAAGAGTTGTTGAGCGACTAGATACTGGAGAGTCATTTTTTGAAATAAAATCGAGTATCGATGTACTTCGCGAACAAGTTGATTCACTTAAGAAGATTATTTCGGTTTATGAAGAAGGAAGAGGTGCGATTCCAAATATAGATGAAGATTTATTAAATCTGATCAAAATACCTCAGCTAAGACATAGAATTGAATTACAAAATGGAACGGTGGTAAATGGAGAAATCATTGAGGAGGACGACCTAGGTATTATTGTTCAAACCAGNATAGGTCAACTCGCCATTGAAAANGATAGAATAATNGATATAAATGAGGATCTTCCACCTTTGGCNAAAGTTGAGCTTTTAAGCGAGCCATTNGTTGATGTGNANATTGANAGAGANGAAATAAGAGGNACNGTAAAAAATATTGGATCAAAAAGAGCNGATTTTGTTAGAGTTATNGCNAANCTTTGGTCNCCAACAACACAACTAATCTATCAAGATTCNGTTTTTATCTCTGCTCAAAGCGCTAAATTTTTTACAGGAATAAAATCTGGAACNTCNCTAGAACCAGGATCTNCTAGCGAATTCAAAATAGTTATNNCTACTTCTGAAACANTNGATGAAGTATCGTACAGAACCTTTGAAGTAAGATGGGAAAGCTTTAAATAAATTAGACTAGTTGCGTTTGATAGATGTCGTGNATTCGNATCAANCCAACACAAGCCCTATCACTGTTCAAAACAGGTAATACAGAAATCTGCGAATTCCTATCCTCCATNAGAACTATTACCTCAGNAATNGGAGAATCCATATTTATCGNTATAGGATTTTTCGACATTATATCTTTNGCTGTNCAACTATCAATATCAATATTTTGAGCCAGNAANCTACGAAGATCNCCNTCNGTAACAATTCCGCTTAACTCATTCTNNGCNTTTAANACTAANGCTGCNCCTTGCGGACATTCAGTCATTTTAATAACAANATTTCTCAGATCACTATCAATACTTACNACTGCAACCTTTTCAATGGGCTGCATAATATCANTCACTTTAAGCTTGAGGCGTCTTCCNANATCTCCAGCTGGNTGNAGTTTTGCAAAATCTTCTCTTTTNAAATCTTTANTGCTCATCAAAACNGCTGCAAGAGCATCACCAATTGCAAGAGTTAATGTGGTGGANGCNGTAGGAACAATTCCTAGAGGATCAACTTCTTTTGATACTGAGGCATCTAAAACAATGTCCATTTCATTGCAAAGNACAGAATTCATATTTCCAAGTATTCCAATCAAAGGGGAATTAAATTCTTTCAAAATAGGAATAAGTCTAACGATCTCATCAGTTGCTCCACTTTTTGATATGAGAATAGTGGGGTCACCCGGNGCATAAATTCCTAAATCACCATGAACGGCTTCAGCGGGGTGAAGAAAGACAGCTTTATTGCCAATACTNCATAGCGTTGAGGCAATTTTTTGTGCAATGAGTCCTGATTTACCCATNCCACTTATAACTATTTTTCCAGGGTGGTCAGATATGATTTTACANACGGCTTCCATCTTTTCTGAGATTCTATCTGCAGCGATAGCGAGCTGTTCAGCTTCACCAATAAGAACATTTTTAGCAANATTGCCCAAGCTTTTATTTGGCATTACGANTTTGATTCTTTCATAAGTTTNACCATGATCGCATTTTGTGCATGCATTCTGTTTTCTGCTTGATCAAAAACAATCGAATTTGAGGATTCTATAACCGCATCGGTAACTTCGCGACCTCTTTCAGCTGGAAGGCAATGCATAAAGAGGGTTTCTTTGTTAGTCATATTCATCATTTTAGAATTAACTTGAAANTTNGAAAATATTTTTTCTCTTGCCTCNGCTTCCTCTTTCTGACCCATTGATGCCCATACGTCTGTATAGATTACATCAGCACCTAAAACTCCATCAGAAACATTATCTGTAACTTTAATCGATGAAAGATTTGATTCCTGTGCAAGTTTCAATGTTGCTTTGTCGGGTTCAAAACCATTTGGACATAGACAAGTGAAATCAAGCGGGATGGTTGAAGCTAGCTTTAACCAAGAATTGACTATATTGTTGCCATCACCCACGTAAACGACCTTGCAGTTATCCAAATTACCACGATGTTCATAAATTGTAAGAATATCAGCCATTATTTGGCATGGGTGATTATAATCTGTAAGACCATTAATTACAGGAATAGAAGAAGTTTCAGCAAGCTCAATCATGTGTTGGTGATCAAAAAGTCTCGCCATAATCATATCATTGTATCTGCTTAAAACTCTAGCTATATCCTTAACAGCTTCCCTTTTTCCAATACCGATATCGTTCGGACCTAAGTATAAAGCATGACCTCCTAAGCGAAAGAAACCAGTCTCAAAAGACACTCTAGTTCGAGCTGATGGCTTTGCAAAAATCATTGCAAGAGACTTCCCTTCAAAAGGCTTGNAGACTTCACCGCGATGAAGTCTGTTTTTTATTTCNACTGATGTATCTAAAAAATCATGAATTTCGCTTAATTTATAATCAGTAATATGAATGAAGTCTCTTTTCATTCTATTTATTTACCATCTAAGAGCAGTTTAAANAGTTTGGAGTCAGANGGTAAAACAAGGGTAGTTTTNTCATCTACAACCTTNTTATANGTATCAAGNGTTCTTACAAATTCATAAAACTTAGGATCAGATGAGTAGGATCTAGCATAAACCTGGACGGCTTTCGCGTCACCTTCACCTCGTATTCTTTCAGCTTCTTTGTAGGCGTCAGCTAAAATAATAGTTTTATCTCTATCTGTAGCTGCTCTTATTTTTTGCGCTTCTTCTTCACCTTCCGATCTAAACTTATTTGCCTGTCTCTTTCTCTCGGCTTCCATACGAGCATAGATAGATGCTTCATTCTCTGCTGGGAGATCAACTCTTCTGATTCTAACATCTACAACGGAGATACCGTAGTCAAGTGTAGCAGAGTTACTTTCTNTAGTAATAACATCCATAATCTGCTCACGATTTTCTGTAATTATTTCAACCATATCATGAGTACCAAGCTCTCTTCTGAGCTCAGAGTATACAATATCATCCATTCTACTTTTTGCTGTTGGGATTGCTTGTACAGTTTTTAAAAACTGAAGGGGGTCAACAATTTTCCAACGAACATAATTATCAACAATTAGAGATTTTTTGTCTTTNCTTAAAATCTCTTCAGGTGGAGAATCGTATTCGAGNAACCTATCATCAAAAGTGATTTTCTCCTGAATGGGGAACGGAAGTTTAANATTNANTCCTGGTTTAGTTANTGTTTTTACAGGTTTTCCCAATTGAAGAATGACGACTTGTTCGGTTTCATCAACAATAAATATTGAACTAAATCCTACCAATGCTATNACTGGTAGTAACAATGACAATGCTTTTTTCATCTTTAGTTTCCTTCCTTGGCTTTTAGGTTAAGAAGGTTAATTAAGTTGCTTCCTTCCTTACCATCAGGCACAATGATTTTTTCGCGGTTTGAAAGAATTTCTTCAGCAGTTTCNAAAAACATTCGAGTTTCAGTCACTTCTTTTGACTTTCGATATTCTTTCAAGACAGCGTTGAATTTAGAAACATCTCCTTCTGCCCTAGCAATTCTAGCTTCTTTATACCCTTCAGCTTCACGTATTTGAGCTTGTGCCTCTCCTCGAGCCTTAGGAATTACGTCATTACGATAACCCTCGGCTTGATTTATCATCCTGTTCTTATCTTCTTTTGCTGATGCAACGTCTTTAAATGCAGCAATGACCTGTTCAGGGGGGCTAACGTCTTGAAGCTGAACCGCAACCACAAGAATACCTGTCTTATATTTATCAAGAATGGCTTGAATAAGCTCTTTGGCTTCTTCTTGAATCATGAACTTTCCCGAGGTCAGCGCTTCATCAATATTATTTTTACCAATCACTGTTCTTAGCGAAGCTTCTCCAGCCTGTCGAACTGTTAGCTCTGGCTCAATGAAATTAAATGTGTACGCAACAGGATCCTTAATCCTATATTGAACGATCATTTCGGCATCAACAATGTTTTCATCTCCAGTCAGCATAAGGCTTTCTCGAGCAATAGTTTGATACTGATTTTTGCCTACTGTTCTAAAGCCGATCTCAATTCTTTTAACTTCTGTAACTTTTGGCGTGCTTACTTTTTCTATCGGGTAAGGAAAATGGTAATTTAGTCCAGATTGAGCGGCGCGGGAATATTTTCCCAAAGTTTGCACAACGCCAACCTCATCAGGTCCTACAACATAAATTCCTGTCAAAAGCCACAATACAAGAAAAATTCCAATCAATGGAAAGACTCCAAGGCTTAACTTAGGAATTTTTATTTCCTGGTCTCCTATAATTATTCTTTTATATGCCATAACTTACCTTTCTAATTTGTTATTTGACGCCGCTGACGCGCCGAAGGAAATTTTAACTCCTCACGATACTTCGTCACAGTTCTTCTGGCTATTGGGTAGCCTTTTAATTTTAATTCATCTGCAAGATTTGCATCGGTTAGGGGTTTTTGTTTAACCTCTGTTTTAATCAATTGTTTCAATAAATCTTTAATTACTTTTGTGCTAACATCTTCTCCACCATCCGAACCATAGCTTTTAGTAAAAAAGGATTTCAGTTCAAATAATCCAAATGGCGTATCAACATATTTGTTTCTAGTTGATCTGCTAATAGTTGATATGTCCATGTTTAATTTATCAGCTATATCTTTTAATTTCATCGGTTTTAATGAAGAAATATCCCCATTAAAAAAATTAGGCTGATATTTAATTATTTCATTCATTACTGAAGTTAGTGTCTTATGTCTTTGCTCAATAGCCTTGATTAACCAATTAGCAGAGTCAAATTTTTGATTTAAAAATAATTTGGTGTCCTTTGAAATGGTATCTTTGCCCATCATATCTAAGTAGTCTCTGTTAATTGATAAATCTGTTATCCATGAATCGTTTATAGTAATCTTCCATTCATTCTTTTCAAAAGAAATAATCAAATCAGGAATTATTGCGTCATTACTATTCTTGATCTTTCCTTCCCCAGGGTAGGGATTCAATTTTTTAATATCGGCTATTATATTTTCTAATTCTTTATTTTTCAGCCCAAGGGCATTGACAATTGGCTTATAATTGTGATTTACAAATTTATCAAAATGAAGCTCAATGACCTTACGATGATTTTCTTGATTTTTTTTGTTTAGTTGAAGCAAGAGGCATTCTTGCAGATTGCGTGCACCAATTCCAGGTGGATTTAATTTTTGGACTTTAAATAAAACTTTTTCCGCATCATTCTCAGTTACGTTAAAACGATCTGCTATAAGAATGATATCGAGTGATAAGTATCCATTTTCGTCAAGATTCCATACAATTTCCTCAGCGATATCTTTTTCCTTTTCACTAAGATTAAATTCGCTTAATTGATTAGAGAGGTTTTGAAGAAAATCTAACTGCTCCTCAATAGGGATATCCTCATTGATTTTTTGATTGCTGTAAATATTGGCAGGTTCAAATTCATCGGGATCATCTTCATAGTCAACCTCGCTAATCAAATCTTCATTCTGATCATCTTCATTAGAATCGACTGACTCAAGAAATGGATTACTCTCTAGCTCATCTAAAACTTTTTGTTCAAGTGTATTTGAGTTTAGCTGCAGAACTAAAGTTTGTAGGATTTGCTGGGGGGAGAGAGATTGGCTTTGAGTTTGTTTCTGTTTGAGCTGTGACATTTATAAAGAAAAACTTTCTCCAAGATAAAGCCTTCTAGCCTCTTCATCGTTTGCAAGAAACTCTGAGGTTCCAGATTTTAAAATTTTTCCATCAAAGAGAAGGTAAGATCTATCGGTGATTGAGAGAGTTTCTCTAACATTATGATCTGTAATTAAAACTCCGATGTTCTTCTCTTTTAATGAACTTACTATCGATTGAATGTCCTCTACCGCGATTGGGTCAACGCCTGCGAAGGGCTCATCAAGCAAAATAAAATCAGGATCAAGAGCGAGCGTTCGAGCAATTTCAACTCTTCTTCTTTCTCCTCCGGAAAGGTTTCCACCAAAACTGCTTCTTATATGATTAATAGAAAGATCAGATAGCAATTCGTCTATTTTATGCTGTTGCTCAGCTTTTGATAATTGACTCATTTCAAGCACAAGTCTCAAATTATCTTCAACGGATAGTTTTCTAAAAATTGATTCATCCTGGGGTAGGTAACCAATGCCGTATCTACTTCTTTGGTACATGGCCTTTTTAGTTATATCTGATTCATCTAAAAAAATACTTCCTTGAGTGGGCTTGATCATTCCAGTAATCATATAAAATGTTGTTGTTTTTCCAGCTCCATTAGGACCCAAAAGGCCAACGATTTCACCCTTATTGACTTCGAGATCTGCTTCTCTAACAGCCCAAAAATCACCGTATTTTTTGCACAATTTTTTTGCACTTAATTTTTTGTGATTGTTTTTCATATTATTCTTCACCAAAAACACCAGTAGGTTTTAAGATCTCCCAGTTATTTAATTCCAAATCAGACTTAAAACCAACTCCGTACAATGTGTCGCTTTGTTCAGTAATAAAAATGACGCTATCATCAGTAAAGATTTTTTCATCAACATTATTCCACGATAAAGTATCGGTAAAAAGAGTTACTCCACTATCCGAAACCACGATCACATTACCCATTGCAATCAAAAAATCTTTAGCTTCATCTATTTCAGCAATATCAGATTTAAGGTTGCTAGTATAAATTTCCTGATTATTATAAAAATCTGCATCGACATTTTGATCCAATAAAATATATTGTCTTTGTTGATACTTTTCAAGATGGCCAGATTTAATTACAGCTCTTTTTGCGCCTTTGTTGGTAAGTGTGATTGTAGCATTCCAGCTTTCAGCATCAGGAAGACCTTCTCTAGTTTCACCTATTTTTTTTTCTTCAGTACTGCTGCATCCTAAAATTAAAAAAGCAAAGAAGATATATCTATACACTAAGGACTCAGAACTTTATTTCTTAGATCTTCAATGACTTCTTCTAGTCGCCCTTGTTTCGCAAGTATCCATTCTACAGCTTCTCGAAATGCACCTTCCCCACCTGAGGCTTTTGTGACATGAACAGCAGCATTTTTGCAAGGAACTGATGCGTTCTGAGTTGCGATTGGAACGCCAACTTTCTGCATAACAGGAATGTCTATTAGATCGTCTCCAACATAAGCAATTTCGCTATCAGTTAAATCATATTTAAGCTTTAATTCTTCATAGGGTGGAATTTTATTTAAAGTTCCATTATACACATCATCAATTCTAAGCTCAGACGCCCTAATAGCTGTAGCGTTAGACTTTCTACCAGATATTAAAGCAAGCTTAATACCAGACTGTCTCAGCAATGCTACCCCAGCGCCATCGTTAACATTAAATTTTTTAAGCTCTGAATTTTCAATACCAACATAAATTGAGCCATCTGTCCAAACTCCATCAACATCTGAAATGATCATTTTTATTTTTTTTATATCATATTCCATCAATTAACAGCCTCATGAATACTAATAAGTAATTGCAAAATTCCTTTTAGGTCCTTAAGTGGCCATTGAGTAGATGCGTCTGATTTTGCATTTGGCGGGTCATTATGTACCTCCATAAAGATTCCATCACAACCAGCGGCAACTGCTGATTTAGCTAGCGTAGGAATCATATCTCTTTGCCCACCAGTAACTTGCTGATCGCCTGGAATTTGAGCAGAATGTGTTGCGTCAAAGACCACAGGATACCCCGTTGACTTCATTGTAGGTATTGAAGTCATGTCCGAAACTAAGCTGTACCCAAAAGAAGTACCTCTTTCAGTAAGTAGAATGTTATCATTTCCGGTCGAAGAAATTTTTTCAGCTGCGTGTTTCATTTTTCCTGGTGCTAAAAATTGACCCTTTTTTATGTTGATTGCTTTTCCAGTTTTTCCAGCTGCTA
>PBOO01000043.1 GCA_002724475.1 Fidelibacterota bacterium | reverse complement strand
TACTCGACTACTGAGGTGAAAATTAAACCGCTATCAGATGAAATAATTAAATTTTATATTAAGGCTTACAAGCCATTTGATAAAGCTGGCAGTTATGGAATTCAAGATTGGTTCGCTTCTCAGGTCGATTCAATAAAAGGATGTTACTATAATGTAATGGGTCTTCCNTTGTCAAAATTNTATTCTTTACTTTTANCTCTTTCAAGTAAAAAATAGNTANAATTATATTAAATTTNTNNCACAATTTTTTATNTAATTACTTTTTATAATGAATGATTTNTATAAAAAACTTAAATCCNTAAGAGAAGAAAAAGGCATTGATCTTGANAAAATTCANAAAAGNACAAAGATNAGTCTTTCAGCACTCCATGCCATTGAAAAAGGACANTTTGATCAATTGCCCNATACATANGTTCGNCTTTTTTTAAGGGCTTATGCTGTTGAGATAGGAGTTGACCCAGAAGAGGCACTAGAAGATCTTGAAGTTTACCTTGGCAACAAAACCATTCCTAAGAACCAAGAAAACATAGAGCCTATATCAATAAAGGATGATGTAAANANAAATAANAANATNTTAAATGAAGAAGATANCAAACCAGCCTTAAGAAAAAGAANTTCTCTTTCANTTAGGTCCGATATCACTAAAAGTGCATTTATTATAGCTACATTAATATTTNCGTTATACATCATACTTTCAATAAATAAAGAAGCTGAAGCAAATAAACCGGTAGAATANNTAAGTGAGTTTGTTGANGAGGGGTCAATNTCCGATGAGATGCTTAAGGAGAATTATGTTATCTCATCTGAAACCAANCAGAGCTTTAATGAAACTCCNCCTTTTTCNATAACACTCACAACCGATCAAAGGCTATGGTACGAAATTCAGATTGANAATTTTGCAAATTCAGAACAGGTATTGCCAGTTGGAGATAATCACCTTCATCGCTTTGAAGATGAATTAAGTATAAAATTTAGCCAAACTCAGGGTTTAAATCTTTACTTTAATCAAATTAGTTTAAATTCCATAGAATCAACTATATACCCAACAAAGATTATTTTTTCTGTGCCCAGTAAGACTGTTCNTATTCAGCAGTATTCCCCAATAAATTAAACNAGATCAACCATTTAGAGCTTTTTCTTAATCCAATTTTGGATCAATATTTTTGTATAAAAAATATTGACATATGTGGGTAGAGATAAATATATTGTGGGTAGTTGTGGGTAATAATCCCTAATAATTTAAAGTATGACATTAAACAAAAATACATTCATTGGAGAGTACAGCTACTCACTTGATGCTAAAGGAAGGATCAATATTCCTTCAAAATTTAGAAATGCACTAAGCAAAGACAACGACCAATCTCTNGTTGCAACCAGAGGGATGGATAAATGCATATGGGTATACCCTTTGGTTTCGTGGCAATTAATTGAAGAAGANTTAAAAAAGCTTTCATCACTTTCAACAGTAAATAGATCTTTTATTAGAAATACAGTAAGGCATGCTTCTATNATGCAACTAGACAAACAAGGGAGAATTGCTCTTAATCAAAATATCATAAACTTTGCTGGATTAACTAAAAAGGCTTTAATCATCGGNATGGTCAACAAAATAGAAATTTGGGATCCTTCAATACTAAGTACCATTGATAAAAATNCTGAAAAAATAGATTCCTCAAGCTTTGATGAATTNTCAGATAAAATTATACTCTGATAAAAATGAAAAATTTACAGGAAAAAACTCANACNCATATTCCTGTAATGACTGGAGAAGCTCTAAAATATTTAAACCTCAATCCAGATGGAATTTATATTGACGGAACCATTGGAGGTGGTGGTCACGCTAAAATGATTCTTTCTATGCTCTCATCAAAAGGAAAGCTAATTGGAATCGATCGAGATCCAGAGGCATTGGCGTTGTGCCGTGAGCGCTTTAACTCCACTGATCAAATCTCCTTACATCATAATTCATATCATAATATTGATAAAATAATGGAAGAGCTCGGTATTCAAAAGGTGAATGGTATACTGCTTGACCTGGGACTCTCCTCCCTACAGCTCAATTCAAAAAGAAGGGGTTTTTCTTTCAAAAATGATGGAAGAATTGATATGCGCTTTGATAATTCCAGTGGAACGACCGCTGAAGACTTCATTAAAGGTTTGACTGAGAAAGAGCTCGCAAATATTATATTTGAATTTGGTGAAGAACGAAGATCCAGAAGAATATCAAAAGCCATTAAAGAAGCNCCAGAGCTNTCAACAACAANTGACATCAAAGAAGCTATTCGTAAATCTACCCCTCCACATCATAGAAATAAAACGCTCGCAAGAGTTTTCCAAGCCTTACGAATAGCTGTCAATGATGAAATTGATAAATTGGTTCAATTTTTAAAAGAGTTTATGAACTACCTCGATTTTGAGGGTAGGCTTGTAATTATCTCTTACCATTCTATTGAAGATAGATTGGTAAAAAAAACTTTTAGAAAATTGAAAGACGAAAAAAAGGTGCACTTATTAACAAAAAAACCACTCACACCACTTACGATTGAATTGAATCAAAACAACAGATCTCGAAGCGCAAAGCTTAGAGCACTAGAAAGCATAGCACAAGTATGAGATCAAAAAAAAGAAGAAGCTCAAAAAGAAATAACGAATTTGTCCAAACTGTACTTTTCTTTTCGAGCTCAATTTTGTCAATAGCAGGCTTAATAGCTTACCTCTGGATCTATACTGAAATAGATCAGACGGTTATTAATATTGAAACCCAAAAACAAGTATACAATGAGCTTGAAAATTCTATAAACGAACTTGAAATTGAAATTTCTCGACTTTCTAGAGGTGATAGGATTTCATATGTAGCCAGAAATGAACTAAATATGGTTCCCGCAGTACCTGAAACAATTATGATTTTTATTGATGATGAAAACTATGCTCAGGTGAATGACTAAGAATTATCAAAAATTTCGCCCTAGAATACTTTTTGTATCAAGCTTGATTGTTTTTATTTGGGTTGGACTATCTCTAAGACTAGTTAAGATAATGGTATTTGATAGTTCTTATTATAGAAAAATTGGCTTTAATCAAAGCCAAAAACAGGAACCATTAAAAGCAGTAAGGGGAAATATCTTTGATAGAAATCAAGTTCAACTCACAAAAAATATAATTCATTATTCTATTGGAGCGCATCCCAAGAAAATATTAAAAAAAGAAGAATTATCAGAAACTCTCTCAAATATAACTGGAAGAGATGCTGAAATATATTTCAACAAACTCAGTTCTAATCGACCGTTTGTCACTTTAGAACCTAAAATTAAAAGAGAGCTTGGTGAAAAAGTCCTAGAAAATTTGCCTGATCTTATTGTTGAAAGGAAGTCGAGAAGATCTTACCCGCACTCAAATATTGCAAGCCAAGTCATTGGATTTACAAACACTGATGATTCAGGTCTCGTTGGTATCGAAAGACAATTTGAAGAATATCTTTCAGGTAAAGATGGCTGGATTGTTAAGCAAGTCAATGTTGCTGGAAAAACAGGTTCTTTTCATAAGGCAAACTACCCAAAACAAGATCCAGATGATGGGTCAAATATTCAACTTACTATTGACTTGGAATATCAGAGCATTCTTCAGGAAGAACTGCAAAGAAGAATAGACGAATCTGGTGCTAAAGGGGCAATGGGAATTTTAATGGACCCTCAAAATGGGGATATTTTAGCTATGGCCTCCCTTCCAGATTTTGATCTTAACAATCCCAATATAACACCATTGGAAAATCAGAAAAATAAAGTAATAACAGATCAATTTGAACCCGGGTCCACATTTAAAATTGTTGCAGCAACCGCTGCTCTTAATACTGGCAAAGTGTCATTAAATGATGAGTTTAACTGCGAAGTTGGAAAGTTTGAATTTGACGGGTGGACAATTTCTGATCATGAAAAATTTGGCGTATTAACTTTCCCTCAAATCATTGCTAATTCAAGTAATGTTGGCGTAATAAAAATCGCCCAGATCATTGGCAAAGAGCCACTGTATAGACTTTCCAGAAACTATGGATTTGGAACTCCTACCGGCATATCCTTTCCAGGAGAATCTCAAGGAATCTTAAGACAAAAAAAGGATTGGAGTAAAATGTCTCTAGCTTCTGTATCAATTGGTTATGAAGTAGGCGTTACCGCTCTCCAAATTGCATCAGCNTATTCTGCNATTGCAAANGGAGGAGTNTTNCTNAAACCTCAAATAGTAANGCANATTATCAGCAANAANGGNGAGTTNCTCTNNAAATCNAANCCAGANCCTATACGAAAAGTTGTTAAAGCAGAGACCATGCTTATTATGAANGANATTTTATCNAAAGTNNTNAANGANGGTACNGGTNCCAAAGCNGATGTNGAAGGNTGGTCAGTNGCAGGTAAAACTGGAACTGCNAGAAAATATATGAAAGGAGGATATTCTAAAAAATATATTTCAAATTTTGCNGGTTTTTTTCCNACAGAAAATCCTCGAATTGTTGGTGTTGTTATGCTTGACGAGCCTAATTACGGCCTTCACTGGGGNGGTTATGGTGCAGCTCCACTTTTTAAACGAATTGCTCAAAGAATTATAAATTTAGATGATTCNTTTAAACNTCAGAAAAAAAATAACAAGAAGACAACTAACAATCTTGCTCAACATAAAATTGAGCTACTCCCCCTTTTAAGCACTTCAAATACTCATACACCATATGAAGATGGGTACACAATTACACCTGACGTTAGAGGAATGAGCATTCGTAAGGCAAAAAAAATCCTATTAGAAAAAAAATTTAGGCCAAAGTTCACTGGATCTGGTAAGGTGATTTGGCAAAGTCCATCTCCAGGAACAAAAAAAATACCTGGAACATTATGTATCCTTGGACTGAACTAATGAAGCTTGATTTGCTACTAAAGAACATTGCTCAAGATGAGAAAACATTGCCAAGTATAAATATTGAAAAGGTATGCACAAATTCAAATGATGTAACGAATGAAAGTTTATTTATTGCGATAAATGGTACTAAAAATGATGGACACAGTTTTATTCAAGAGGCAATAACGAATGGTGCCTCAGCTATTGTCTCAAATGGTAAAAATTTAGAAGAACTGGGTGTGCCCAATATTCCAGTTACAAATACTAGACTGGCAGCAAGTAGAATATCAGCTGAATTCTATAACCATCCCTCAAAAAAAATGAAAATTATTGGTATTACTGGAACAAACGGTAAAACAACGACAGCATCATTGATAAGCTCTATACTAATTGAAGCAGGACATAAAGTAGCTCAAATTGGCACGCTAGGTCTGAACGCAAAAGGATTTAAAAAAAGAAAGACCCTTACAACCCCAGGGCCTGTGGAGCTACACGAAATGTTTAACGATCTTTATCGTGAAAATTTCACTCATGTTGTCATGGAGGTTTCCTCTCACGCGCTAGATCAGTTCAGGGTAGCAGATGTTGATTTTGATATA
>PBOO01000042.1 GCA_002724475.1 Fidelibacterota bacterium | reverse complement strand
TCAGCGAAACCTCCCGAAGTATTCATACCTAGATCGTAACCAGTGACTACTACTTTATCATCAATTTTGAATTTANTACTTGAAGAATCAGCTATGATACCTGCAGCATCAATTCCAGGTGTATGCGGATAGTTTTTTGAAACGCCTTTGTTCCCAGAAGCTGAAAGCGCATCTTTATAATTTATTGATGAAAAGGACACCTTGATCAGAATGTCTCCCACAGGTAAATCATCAACATTTCTTTCTTCAACGTCGCTTTTAAAAACCCCGTTTTCAGCTTCTCTTACTACAAAAGCTTTGAACGTGCTATTCATTNAATACTCATTTTTTTGAAAATGATTTGTAGCATTATTTCATCAGCTCCTCCTAAAATGGAAGCAACCCTACCATCACGATACAGTTTTGAAGCTGGGTTTTCAAAGGTAAAACCCATACCACCCCAGTATTGTAAACATATATCAGACACTTGCCTAGCCAATCTGCCGCTTTTTAATTTTGCCATTGAAGCAAGGTAGGTCATGTCTTTTCCAGAAACTTCTTCCTCGCATGCTCTATAAACCAAAGACCTCAAAGCCTCTACCTCTGTTTGCAACTCTGCGAGTTTAAATTGTATGGATTGATTATCCAAGATCGATGCACCAAACGTTCGTCTTTCCCGGCAATAGTCCATGGTTTTAATTATGCATTTTTCAAGGACCGCTATCATGCTTGTTGCAAGAAACAATCTTTCCTGTTGTAAATGCTTCATCTGCATTACAAACCCTTCGCCCTCCTCACCTACGCAATATCGCTTTGGTATACGAACATCTTCAAAATATACAGGGGCAGTATCTGAAGTAAGCTGACCAATTTTTTCAATTTTTTGACCAACNGTTACACCTGGNGNTTTTGAAGGTATAACGACCANGGATTTNTTCNTATGAGGNTCANCATCGCTGGTATTTACTAAAGTACAGAAAAAATCTGCATGGGTTGCATTGGTAATCCACATTTTTTGTCCGTTGATAATATAGTCGTCTCCATCGTGCTGAGCGTTTGTAGAAATTGAAGCTAAATCCGATCCAGCTCCTGCTTCGCTTAATGCAAGCGCCGCAACGTAGTCGCCTTTTATAGCAGGCGCAAGAAATTCATCCTTTATCTCTTCTGAGCCGTAACGCTCTAAAGCAGGCGTTGCCATATCTGTGTGCACTCCAATAGCTGTAATAATTCCCAGATCCCATGCATGACCTAAGGCCTCAGCAAACGCAATTCCAAAGCTATAGTCTAAACCCATGCCGCCATACTTTGTGCTTTTTGTTATACCGAGCATATCGATAGATCCTAGTTTTTTAAAAAGATCATGGGCAGGAAAACCTCCTAATGATTCCCATTCCTCAATGAATGGATATATTTCGTTGGAGGCAAAATCGCGTACTGTTTTCATTAAAGAAAGGTGTTCTTCGGTGAATCGCATGCTTAAGACTCTCCTTTTAAGTTAATAGTAGCGGTACCCAAAATTCGTTTTTCTTTATCTTGGTTTAACACTTTCATTGAGATTTCTAAAGTTACGCTATTTTTTTCATCAATTTTCTTTTTAACAATTGTGCCAAAGCATGTAAGTCTATCACCAATCAAGGTCATNGATATAAATTGAGATGAAAAACTTACCANAGAAGAATGCGGGAATACGTCNGTTAATGTTCTTGCGAGATAGGCCATCACTANCATACCATGCGCAATCACATCNTTCAATCCAGCTTTTCTAGCAAAAACTGGATCAATNTGTATTGGGTTTAAATCTCCTGAGGCGTTTGCGTANGATGATAACANGCTTCTNGTTATTTTTTCCANTCTCAGGGATGGAATCTCATCTCCAGCTTTGAAAGAAGACTGNTTAAGCATTGGATCTTACTACCAGCGTTGATAACGATTGAGCTACTTCTATATCATCATGATTAACGTAATTTGAAAGAAAGGAAATAAAATGGAGAGANCCATTTTTTTTGTCGTAGATATCCTCAATCTTTTTTGTCATGGTAATTGTATCTCCAAGATAGATAGGGATATAATAGTTGTATTCTTGTGCAGCGTGAAGCAATCTATCTAAAGGTATATTGAGTTCTTCCAAGTATTTGTATGGCTGATCCTGCTCCATTGAGATAACTGTAAGAAAGGTTGGAGGGGCAATTATCGTTTTGTATCCATGGTCTTTTGCTGTCTTAATATCAAAATAAATGGGGCTGCTTTGACCCGTGGCGCTAGCGAATGAAACTAGCTTACTCTTCGTAACTTTGAATGATATTGGAGGATATTTTTTTCCGATGAAATCTTGGCTAATCATGTAGCTGTCTATTGAAAGATTTGATCTTTTTTTATCATTGATTCTATAATATTTGGAAGCTTAAAACGCTCTCCGTATTTATCGGAAAGCTCACGTGCGCGCTCTTTGAATGCAGTTAATCCGTAATCGTTAATAAACTGCAATACTCCTCCTTTAAAACTTGGAAACCCCCACCCGTAGATGCTTCCAATATTTGCATCTGCTACAGAGGTCACTACCCCTTCCTCTAGGCATCTTACGGCTTCAATAGCTTGAGAAAAATAAAAGCGATCCATCATTTCATTTTGAGTAATTACAGCAGTTGAAAGCGGAAAATGATCCTTTAATTCTGGCCATAGTTTCTTTTTTGAATCCTTTGGATAATCATAAAAGCCTGATCCAGATGCTCTGCCAGTTCGATTCAATTTTTTTATCATGATATCTATGACCTCGTCCCATGGACCCTTATGATACTGTTTTCCTTCAGCTTCTAAATGTATCTTTTCCTGATTTAGGATGCTATCCAAAAGAGATATGCTGATTTCATCAACGACTGCAAGCGGGCCAACAGGAAAACCTGCTTGCATACCTGCGGATTCAATATGTTGCGGGCTCACACCATCCATTAATAAAGAAAGTCCCTCCTTAGCGTATCTTTCAAATACTCGTGTAGTATAAAATCCTCTTTTATCATTCACAACGATTGGTATCTTATTTAATTGCAATACATAGTCAAATGCCTTAGCGAGAGTCTCAGGAGAAGTTTTATCTCCTTTGATTATTTCAACAAGCCGCATTTTGTTGACTGGTGAGAAAAAATGAATACCAATGAATCTTTCAGGGGCTCTTGATTTTTTTGATAACCTGGAAATTGGAATGGTTGAAGTGTTTGATGCAAAGACTGGCTTGCCATTTATGAATTCTTCGGACCTCTCAATCACTTTTTCCTTAAGGGAAATATCTTCAAATACAGCTTCAACTATTAGATCGCATTCACCAAGACAGCTTAGATCATCCGTTGCTTGAATAGAGCTGATGGCCTTTTTTGATTGATCGGATTGAATTTGTTTTTTTTGTACAGCTTCTTGAAAGAGTTTTTCGATTTTATCAAGGGCAAGATTTGCTTTATTTTGATCTAGATCAATTAGAGCAACGCTCATTCCTGATAGGGCAGATACATATCCGATTCCATGACCCATGAGTCCAGAACCAATGATACCTATCTTTGAAAATTTTGTTTTATTTATTTCTGATGGCCTGCTTAATCCAGCGTTTATATCGTTTTTTTGAAACCACTGTGCGCTTATAATATTTTTTGAGATAGAGCTCGTAATAATTTCAACGAACGCGCGCGATTCAATCCTGCTTGCTGTAGGAAAATCTACAAGCGTTGATTCTGTGACGACATTCAATATCTTTTCAGCGGCGGGGTAGTTTCCCCTTGTTATCTTTCGAAGTTTTGATGGATAGTTATGAAGTATTTGAGCATTTACCTTTGAAAAGGCGTCTCCATCTGGAAGCTGAAAGTTTTTTCTATTCCAAGGTTGAACATAGTTTGGATTTGCTTCTATCCATTTAATTGCATTNTCCATCAACTCTTTTTCATTCTCTACCAATGCATCAATCAATCCACATTCAATAGATTCTTTGGCGCTGACAAAAACTCCCCCAATTAAAAGGCGTAAGGATTTATCAATGCCAATTTTACGGGTCAGTCGAACTATACCTCCTAANGCAGGCAAAACTCCAAACTTAACTTCAGGAAATCCATATTTATATTTTATGCTGTTTTTAATAATGCTGTAATGGCATGCTAAAACTACTTCCATGCCAGACCCTGTGGCGTCTCCGTTGATAGCAGCTACCACTGGTATAGTTAAATTTTCTAGCTTCCTTAGGACCTTTTTACGCCGCTCTATAAAGTCAAAAGCTGATTGCGCTTCATTGATTTTGAAAATTGNGTCTAAATCTGATCCAGTAAGAAAGGGTCTCCTTTTTGATGTTAGAATTACTCCTCTAGCAGATCGATCATCATTTATTGCGTTAAGATGCTGATCCAAATCATCAAAAAAATCTTCACANACAGCATTAAAATGATTTTCATCATTACCATCAATAGTTAGAGTAATAATATTTTGATCATCCTTTTGATAAGAAATCACTTGATTATACCCTCTCAATAATTGTTGCTATACCCATNCCCCCTGCAACGCAAAGCGTTACTAGGCCCGTACTAAGGTCGCGAAGCTCTAATTCGTCNAACAGAGTTCCAAGTAAAATAGAACCAGTTGCTCCTAAAGGGTGACCCATTGCTATCGAACCGCCATTCACGTTGATGTTATTCATATTTGATAGTTTTAAATCTTTCATAAAACGAAGAACAACTGATGCAAAGGCNTCATTTACTTCGATCAAATCAATGTCCTTGATTATCATACCAGCTCTTTTTAAAGATTTTATTGTTGCCGGCGCAGGTCCCGTTAACATAATGGTTGGATCTGTTGAGCAGGTTGCAAACGATAGAATACGTGCTCTTGGTTTTAAACCAATTTGTTCACCTATTTCCTTTGAGCCTACAAGCGTCAATGATGCCCCATCAACGATCCCCGACGAGTTTCCGGCGGTATGCAGATGCTCAATGTGTTCTATTTCAGGATATATTTCTTGTGCAAAAGAATCGAGGCCCATGTCTCCCATATCCTTAAATGAAGGTTTTAACTTTGAAAGGTCAGCTAAATTTGATTCGGGTCTAATGTGCTCATCCCTATCAAGAATCAAAAGACCATTTTGATCATACACAGGTAAAAGAGACTTGAATCTTTTATTTTGCTGAGCATTAAATGCCCTTTTGTGAGACTGAACAGCTAGAGCGTCAAGATCTTGTCTTGAAAATGTATCAATTGTTGCAATAAGATCAGCTCCTATTCCCTGAGGTACATAGTGGTTGTTCAAACTTATTTTTGTTTCATACGCCATTGAGCCCATGTCGGCTCCCATGGGAACTCTTGACATTGATTCTATACCGCCTGCAACTACTAAATGCTCAAATCCTGATTTTATTTTTGTAGCTGCCAGGTTGATCGCTTCAAGACCAGATCCACAACAACGATTTATTTGCATTCCNGGAACATCAACATTCCACCCGGCATACTGCGCAGCGGTTTTTCCAATGTTTGCTCCTTGCTCCCTAACAGGCATCACACAGCCAATGATAACATCATCAATTTTAGAGGTATCTAAATCGTTTCTATTGGATAGCTGAACCATCAACTTTGATAATAAATCAGTAGGGGTTATTTCATTTAATGCGCCTTGCTTTCTTTTTCCTCTGGGAGTTCTAATAGAATCATATATGTAAGCTTGTTCAATCATTTAACTTTTCTTGAGTTGGGACATTAAAATACTGATATTTTAAAGATATTTACATTAAAACATCTGTTATTCATATCTAAATTTAAATATTAAAATTCTTCATTGCATCAATGAGAGGGTGAATTAAATGAGTCGAATCGCAACAATCATAATTTCTAATGTCCTTTTTTTCGCAGGGACAATAATTTTATTGTGGTCATTGAAACGCTTAATTGAGAGAAGAAAGAAATAAAAAGAGCAGGACCGTAGAAATACTGGGAGCGGGGGAACAACCAGTCTTCTTTATATACGGTCCTGCATAAAGGTATCGTAAGTTATTTTATGGATTCGATTCAGGACAAGCATTTTTTCTTTTAATCTATTTTGGTAATTTTTTATATGATAGATGTAATAATAAACGTTGATAAAAAAATATTTACCTTTTTTAATTCATCAATTGCAAACCCAGTTTTTGATATATTTTTTCCAATAATAACCAATCAGGATATTTGGATAATTCCAATTTTATTAGGGATAATTATCCTTTCAATCAAAGGGGGAACTAAAGGTAGAATAGCTTCAATAGTCTTAATTATTGGAGTCATTTTAGCTGATTATTCATCGGCTCAAATAATCAAACCATACTTCCAGCGCCTCAGGCCCAGTCATGATATTTTAGACCAAATACGTCTGCTTGTACCCAAAGGCGGCAGATATGGTTTTGTATCCTCACACGCAGCAAACATGTATGTTTCAGCAACCATACTTGGATATTTTTATTCCAAACAAAAAAGATTGTTTTTTACTATAGCTTCCCTAGTAGCTTTTAGTAGAGTATACGTAGGCGTTCACTANCCTGCAGATATAGTTTTTGGNGGATTNCTTGGTTATGGACTTGGCTGGATAACGATTACCAGCTGGGTAATAATTAAGATGAAAAATTTGAAAGCAGGAAAAAGCTGGGCAAAATATTAATTTGGTAAATTATCATCTGAAGGCTTTAAGGGATAGTCGCCAAACCCGTCTTGCTCAGGTGATACAATTTTTCCATGCTCATTCTCATATCTAGCTATGTTATCTTTCAAGGCCGAGAGAAATGCTTTTGAGTGTTGAGGAGCCATAATAATTCTTGAGTGAACTCGTGCTTTTGTAACACCAGGTAAAATCTTTGTAAAATCCATGACGAATTCAGCTGGTGAATGCGTAACAACTACAAAATTGGAATATTCTCCTTCGCTAGTTTCTTGGGAGAGTTCAATATTTATCTGTTGAACGTTTTTTTTGTCATCCATAAATCTTACTCATTTTTTTTCTTTGTTTTGCTTTGATTAAAATCTTCCCATTCTTCTTCAATACCTTCAAAATCTTCATAACCTTTTATCTCTTCATCTTCAGCCTTTTGTTTATAAATCTCCATCTCGGTCTCATAAAGACTAAAGATATCTTTCTTTTTCTCAAAATCATTAGGATCGACATCCTCTTCATCATCAGGCTCAAGCCTTTCGACATCTTCACTATAGACTTTTTGATCAAAAAAGTCAAGATCCTCAACCAGACCATTAGCCATTAGATACTCTAAGAAGTCGAGGTATTTCCTATCTTTCAAGTCGGTCTTGCAGTGTCTACAAGTAAGAGACTCTTTAATATCTACTTCTTCCAAAGTAGCTTCACATGTGGGGCAGATTATTCCTTCAAGCATTTAATTTTTCCTATTAAATCGGAAACGAATATAATTGGAGTATAACAGTTCGTCAATCACTTTCAATTAA
>PBOO01000041.1 GCA_002724475.1 Fidelibacterota bacterium | reverse complement strand
TGCCAAATTTATCAAATATTGGCTTTGCCATATAATGACTACCCATAATAAGCCCGGTTTTGTTTGTTTTCTTTACTCGATTGATGAGTTCACTTAGAGCAACTTCAAGTGTGTCAATCTTATTAAGCTCTGCTGGATTGACATTTTTTTTGAAGGCTGAATACAACTCATTGGCTGACATCAACTCAAGATTTTTTGATCCTGAAATGATTAATGAAGAATTATTTTTGGAGATTTCATTTGCAATCAAATCAATTTCTTTATCTCCTTTAAATGAGATCAATATATGAGGTTTTTGGTTTTGTGTAGTAATAGCAGCGGATATTGCAGCTTTAACGCCATCAATATTATGTGCAACATCATAGTAGATTGGTAGTTTGTTAGAAAGCTTTTGCATTCTACCGAACCATACGGTTTGAGACAAGCCTTTTTGTATGGTTTCATTTTCAATCTTTTTATCAAATTGGCGTACAATTTGTATAGCAGTTGCTGCGTTTTCAGATTGATGCCTTCCAAAAAGTGGTGTAAGAAAAACCTCTGACATAAATGAAAATTCGGTCCCTGATTGGCTATACTTTAGATTTTTTGTTTTTCCTGTTTCAATTATTTCAGCGTTCATTTTTTTTGCAGCACTAATGATGCTTTTTTTTGCATCGATTTTTTGCTTAGCCATAACTACAGGTACGCCTTTTTTTATAATACCTGCCTTTTCTTTGGCAATTTCACTCAACGTGCTACCTAAAATGTGTTGGTGATCTAATGATATGGGTGTAATTGCTGTAAGTAAAGGATCAACTACATTTGTTGAATCCAACCTTCCTCCAAGCCCAACCTCAATGATTGCAATATCAACTTTTTGTTTTACAAAATATTCAAAAGCCATCACTGTTGTAGTTTCAAAAAAAGTTGAGCTAATTCTTTGTATATGCTTTTTGTTTTTTTCAATGAACTTCGCTATAAATTCATCGGGTATGTGAACACCATTTACACTAATTCTCTCATTGAATTTTATTAAGTGGGGCGAGGTGTATAAACCAACTTTATATCCTGCAGTTTCTAATATTGATGCCACCATTGAAGAGGTTGACCCTTTGCCGTTTGTACCAGCAATGTGAATTACTCTTAGTCTCTTATGCGGGTTATGACAAACAGATAGGAGCTCAAAAGTATGCTCAAGCCCCACCTTAATTCCAAGCCTTCTAAGGCTATAAAGATATTTTAATTTTTCTTCTATGATCTTTAAGGGTTATATGAAAAGGTGTCTTTCAATTTTTGAAAGCGATTAATTCTCAGCTAAGTATTGCTCTCGGGAATATCGAAATTTAACTATAGCTTTATAAATACTATTAGCTATTACCTGTCTGTATTTTGAATTTCTTAAGTTTTTTTCTTCGTTTCTGTTTGAAAGAAACCCCGCCTCGATTAAAACGTTTGGCATACTAGCCCCGATCAAGACATGAAAACCAGCCTGCTTAACTCCTCTGTTTTTTGATTTTACAGATTTTGCCATCTCGGTTTGAATCATAGCAGCAAGCTCTTCGCTTTCTTTCAAGAAAACGCTTTGAGCCATTGTTGCCATTATAAGATTTTCGCCTGATAAATCCTGATAACGATTATATGTTCTATCCTCAAGCTTAATTACCTCATTTTCTCTAGATGCAACTTCAATAGCATCTTCATTCTTTCCGGGACGTAATAAGTATGTTTCAAATCCATGTGCAGATTTATTTGGATTAGAATTGACATGAAAACTTATAAAAATTTTTCCGTTCGATTCATTTGCCATTTTTGTTCTTTTCCAAAGTGGAACGAATGTATCTTCTTCTCTGGTGTAGACAACCTTTAGCTTGGTGTTTTTCTCAAGTAAAAGCCCTACCCTTTTAACAATGTCTAGAACAATGTCTTTTTCCTTAGTTCCTCTGGGTCCTATTGCTCCTGGATCTTTTCCTCCATGACCGGCATCAAGAACAACAGTATCAAGCTTCCATCTGTCTTTTACTTCTTTTATTCGAGCAATGCTATTATCCATCGGGGTTCGAAGAGAAACAACAATTTCGCTTGGGTCCTTTCCTTGGTAAAGTTCATGACTGTCAACTTTTGATTTAATCTGAAACGCTATTTGGGCTGTATTTTCAAGTTGGTCTGCGGTCACACTTCTAACAACACCACGAATGTCGCTCCTTCTTATTTCAGTAGTGTCAACCAATGCATCAGCTATGGTTATGTAAAACCATCCATTTTCATGGAAAAACGAGCTTATATTACCTTCAGGAAAATTAGAACGGGTTTTAATCCTCAATATAGTACCATTGGCTTTTTCATTAATATCTACGCCCGTTATATTGAATTCCTTTATATCAATATCAAGGACCATTCTCTTTGGATCGTATCCTATGCCAGGCATCGTGGTTTCTTTTATTAAATTGAAAAGAGCTTCCGCCTGAACATAGATATCTCCATTGTTCCAAACAGCGAAACTTGGCATTTGATAAACAAGTTCATCAACTAAAACAAAGCTGCTATTTCCAGAGATTTTTAATCGATTATTACCAATATAAATAACCATTTTGTTTCTATCGCTGTTTACATAAGGTTGTCTCGATGATAAGACTCTAGAGACATCTTTAGCAGAAACGTAGACACCTCTAAGATTGTCTAAAGTTTTAATTTCATCTGTTGAGTTATCAACTCGGTTTATGACGCGCACTGTAGATCCAGAAAGAGCTTCAAGAAATAGACTGGCTGAAAGAATCAGCATAGGTATTTTATATAGAATACGCATTAAAAAATAATAATTGTAGCACCTTAATCTAATACATGACATACTTAAATAAGTAACGTCTAAAAAATAAAAAACGCTCTATACTAGAGGTTAATATAGAGCGTTTTTATATGATTTTTGGTTATAACTAGTTTTTATTATACCAAAATACAATGATCATTAAAGCAAGTAAGCCAGCAAAACCAGCGTCGCCAAATTTACCCATCAATTCGCCAATAGCGGCCACGACACCAAAATAATCATCAAAAAGAATACCGACAACAATGCCAAGCATAACTAGGCCCCTTAATAGAGCAGATACGTCTTCAACAAAAGCTGTTACGGTTTCAAAGGCCTTTTTCATTTCTTGTCTCCTAATATTATTTAAGCAGAAAGGGGCTCTTATTAAGAGCCCCTTCAATTTCTACTGGTTAAGAGGCGAAAGAAACAAAGATTAGTAAGGCCAATAGACCTGAGAATCCACCATCGAGAAAGGACTCAACTAAATCTACAATTCCTCCAATTGGGTCAAACCCAGTTGAATANATGATGTTNACAAATACAAACATCACNATAAGTGCTTTAACTAAGCCAACTACTGAAGTGGCAATCCCTGATACGGTTGAAGTAAAATCAGCCATTNGNTTCCTCCTTGGTTNGGTTTAATNGAACATNAAAAAAGGGGGCAGGTATCCCTGCCCCCTTTTTGTNCAATTCTTTCGCGTTTGAGTATGTGGTTATATNTTCCACTGCATTTTCATNTTAGATGAATTTAAACATAAANCTATATTAATCAATAATGTTTACGCTTCCTTNATTTTTTTCATTTTCTCTTATTAAATATCATTTTGTATTATANAATCAATNTTGANATTTATATTTAANATTAACAATTAAGAANTTAAAAATGAAAATNACACGCATCCTTGCTAGAGAACTATTAGACTCNAGGGGAAATCCAACACTGGAAGCTGAATTAACCCTTGATGATCAGTTTACCGCTAGAGCTATTGTACCATCTGGTGCCTCAACAGGAGAGCACGAAGCTGTTGAACTTAGAGATAATGACAAAAATAGATATCTTGGGAAAGGTGTATTGGATGCTGTCAACAATGTAAACATTGTAATTTCAAATCATTTAATCAATCGTGAAATTGATTCTCAAAAATCGCTTGATGATATTTTAATTGAGCTTGANGGAACCTCAAACAAGAGCAGGCTAGGNGCTAATTCCACACTTGGAGTTTCTATGGCATTTTCAAGAGCTTATGCATTGTGTAAGCAGATTCCATTATACGAATCCTTTAGCCCTAATTTTAAATGTATTTTGCCGGCCCCAATGATAAATATTATTAATGGTGGTAGCCANGCAAATAATAATGTTGATTTTCAAGAATTTATGATTTTTCCAATTGGTNCTGAATCTTTTTCAAAAGCAGTGCAAATAGGAGCTGAAGTATTTCATGAATTAAAGTCATTATTAAACTCTAAAGGACATTCCACCGCTGTTGGGGATGAGGGTGGTTTTGCTCCAAATCTGAGATCCAATGATGAGGCTATAGAAATAATACTTCAGGCTATAACNAATGCTTCCNNTCAACCAGGAAAAGAAGTTCTTTTATGTCTNGATGTCGCAGCAAGCGAATTTTATCATGAAGGAAAATATAGCTTAGAATCAGAAAGCAAAGAATTATCAACTGAAAAGATGATTGGTTTATTNAAAAGCTTAGTTGATCAATATCCAATAGTTTCAATTGAAGANGGATTGGATCAAAACGACTGGGAAGGNTGGACTGAATTAACTANCCAAATTGGATCATCNTGTCAAATAGTTGGCGATGATCTCACTGTTACAAACAAAGTTCANCTTGAAAGNTCAATTCAAGAAAAGTCAATGAATGCGATATTGATTAAGTTGAATCAAATAGGAACTGTCTCTGAAACTATNGAGGCNATCGATCTAGCAAAACAACACAGTTTTGGAACTATTGTTTCACATAGATCTGGTGAAACAGAAGATACAATCATCTCTGATTTCTCCGTTTCTATGGGCTCTGGACAGATTAAAACAGGATCATTATCAAGAACGGATAGGGTAGCAAAGTACAATCAGCTTTTAAGAATTGAGGAAGAGCTTGGTTCTAAATCTATTTATGCTTCAATTNATATGTTNGGNTTTAAGTGAANAACTATTCAAGGAAAAAACCTAAAGTAAAAACGGNNTCAAATATTCAAAAAAAAATAATTCGAGCTGTATTGNTATTTGGTTTTTTAGCTCTNTTAATTNCTTTNTTTTTNGGAGACCATGGNCTCTATCACCTNTATACATTAAGGNCNGAAAGAAATAAANTTCAAAAAGAAATTGATTATTTAAGAAACCAAAAAATTACCCTTGAAGATGAAAAAACACGCNTAAAAACAGANTANAAATACATNGAAGAAATGGCTNGAGAGAAGTATCGGATGGCNAAGAAAGGTGAAAAAGTTTTTAAGGTGATTGAAAAAGAAGAGGATTAATCTTTTTTTACGTCCCTTCCAAGTCTCTTGCTATAGGTATACAGCTGGTCCTTTTCATCTTCAGACAAAGCATCAAATCCATCTTCGCTTACCTTATCAAGTAGCCTATCAACTTTTTTTTGTAAGCTAATAATGCCTGCTTTTTTCTTTTGCGATTTTCTCTCTCTTGACTCAGCAATTTTATAATTAATTAACAAAGCTGTTCTGTATTTAATCTTGGGTAATTTCAAGAATAGAAATCCAATTACCATTCCTGAGAGATGTGTCAAATGACTTATGTTTGAACTTGAACTATCAATTGATGATATAAAGGCTATTGCTGCTAAAAAGGTGACAAAATATTTTATTTTTACTGGAAACAAAAAATATATTAACACCTTGCGGTTTGGAAACATCAAACCATAAGCTAAAAGTATTCCATAAATAGCGCCGCTTGCCCCAATCAAGATACTGAAGGTATTGCCATAATTGAAAAACAGCCAAACTAGGCCAGACCCAACTCCGGTTACCAAATAATATTGAAGGAATTTTTTACTTCCCCATATTGACTCCATCTCTGTTCCAAACATCCACAATACAAACATATTCATGAAGATGTGAAAAAAATCGCCATGTATGAACATATAGGTTAATGGTTGCCAAAGTTTTGGAGATGATGACAAACCCAGATTTAGTAAATCAAATTGATCTACCATGAAATATCTCAAAAGAAATAAAGCGGCATTTATTGAAATGAGGGCCTTAATTACGCTTGTGAATC
The DNA here is from genome assembly GCA_002724475.1 of Fidelibacterota bacterium. Lineage (GTDB taxonomy): Bacteria > Fidelibacterota > Marinisomatia > Marinisomatales > TCS55 > TMED108. The sequence goes on along the minus strand of PBOO01000041.1, from coordinate 4,730 downwards.
TTTGGGAATTGAAAGAGTAGTCTCCTTGTTCAGATTGAAACTGATATCTCATGACCTAATACCCAATTTGACCTTTAGTCAATTAGAGGGTTTCCTTTATAAACTGTAAGGATTTAAGGTTTTTCAAACCATCAAAGTGTATACGCAAAGAGGAATTAAGATAATTTGAAACTATTCTTCGATCTTCCGATGTAAGCCCTAAGTCTGCTTGAAGGTAAGGTTCATTGTTTTCAAAAGAATCAAAAATGGCTCTGGAGTTTTGTGACTTATAAGGATTAGGCAGAGGAGTATTATTAATATCTGTCTGTGAAAAATCTGGTCTAAATCCTAACCTGCTTAAAACCTGATATTGAAAAAACCAAAAGACGATGTTATTGTTTTTTGCATTATTTTCGAGAGCTTGTAATGCCTTAAAAAGCTCATCAAACAATTCAATATTAGTATCATTTTCAGTTAAACATTTATCAGTTAATTCTAATAATGCCATGGCGTAAGATATCTTTTTAAAGTCTTGGGGAATTTGTTTCCACGTAGTATCATAGCTTGATTTCGATACGGTTTGCAAACTCTTTGAGGGTTTAAAGTAGTAAACTAATTCTAAACAATTTGCTGGTTGAAAATGAGCGCTTTTTGAAGATTTTTTTCTACGAGCACCATGGACAATAAAACTCAGCTTTCCTTTATTTCTAACAAAACACCTAGCNATAATACTGGTTTCACCATAAGGAAATCTCTTTAAAACAATGGCNGTAGAATGACTAATCATAGAGTTGATTAATAAGCTTTTGCAAAAATCACTTCATGCTTAGCTGGCCTACCGGAATATATACAAACGAGATCTTTGGGATTTTCATCAAAAGGTATAACCCTTATTGTTGCTTTTGTTTCATCTTTGATTGCTTTTTCAGTTTTTTCATTGCCATCCCATCCACAACGAATGAATCCACCATTATTTTTTATTATATTTTTAAACTCATCGTAATCTTTTGCCGTATGAGTATTTAGCGATCTAAACTCTAAGGCTTGATTAAATAATGCAGACTGTATTTCATCAAGTAATTCAGGAACTCGCTTAACAATGTTGCTCTTATCAATTTCAACTTTTTGATCGCTGTCTCTTCTTGCAATCGTGAGCTTGCCTTTTTGAATGTCCCGTAAACCTATTTCAAGGCGCAGAGGCACCCCTTTCATCTCCCACTCATTAAACTTAAAACCTGGGCTTTCTTTTCTCCAGTCCTCATGAATCCTAATTTGTTCTTTTTTTAATTCATCTAAAATAGGAGTAACAAATTTTTTAATTGTTTCTTTATCGTCATCCGATTTGAAGATTGGGACTAACACAAGTTGATANGGAGCAATTTTGGGTGGGAGTCGCAGTCCTTTTTCATCTCCATGTGTCATTATTACTCCGCCAACAAGCCTTGTGCTTACTCCCCAGCTTGTGGCGTAGACATACTCTTCTTTGTTNTCCTTTGATTGAAANGTAACNCCAAAGGCTTTTGCAAAGTTTTGCCCTAAATTGTGNGAGGTTCCTGCCTGAAGAGCTCGCTTATCTTTCATCATGGCTTCGATGCAGTAGGTAAAATCAGCACCAGCAAATTTCTCTGAATCAGACTTCAGGCCTGTATGTACGGGCATGGCTAGATATTCTTCTGCGAGTTTACGATACAGCTCAAGAATTAGGAGGGTTTCTTTTTCAGCCTCAACTGCAGATTCATGTGCAGTATGGCCTTCCTGCCATAAAAATTCAGTAGTTCGCAAAAAGAGCCTGGTTCTCATTTCCCAGCGAACCACGTTAGCCCATTGGTTAATCAATAAAGGGAGGTCTCTATATGATTGTATCCATTTTTTATACATTGACCAAATCACAGTTTCGGATGTTGGTCGCACGATCACCTCTTCATCGAGCTTAGATTCAGGGTCGACTACGATTCCCTTGTTTTCATCAGATTTTAAACGAGTATGCGTTACAACGGCACACTCTTTTGCAAAACCTTCAATATGATCTGCTTCTTTTGCTAAAAATGATTTGGGGATAAATAATGGGAAATAAGCATTGACGTGTCCCGTCTCTTTAATCATTAAGTCAAATGAGTCTTTGATTAACTCCCACAAAGCGAAGCCATATGGCTTTATTACCATAGTTCCTTTTACAGGGCCGTAATCGGCTAAGCCAGCTTTTACAACGACATCGGTATACCANGCCGAGTAGTCTTTGCTTTGAGATGTAATTTTTTTAGACATGATTTATGTTACAATTTANAAAGAAATTACGGCTTATTTAAGACGTTCCAATTGAATTTGTAATTTGACTTAATGAATTTTATACTTTATTATGTTNAACTAAAGATGTTTANTTAAAGGAANGGTTGTATGAACAACAGNNTCNTAATATCATTTTTATTTCTNTTTTTTGTAAGCTGCGAAAGTCAAAAAGCAGATATGATTATTCANAATGGAATGATTTATACCATGAATGATTTAAACCCTACTGCTGAGGCTGTTGCTGTAAGTAGTGGAAAAATAATAGCATTGGGAAAGTACACGGATTTAGACCCGCTCATTACTCCAAGAACTAAAATTATTAATTTGCGTGGTGCTACAATGACACCAGGCATCATTGAGGGGCATGGTCATTTTTATGGATTAGGTCTTGCCAAAATGCAATTAGACCTATCTAAAACTGAGAGCTATCAGGATTTAGTTGATATGGTTTCTAATGCTGTAGAAAATTCTAAACCAGGAGAATGGATATTAGGTAGAGGCTGGCATCAGAGTAAATGGAGTGATGATAANAGTGATTTTGTTAAAGGCTTTCAAACTCATGAGCGCCTATCTGAGATTTCACCAAATAATCCTGTTTGGCTGAAACACGCAAGTGGGCATGCAGGATTTGCAAACCAAAAGGCTATGGATATCGCTGGTGTTAATAAAGAGACTGAATTTGGTTTTGGCGGGGAAATCATTAAGGACCTATCTAGAAGACCAACGGGGGTGTTTAATGAGAGAGCTCAAGGGTTGATAAGCGAAAAGGTTGAAAATAATCTTAGTGAAGATTCTGACTTGAGAGCAATAGAATTAGCGGTAAGAGCAAGTTTAGAAAACGGGGTTACCTCCTTTCACGATGCGGGAATTGGAAGAAGGACGATTGAAGTCCTAAGAGAGGCTATCAACAAAGATATTTTAAAAGTTCGAATCTATGCAATGCTTACAAGCAGAGACACAACGCTTTTAAATGAATGGTATAAGAAAGGTCCCGAGATAGGAACTGGAGGTGACTTATTGACAATACGATCAATAAAAATAAACGCTGATGGAGCNCTTGGTTCTCGAGGTGCTTGGCTTATAGATGAATACAGCGATAGACCTGGACACTACGGAATGCCAACTCAATCTATGGACTACGTCTATAGTGTTGCTAAGAAAGGTATTAAAAGCGGGTTTCAAGTTAATTCTCACGCCATTGGAGACAAAGCAAATCGAGAGATATTAAACGAGTATGAAAAAGTTTTTAATGAACATCCGGAGCTAGCAATTGATCACAGATGGAGGATTGAGCATGCGCAACACGTAGCCCCCGATGACATTCCACGATTTGGTCGCTTAAAAGTAATACCCTCAATTCAAGGGATTCACATGTCATCTGATCGTCCGTGGGCAATCAATAGACTTGGTCAAAAACGCATTGAAGAGAGCGCCTATGTTTGGAGAGACTTAATCAATCATGGAGCTGTATTGATTAACGGTTCTGATGTTCCTGTGGAGCCAATTGACCCAATAGCATCATTTTATGCTAGCACCACAAGAAAAACTCTAAAGGGATTGCCAGATTTTGGCTATGAGCCAAAACAAAAGATGACACGCATCGAGGCTCTAAAAAGCTACACAATCAATGCAGCATACGGAGCTTTTGAAGATCAAATAAAAGGGTCCATTGAAATTGGAAAATACGCTGATTTTACGGTGTTTTCNCAAAATCTAATTACCATACCAGANGAAAANATTCTCGANACAAAAGTTTTGTANACTATTGTTAATGGGGTGGTTGAGTATCAGGCAAATTGACAAGTAATTCGCTCATAAAAAAAGTGCGATNCTTAAAACAAAAAAAGTATCGCAGAGAATATCAGAGTTTTGTAATNGAAGGNGTGCGATCAATACAATCAGCTATTGAGGATAATGTTAGGTTTGAATCNGTATTTNTNAGCAGCGATTTTGNACAAGACCGCATTCNTGAATTGAAAAAGATACCCTCAAATATCATTCATGATATTCCTCANAGCACAATGAAGAAANTTTCAAGNACTTCTACCNCTTCTGGAATATTAGCCGTCACGCAATTACCAAAGTATAAAGAATTTTCCTTTGATGAGAATGCTATTTACTTAGACGGGATCTCAGATCCTGGAAATATGGGCACCATTCTTAGAACAGCATCTTGGTTTGGGGTTAAACAAATAATTTTATCAAAAGGGTGTATAGACCCCTTTAATGCAAAAGTTGTCTCATCAGCGATGGGTGCTCATTTCCAGCTAAACTTTTTAGATTCCTTAAGTCTATTTGATCTGTCTGGGTATAAAATAATCGGAACCAGCTCAACAGGTACACCAATAAACGAATATGTTGATATAAACGACAAGTGGGTATTGGTAATGGGGAGCGAAGCTCACGGTATTAGTGATTCAATTGATAAATTAATTACAGATAAATTAGCAATACCCAGGAACGGA
>PBOO01000006.1 GCA_002724475.1 Fidelibacterota bacterium | reverse complement strand
GAAACCTCTTATCCAACCCGACTTAGGTTCACCCCATGATGATTCGATGATTGAAGGCCGCACTATTGATAATGGTATGTCACCACGAACTTCTTGAACCGCTTGTTCGGCCATGGCTTTAGTAAAAGCGTAGGCATCTGGAAAGCCAAGTGAGGTGGCTCGTTCCCGTCCAGCTTCTACCATTTTATCTTTAACCCATCGTTCACGGATCTGCTCGGTTTTAGTGGCTATTAACGAAATTCCCGGCGCACCTAATTCGCTCTTTGCTTCAGCTCGGAACTTTTCGAGATTTTCGCTTCTTCGGCTGTCATCTTCTGTGTACGACCTAGTCCTTCGCGCTGCCTCAGTTTCTTCTCGCCAGTTTAACGGAACGTAGAACGGACTCTGTGAAAGAGGTTTCTCATGTGCAGTCCCTTTTCTATTTCCAGCCACGTAACACGTACTTACCATCACTAGGTGAGGCTCTACGTCAAGGCTCTGTAAAGTCTCCACTAAACGAACNGGGCCCATAAGGTTAACTTCCGCCGCTCGNTCCAATGGTTCGTCGAAACTTACAGCTGCGGCACTATGGATTACAATGTCACATTCGCTGAGTTCCTGAAGTCCAGCGTCGTCAAGCCCTAAATTATCTAAAGAAATNTCTGCGGACAATGCTTCGACTGCCTTGACGGTTAAGTTATCGAAACCTTCTGTACCTAGCGCTTCTCTCAACTGATCAAATGCGTCATTCCGTAGGATGTCTCTCTCAAGACGCTTTGATGCTGATCGCTTACCAGATGGTCGTATCAAAAGTCGTAACTGAATATCATCAACTTCTCGAAGTAAAAGTTCCACTAGGGCAGTTCCGAGGAATCCGGTGGATCCGGTTATGGCTATCTTTTTGCCGCGTAGAGATTCCTTTATCACACTCTATTTCTACCACTTGGTAGGCAATGGTACAATCCAATCGTGGAGACTTCAGATCGAATCTTGCAAAAAGCTACGGTGGCATTTGGTGAATCTGGNTATGATTCAACCAGTCTTGACGATCTCGCGAGATCTCTAGATATTCGAAAGCAATCTATTCTTTATCATTATGCTTCGAAAGAACTATTGCTTGAGGCATGTGTAAGGCAAGCCATTACGGATTTGTCAANAGCNCTTGATNAGGCGATACGNAAAAGTTCTCATGGGTGGGANAGAATTGAGTCTATAGTGAAGCGAGTATTTCGCTTAGCAAATAACCGACCTGAATTATTGGGATTGCTCAGAGAAGTAACTCGTTTAGGTCCTCCAGTATTAACGTATGCAGTTGATGGAATAAGGCCTCTTCTTGAAGGTGCAACAATGTGGCTAACCGAGGAGATGAAAGCGGGAAGAGTTAGGAAGTCAGATCCGGAGTTACTGGTGCTTTCTGCGTATTCAACGATTATGGGAGCAGCTACAGAGGTTAAGTTGTTTGANGCATTAGGAGAAGAATCGACAATAAGAGATGTCGCAATCAGGCGTAAAGAGTTACTNAGGTTCTTGAAAATTGCTCTTATCCCTTGAATCTCTTCNGGTGAGGATCGCTTAGTAGGTGATTTACGAGTACTTCGTANGGTATTCCGGTTGCGCTCCAAAGNTTTGGATACATAGAAATTGGGGTAAATCCGGGCATAGTATTTACTTCGTTGACTAGCCATTCCTTCTCTGATTCCTTGTAAAAGAAATCAACTCTCGCGAGATCTCGGCAGTTCAATAATTTAAATACTGTTATTGCAAGNTCCTGGACCTTTAGTACTTCGTCATCTGTTAATGGCGCTGGTATCTGTAGAGTCGCACCGTCTTCATATTTGTCTTCGTAATCATAAAAGTCTGCGCCTGGGGTGATTTCTCCCGGCACAGATGCTGCCAGTTCTCCATCCTCGAGAATTGCTACTTCAATTTCTCTACCGTTGATTGCTTCTTCAACAATTATCCANTCATCGTATTTTGCTGCTTCCGAGAGGGCTTTTTTTATATTCTTCCGGTCTGTAACNTTTGAGATTCCAATAGAAGACCCCATATTTGCCGGTTTAACGAATAANTCACCATCTAGATTTATGGAATGTTCCTTCAGGTCAGCGATTGNGCTCTTGTGAATACTTACCCATTTAGTTTGTGGTANGTTGTGTGCGTATAGCAACTCTTTACATTTTATTTTATCCATGCATAGTGCTGAGGATAGAACTCCACTGCCAACGTAGGTAATGTTAAAGAGTTCAAGAAATCCTTGTATGGTGCCGTCTTCCCCATTTGGCCCATGAAGGACTGGAAAGACAATTATTTCCATTGAATTAAATGCAGAAAGATACTCAACGGGGTTTATTTGGTGTCCCTCAATTGGGAGAGGTCGATCAAGACTGGATTGATCCTGCGTCGAAAGGTCACGTTTGAACTCATACCAAATCCCAGATTTATCGATAGCTACCAAATGAGTTTCGTACCTTTTGAGGTCTATAGACTTAACGACATGAAGTGCCGATGAGCGCGAGACGTCGTGTTCNGGAGAATTACCTCCGTACAGGAGAACTACTTTGAGTCGTTCCTGTTTATCGCNATCANTTAAGTTCACGCCTTTAGCGTATCGCTTTCTGACACAAGAAAAGATGTAATCGCTGGCCAAGCCTGTTTATCCTGCATGAGGAAGAGATGGCCGCCTTCAAAGATCTGCAGTTGGGAATTCTTGATTAATCTATGCATCTCTAATAGGTTTTTNAGNGGTGCAATANCGTCGTACCGCCCCCCAANAATCAATGTTTGGTGAGGGATATCTCTCAAATCATTTACACAGTCGTGCCNTGATCTGGCTTCNAGNTGGCGANTTAACCCANCTGTTATCAAATGGGGGAACAGTCTNGTATTGGTATGTAATNCATCTTTGANCATCGTCAGGACGGGGAGGTTCTCTTCGGGATTGTTGTATCTTGAATCTAGTAATCGAAGCCAAGATTCGACCTGATTTTGTGAGTTTGAAACTATTTTTCTTAAATCAAATGATGAAAAATTATTACCACCAGGTGATGTGCAGGCAAGTACTAACTTATTCACCTTGTTTGGAAAGCGCGTTACTAGGTGTTGGGCGACCATTCCTCCAAAGGAAATGCCTATTACGTTGATGCGATTTATTTCAAGGCTGTCTAAAAGAGATGCTGCATCATCGGCGTAATCTGCCATTGAGTAAGTGCCCTTAGGGCTCGCAGTTTGCCCTAGTCCGCGTTGGTCATAACGTACTACTCGGAAACCATTTAAAGTCGGATTTGCGGGTCTCGGGTTTCGCAGGTCTGCTCCGGTCCCACTTATGATCAGCAACGGAGGTCCGTCGCCGTCGATTTCGTAATATAGCTGGATGCCGTTTACCGTAATGAATGGCATCCAGCCACATTAATACGAGCTTGCTCTTAAACGAAAGCTGAAGCAAAAACGAGTGACACAATTGTCATGACTTTGAGGAGTATGTTCATTGCCGGTCCTGAAGTATCTTTGAAGGGGTCTCCAACGGTGTCCCCGACAACAGCTGCCTTGTGAGGATCAGAGCCTTTGCCTCCATGGTTGCCAGCTTCGATATATTTCTTAGCGTTATCCCATGCGCCGCCGGCATTTGCCATAAATATAGCTAAAGCGAATCCGGTTACAAGTGCTCCAGCTAATAGTCCGCCTAAAGCATCTATGTCAATGAATCCGACAACTAACGGTACGACAACGGCTAAGGAACCGGGGATAATCATTTCTTTGAGCGAAGCCTCTGTTGAGATTGCAACACATCTAGCTGAGTCAGGAGTGACTCCTTCCTTCCCTTCCCGTAGGCCCGGAACTTCGCGGAATTGTCGTCGAACCTCTTCGATCATTGCTGTNGCAGCACGACCAACCGCNTCAATTGTTAATGCGGCAAAGAGGAAAGGAAGGCCAGCGCCTAAGAATAATCCGATGAANACATCAACTTCGCCTACGTTTAGTGTTAANGACCCTCCAGCTTGCTGAACTGCTAATTCAAAGCTCTTGAATAGAGCAAGCGCTGTGAGAGCGGCAGATCCAACAGCAAAACCTTTTGCAATCGCAGCTGTCGTGTTTCCGAGCGAATCTAAAGCGTCTGTGACTTCTCGAACTGATGGGTCAAGTTCAGCCATTTCGGCTATGCCTCCAGCGTTGTCAGCGATAGGTCCGTATGCGTCNACTGATACGACTGCTCCAGTNGTAGCNAGCATCCCAATAGCAGCGACTGCTATACCNTATATTCCATTACCGAGGGTTTCTTCCCCTCCCCAATANGCTACACCGATACCTGCTAGTACTAGAATNACAGAGGCTGCGACGGAAACCATGCCAGCACTTATTCCACTAAGAACGGTTGTTGCCGGCCCTGTTTCAGATTGAGCAGCGATCTTCTTAACTGGGGCAAAGTGATCAGAGGTGTAGAATTCAGCTGTTTTCCCAAGTGCCCATCCCACAATAAGTCCGCCTATAACTGAAATAGCTAGACCGATTGGGTTCCCTTCGGCTGAGTCAAACAACCAGAACGATATTCCTACGGTTCCCACTATTGTAAGCCCCATAGCTACGTTTGTTCCTCTATGCAATGCATGACTTAGGGCTTTGGAGTCAGTTGAGTCACCGCCCTTGACTAAAAAAGAACCGAGTATTGAAGCGACCATACCAACAAGTGCAATAGCCATAGGAAACATTAGTTGCCCAATTACACCTGATGAAGTTGCATCAGCAGCTTCTAATCCTCCTGTTACTGCAAAAGCTGTAAGGGCTACCGGTGCTATTATTGATCCTGCATAGGACTCAAACAAGTCGGCTCCCATTCCAGCGACATCTCCTACGTTGTCGCCAACATTGTCAGCAATTGTGGCAGGATTGCGAGGGTCGTCCTCAGGAATCCCGGCCTCCACTTTTCCAACAAGGTCCGCTCCGACATCAGCAGCCTTGGTGTAGATTCCTCCACCGACTCGAGAGAACAGAGCAATTGATGATGCTCCCAACCCATAGGCGGTAACAATTTCAAAGGCATCGTCTACCTCAAGCCAGATAACGAATAAGAGGTACACGAACATCAGACCGAGGAGAGCCAACCCCGCCACAGAAAAGCCCATTACGGCTCCACCTCTGTAAGCGACTGGCAAAGCTTTTGCAGGTCCCTCTTTTGCGGCCTCCGTTGTTCGTGCATTGGCCATAGTAGCCACGGTCATACCGATATAGCCGGCCGACGCAGATAGTATTGCCCCGATAATATAAGAGACAGAAGCAAGAGGCGCAATAACAATTGCCAATAGAATAACCATTGCGATGACGAAGAATGACACCCATGTGTACTCTTGCCGAAGGAAGGCCTTGGCTCCCTTCTGAATTTCGGTCATCAGGAAGACCATTCGGTCATTTCCAGCTGGTGCTGCCTTAACTGTTGAGAAAAAATATGATGCCAATGCCAATGCGGCAAGGGCGCTAACTAAAGCTAGGTAGGGGATTGATTCCAATGTTGCTCCTCTTAACTGGGTAAAAGAGTTATTAATTCTCTTACAAGTACAATCGGGAAGTCTATATGGAAGCAGAAGCTTTGGTAAGTATTTCAAGTAATTTTGGCGAAAGAAATCATTTTTTTTGAAGTATCTGTGATTTCTAGGCAGAAAACTGTTACCAAATAGAAGTGAACATAGTTGTAATAGGGGCTGGGGAAGTAGGAGCATACATAACACGCCTGCTTACTGACCCCAAGCACCAAACGCAAAGTATGAATGTTTCAGTCATTGACCCTGACTCTGCTCGCATTAAACAATTAGATGGCGTTCTGGATGCAACCATGGTCAAAGGCAGTGGAAGCCACCCAGAAGTGCTTGAAATGGCTGGTATTGATGAGGCAGATCTTCTAGTAGCAGTTTCGTCAAACGACGAAGTTAATTTATTAGCTAACCTTTACGCTCGGAATAGGGGAGTAGAGAAATCAATAATTCGAATTGAAGCCGATGAAATTAAAGCCTCCTCTAAAGAAGAGCCCTGGTTCTTGGGGGGCGAGCAACCTGATCTTATTTTTGACCCTGATGAAGATACAGCGCGGGAGATATCCGAACTGCTCGATTCCTGGGGTGCAGATGAAATTGCAACATTGGGTGGAGGTCAAGTTGTAGTTATTGGTGTAACTATTACTGCTGAAGCTGATTTCTGTGGGAAGTCCCTATCCCAGATAGGAGCTGAATATGAACCAGATTGGAGTTTCTTAGTAGCGGCCCTGCGTCGTGAAGGAGAAGCTAAAATACCCCGATCTGAAGAAACTCTTCAAGCAGGGGATCACATATGGCTTGTGATCAAAAGAAGCGAAAAGAGTAAAGTACTTGAAACTCTAGGATTTAAACGCAAGAAAAATAAACGTATCCTCCTTTTGGGCGGGGGGCGCACAGGCGAATTTTTGGCCAGACGACTTATAAAAATGAAATTTCGCGAGGTTACGTTAGTGGAATCTGACTCGGCCAGAGCAGAAGAATTAGCTGAGAAACTTGATGGAGTAGATATTAGAAAAGGAGACATCACTGATGCGCAGTTCATTTCTGAAATTGATGCTGGCAAATATGATGCCGCTGTAGCACTCACAGGTAAAGACGAAGCTAACGTTCTCTCCTGCATGTACGCAAAGTCGCTAGGTACTGACCGAACAATAGCTATCCTTCATAAACTTAAACTGATGGACGTGCTTGATTTCGCAGATGTTGATTCAACGCTCTCACCAGTCACGGCAAGTGCAAATCGAGTTCTCCGATATGTTCATGATGTAAAAGATGTGGCAACCTTCTTGGGTGTTGATCAGGATTTTGAGGTAGTCGAACTTAAGGTTGGTGCGCAAAGCAGAGCTGTCGAAAAGAAGGTGAGTGAGCTTAAGCTACCAAGAGATGTATTAATAGGGGCTTTTATTCGCGATGATGAGCCATCTATCGTGAGAGGGTCAACTCAATTGCAGGCTAATGACACAGTTCTCCTCATAGCCCCTCCTGAACAGGTTGATGCTATACGGAAAGATTATTTTATTTCAGAATCTTCCGAAGATTAGTTACGGTGTCATTGAGTTCCCCAATGCGCTTAGCCACACTAAAATTAAGTCAGATGCGGAACTTCAAAAGCTCTCATAGGTTGCAAGGCAACTACGGTTCTATGCTTTTTGCATCTATCACGCTAGGTGCTATCTCGATTGTTTCAGGTTTTGCAGATTATCCCTCTGAAGCTGGCGGAAGGGTCTCTATGGTCTTGATCATCTCGGGTTTTTTTCTAGTGTTATTCGCATTACTAAATTTTAAAGATGTAAGAACATTCGAGCTTAATAACCCATCGGAAGTCTTTTCTTTTAGCTTCTATTTCCTTTTGAGTTTCATAGCCTTCAAATCAATTCTGTTATTAGCTTCCGGTGTAGTTAACACAATTGATGTAGCTATTCTTGAATCAACATCTGGAATAACTACAACAGCAATTTCAACCCTTAACCCGGAGTCTTTGCCTACGTCCGTTAATGTTCTCAGGTCGTTAACACAATGGGCGGGAGGCTTAGTTGCCCTATTCCTAGTTTTTGTAGCTACTCCAATAAGCTCGAGCGGTGATAATCCATCTGCGGCTTACGGTCCTAAAATATTTTCGCGAAAACCATTAAAGCGGATGCAGGAAATCAGCATTCTCTACAGCGGTCTTACAATATGCGTATTCGTTGCTTTAAAAGTTGCGGGAATGGGATTTTTTGATTCCTTTGTGCATTCGTTAACTGCTTCCTCTACGGGAGGTTTCAGTACGAAGGTATCGTCAATATCTTCTTTTCAATCGGGGCCCATTGAGTGGGTTTTGATATGCGCAATGTTTTTAGGAGGTCTTAATCTAGGGGTTATCTGGTGGATCGGTAAAAGGAAGCTCCACAATATTAAATCCAACAATGAATTGCGCCTCTACTTACTGATGTTCTCCGGTGGTGCAGTACTCTTTTGGCTGAAGGGAGACTTCGTAGGTTCCTTTAGTTATCAAGTACGAGATGCGTTTTTTAAGGTCGCATCACTGTTGAGCACAACTGGTTTTGTCAATAAAGGTTGGGAATTTTCATCTGGGATTAGCGCTATTGCCTTATTGCTTCTTGCGACAGGTGGAATGNCTGGGTCACCAGGTAGTGGCTTTGGAGTTCATCGGCTCATTGCATTGATTAAATATTTGCGCAGAGAGTTGACACGTAAATACAACAGGCAAGCAATCAGNAAAATCAAAGTGAGTGGTGAAGTAGTGAATGAGCGGGAACTCGACAAACTTCAAGGGTATACAGCCATCTTTATATTTATCATTGCTATNGGCTCANTCTTGNTTTCGCTNGATAACGAGTCGCTACGAATTGAAGATTCCATAGCTGTTTCCTTATCAGCATTCGTCACTGCAGGGCCCCCAATNACTGAANCTANCTTNGCGATTGAGTATGGGATTATAGGAAATTTTACNCTTAGTCTCTTGATGGTAGTGGGGCGACTTTCGATACTTCCAGCTGCGTATATGATTCTGAAATTATCGCAATCAATCAAATTGAATTTACGCGGATTGATTTCCAGTGAGGGGACTAATGATGAAATTCCCTAGACGGTTTCTTCTTGAGGGGTTATTCGAGTCTGCAACAATAAATATAATTGGGCTCACCCTTCTTTTTCTTACGCCCGGATTGGTAATTTCTGGATTAATTGAGTGGTTTTCTGCTGATTCGCACCATGAATTTTCTTTATTCGCCACTGCTGTAATTGCTGCAGTGTTAGGTTTATCGCTCAGGGCAGTCACATCAATTGCGGATGACTCAATGGATAGGCCTAAAGCTATTTTCTCAGTAGTTGCGTGGAGCTGGGTCGGATGTGTTTTAATTGGAATGCTCCCGTATCTTTTTGCTGGCGTTTTTCCTTGGTCGCGAATTGATAATGCCTTGTTTGAAACAATTTCTGGATTTTCTACTACTGGATCAACAGTCCTCCGAGATATTGAAGCTACTAGTAGCGGCATCCTCTTTTGGCGTCAACTCACGCAATGGTATGGTGGCATGGGGATCATTGTGCTGGCAGTGACGGTCTTGCCAAGTTTAGGAGTGGGCGGACTTCAGTTAATGACAGCGGAGTCCCCAGGTCATGAATCAGATAAATTGCGTGCACGATCTATTGACACAGCTAAATCACTTTGGCTTGTGTATTTCGGAGTGACGATCACGATTGCATTACTCCTTTGGGCTACCCCAAATGTGGGCCTTTATGATGCTGTAGCTCATGGGCTTTCAACCGCAGCTATCGGAGGATTCTCAACAAAGAATGGCTCAATAGGAAGTTTTGATTCTTATATTGTTGAGTTAATCATCGTATTCGGAATGTTTATCGGAGCAATGAACTACAACCTTCAGTATAAATTCTGGAAGAGTAAGGGTAATTTTCGAGTTTTTACCCGCTCTTCAGAATGGAAGCTGTACGTCAGGATTACGTTGTCGTTTATCGGAGTGATATTCCTTATGAATTGGTTAATGGAATCGGTTGATGTCGGGACAGCTTTCCGCGATTCATTATTTAATGTAGTCACCCTTGCAAGTAGTACAGGGTTTGGGAATGTTCGACCTGATGGAATAGGTAATTTTGTTTTATGGGGGACTGCAAGTCAGTTATTGCTTCTATTTCTAATGACAGTTGGTGGTACGTTTGGCTCCACAGCTGGCGGCATGAAAATTTTCCGAATGCAAATCGGCTTCAAGGCTCTTTCAAGAGAGTTGAAATTGATTCGAAGACCCAATGGAGAATACCCAATAAAGGTTGGTAAAGAAAAGATTGAAGAAAAAGTTGTGGCCTCAATACTAGGATTCATTGCCTTATTCATTTCGTTAGTCATCATCGGGACTGTTTCATTAACGTTCTTTTTCAACGAAGATTTAGTAACAGCTCTCAGTGGATCAATTTCGGCAATGAGCAATATGGGGCCGGCTCTAGGAGAAGCTGGACCAACATCGAATTTTCTAGAATTTGAGAGAGGTAGCCGCTCAATCATTGCGATACTGATGATTATCGGACGGCTTGAGATCTACGCTGTTCTTCTTATGTTTCTATCACTTATCGACAGATTAAAGGTTAGGTAATCAGCTTTTAAAAAAATTAAGTAAAAACTTTTCAAGGGCCGACACGTCGCTTTCGCCACACAACTCCCGAGTGGAATGCATAGATAATTGTGGTACGCCAAGATCAATCGTGCTGATGCCTAAATTCGCAGAGCTAATGGGTCCGATAGTCGATCCACAGGCAAGGTCACTTCTATTGCTAAACAATTGGTAGGGGATATTATTGCTCTCGCAGATATTCTGCGCCGTTGCCTGTCCGATTGCATTCGTTGCATACCGCTCGTTGCTATTCCGTTTAATGGCTATACCAGCGTTCATTCGGATTTCGTGGTCTAAGTCATGTTTTTCAAGATAATTAGGATGAGTTGCATGGGCGCCATCAGCAGAGACCAATGTCGACTTAGCCAAGGCCTCTGATTGATCAATGCCTTTGAAGATCCGGTGAATTAACAACGGTAACAGGTTACCAGCTGCGCCTGCAGCAGAAGTACTACCTACCTCCTCATGGTTAAATAGGCAGAGGATCGGCATTCTTTTAAATTGTTGAGCAGAGGCACTCTTGGTGAAAGATGATAAGGAAGCGTAACAAGAGATGAGGTTATCAATGCGGGCTGAAGCTATCCATTGTTTGTCAGCGCCAACAAAGCTTGCCTTCTGGAGGTCATGGAGCATCAAATCCCAAGACCGGATACGTTGGCGATCAATTCCAGCGGCAGACGAAATGAAATCAATAAGATTCGTAGTATCTGAAGAAGTATCATTCCAGATAGGTCGAAGGTGTTGTTGGGGATTAAGGATTAGCCCGTTTTCGTTGACAGATCTATTTAAGTGGATGGCAAGTTGGGGAATCTTCGCAAGCGGTTCATTGATCTGCACTAAGTTTTCTTCAATCAATCCATCTTCTGAAAGTGTGATGAGGCGACCAGAAATTCCTAAATCTCTATCAAGCCAACTATTAAGTAAAGCGCCACCGTAGACTTCTACACCAAATTGAGACAAGCCAACTTGATCACCCTTCAGAACAGGCTTTAAACGAAGATTTGGGCTATCCGTATGCGCGGCAACGATAGCTAATCCATTCGATGCTTCCTTTAAGCTCCGAAAGTACCATGCAGCAATACTCCCATCACGCTCAATAAAATAGCCGCCCGTTGATAACTCCCAAGGTGTCTGCTCATCCAATTGCGTAAAGTCTGCTTCGAGTAAATAGTCTCGCACGTTCTGAACAGCATGGTAGGGAGAAGTAGAAGCATTCAGAAATTTGAACAACTCATTGTCGTTATCTCGTAAGGTATTCACCTAAACAGCATGCCTTTAATAATTGTCAACAGCTACTTGCGTATTTCGACTAGTTAAAACTTTGTTAGAATTGATAAGCTATAACTAGCTGGGTCAACGTCGCCTCACGCTGTCCTAGTCGTACAGCACNAAAGGAAACGTGTGAAAAGTAATATCAATCCAGATTTGCCTATAGAACAGGGCCTCTATAACCCTGCATTNGAACATGATTCCTGCGGTGTTAACTTCATAGCGGANTTAAAGGGGCGAGCNACTCACGAAATAGTGTCCTCTGGAATTGCCGCNCTATGTCAGTTNCAACATCGNGGTGCATTAGGGGCAGAGAAGAACACGGGAGATGGTGCTGGAATCCTNATACAGATTCCCGATAANTTCTTAAGAGAAGTCGTAGATTTTGAGCTTCCGCCNNAGGGACACTACGCAACCGGTATAGCATTTATGCCGCAAGATGACAGTAAATGTGATTTGGCAATCAATCAAACCGAAGCAATCGCATCAGATTTAAATTTAGAAGTGCTAGGTTGGCGAGAAGTNCCAGTTGACAGCTCTTTTCTAGGAANNGGCGCACTCGGAACAATGCCTAAGTTCTTGCAACTATTCATTTCCGCGACTTCGGTGGATGGACATTTACTTGATGGGATAGCTCTTGACAGACGTGCATACATCCTTCGTAAACGCTGCGAAAATGAAATCNTATTTGAACATATAGATGTGGCTACCCAAGGGATGGGCGGAATGTCTAAAACACACCAAGGTGTCTATTTCCCGAGCCTCTCTTCAAGAACATTTGTCTACAAGGGAATGCTAACAACTCCGCAGCTAGGGGATTTCTACCGAGANCTNAAAGACCCCAGAGTAGAAAGCGCACTAGCATTGGTGCACTCAAGATTTTCCACGAACACCTTTCCATCATGGCCACTNGCTCATCCTTATCGATTTGTCGCTCACAATGGGGAAATCAACACAGTTCAAGGAAATAGAAACTGGATGCGTGCACGCGAANCATTAATGCAGTCAGATCTTCTGGATACTGAACTGGAGAGCTTATTTCCAATTTGTACTCCCGGCGCATCTGACACTGCCGCATTTGACGAATGCCTAGAGCTGNTGGTGCTAGCCGGCTACCCATTACAAGAAGCAGTTCTAATGATGATCCCTGAGCCTTGGGAGAATCATGAAAGCATGGACCAGTCCTTAAAGGATTTCTACAAATATCAGTCTGCCAGGATGGAACCATGGGATGGGCCTGCATCAATAATATTTACTGACGGCACAGTAGTTGGCGCTGTGTTAGACAGGAACGGGCTTCGTCCATCAAGATATTGGGTTACAGATGATGATCTCGTAATTATGGCATCTGAAGTAGGAGTAGTTGACGTAGCTCCTGAAAAGATAATCGAAAAGGGGCGACTGCAGCCTGGGAAAATGTTCTTCATTGACACAACTGAAGGACGAATTGTAAGAGACGAAGAGATTAAATCAAAGCTCGTCTCTCAACGACCCTACGGATTATGGCTTAAAGAAAACCAGGTAGACCTGAGTGATCTGCCCGAACGACATGTCCCAAGACCCGAAGATAGTACTCTGCTTACGCGACAGAAACTATTTGGTTATACAAACGAAGAGATAAAACTCTTATTATCTCCGATGTATCAGTTTGGGAAAGAAGCGATTGGCTCAATGGGTACAGACACTCCTGTAGCTGTGCTTTCTAGCAAGCCTAGGCTCATCTATGATTACTTTCAGCAGTTATTTGCTCAAGTAACTAATCCGCCTTTAGACGCAATCCGGGAAGAAATCGTGACATCTACCTGCGGGTGGTTAGGTCCAGAAAGAAACCTGCTAGATCCAACACCGGAATCTGCTCGCCGAATATTCATAAATCACCCAGTGCTCCTCAATACTGAGCTTATGAATATATTAGATATCGATGGTGAAATCAGTGGGCAGGATGGACTAGAGAATTTTAAATCACAGATAATCCCCTGTGTGTATGCAGTAGATGAAGGCGGAAGCGGTTTGCGGGCCGCCATTGAAAATATTCGCGCATTCGCAACACAAGCCATAAAGGACGGAAAGAATCTACTNGTACTTTCGGACAGAGGAGCCAGTGCTAGTCATGCACCGATACCAGCCCTCTTAGCCACAGCGGCAGTACACCATCACCTAGTAAGACAAAAATCGCGTTCCCAAGTGAGTTTGATAGTCGAAACTGGGGAAATGCGCGAAGTCCACCATCTTTGTCTTTTGCTTGGATACGGAGCAAATGCAGTAAATCCTTATCTTGCTTTTGAAACTATTACCGACCTTGTGCAACGTCAAGAACAAGAGGTTGACCAAGGATTGACGACCGAAATGGCTCATGCAAATTATGTAAAGGCATGCGACAAAGGCGTTCTGAAAGTGATGTCAAAAATGGGGATTTCAACGGTCCGAAGTTATATCGGTTCACAAATTTTTGAATCAATAGGTTTAGGGCAATCGCTGATTCTAGATGCTTTCCCTGGCACTATGAGCAGGTTAGGTGGAGTCGGGTATGCACAATTAGCGGAAGAAATCAGATTACGACATCAAATTGCCTTTCCAAAAGTTCCTTCCCACAGAGCCCACCGAAACTTAATAGCCGGTGGGGAATATCAGTGGCGACGAGAAGGAGAATTTCACCTATTTAATCCTGAAACTATCTTTAAATTGCAGCATGCGACGCAAGAAAAACGGTATGACATATTCAAAGAATATACGAAGCGTGTTGATGAACAAGCAAGAGATCTAGCAACCCTCCGAGGATTATTTAAATTTAGGTCAGGAGTTAAGGACCCTATANCNATNAACGANGTNGAACCTGCAAGTGAAATCATGAAAACATTTTCTACTGGNGCTATGTCGTATGGGTCAATCTCNGCAGAGGCNCATGAAACATTAGCAATAGCTATGAANCGAATAGGTGCTAAGTCAAATACTGGTGAGGGCGGTGAAGACTCNAAGAGATACACACCGGATGAAAATGGAGATCTCCGTCGATCGGCTATNAAACAAGCAGCTTCTGGAAGATTTGGAGTAACAAGCGAGTATTTAGTTAANGCTGACGATATTCAGATCAAAATGGCCCAAGGAGCNAAACCNGGAGAAGGTGGTCAGCTTCCGGGTCATAAAGTTTGGCCGTGGATCGCTGAAGTTCGTCATTCAACGCCAGGAGTTGATTTAATNTCGCCTCCNCCGCATCATGACATATATTCGATTGAAGATTTAGCTCAGTTAATACATGATCTCAAAAATGCGAATCCCGAAGCTCGAGTCCACGTTAAGTTAGTCTCTGAGCTTGGCGTAGGAACTGTTGCGGCAGGAGTTTCAAAGGCTCATGCAGATGTNGTNTTAATATCAGGGCATGATGGGGGAACAGGGGCATCGCCTCTCACNTCTATCAAGCATGCTGGAACGCCTTGGGAACTAGGTCTCGCTGAGACTCAACAAACTCTCTTATTGAATAATTTACGTGANCGAATTGTTGTTCAATGTGACGGCCAGTTGAAAACGGGNAGAGATGTAATGATCGCNGCACTATTAGGAGCCGAAGAGTTTGGATTTGCAACAGCCCCACTTGTTGTTATGGGTTGTGTGATGATGCGAGTTTGCCATTTAGATACATGTCCAGTCGGTATTGCTACTCAAAATCCGGACCTAAGAGAAAAATTCGCTGGACAGGCCGACCATGTGGTNAATTTCATGGAATTTGTAGCAGAAGAAGTGAGAGAGCTTTTAGCTGCTTTGGGTTTCCGAACACTCAAAGAAGCAGTTGGAAGGGCTGAATGTCTCGATGTCACAGATGGTATTGAGCACTGGAAAGCNGAAGGACTNGATCTTTCTCCAATTCTTTATCAACCTCCGTTAAGTTCTGAAGCGGTCCGATATTGNAATGAGNAACAAGACCACGGTTTAGACCAAGCGCTAGATCAGACACTTATACAACTTTCTGAAGGAGCTTTAAGGCATGGGGACAAAGTCAACTTGGAGCTCCCCATTCGCAATGTGAACCGCACTGTAGGAACAATGCTTGGGTATCACTTGACAAAGAAGTGGGGTGGTGAGGGATTGCCCGATGACACGATACAGGTGAAATTCAATGGCTCAGCCGGAAATAGCTTTGCAGCATTTGTGCCAACGGGCATAACTTTGCGTCTAGAGGGTGATGCAAACGATTACGTAGGAAAGGGGTTAAGTGGAGGGCGCGTAATTTTGTATCCACCAAGTGAATCAACATTCAAGCCCGAAGAAAATGTTATAGCCGGAAACGTCCTACTATATGGGGCAACTTCTGGACAAATGTTCATTAGGGGACAAGTCGGTGAGCGTTTCGCCGTAAGGAATTCAGGGGCAACAGCAGTAGTCGAGGGCATCGGGGACCACGGTTGCGAGTATATGACCGGTGGAAAGGTTATTGTTTTAGGTCCAACGGGAAGAAATTTCGCCGCTGGAATGTCCGGCGGAGTTGCATATGTCTACGATCAGGATGGGACTTTCCCATCAAAAGTGAATTCTGAACTAGTTGATCTTGAAGATTTAGACGAGAACGATGCCTCCTTCATCAGAGAAACGTTAGCCATGCATAGTCTTGAAACATCTTCTTTAGTCGCCAAAGAGATAATTGATTCTTGGCCTAGGGCAAGTTCTAGCTTCGTTAAAGTTATGCCAAGGCACTACAAGCAGGTCCTAGAAGCAATGGCTAATGCAAAGCAGTCAGGTTCAGACGTGACCGCAGCAGTTATGTCGGTAACGACGAGCGAAAGGAAATAGATGGGGGACCCACGGGGATTTATCCGTCATGGCAGAGAAATGCCTCAGCGTCGGCCTGTGCCGGTTCGTCTTCGTGATTGGAAAGAAGTCTATGAACCCTTCAGTAACGAGGCCCTACAAAAGCAGGCCTCTAGGTGCATGGATTGTGGTATACCCTTCTGCAATAATGGTTGCCCTCTAGGAAATCTAATACCAGATTGGAACGATTTGGTCTACAAAAATAACTGGCGAGAAGCTATTGATGCATTACATGCAACAAATAATTTTCCCGAATTTACAGGACGCTTATGCCCAGCGCCCTGTGAAGCAGCTTGTGTTCTAGGCATTCATGAAGACCCTGTCACAATTAAGCAAGTTGAAGTAGAGATCGTTGAAAGAGCCTGGAACGAAGGTTGGATAAAACCTGTTCTGGCTCATAAACGGACAGGCAAAAGTGTCGCTGTAATAGGCTCAGGCCCCGCT
>PBOO01000005.1 GCA_002724475.1 Fidelibacterota bacterium | reverse complement strand
ATATTTAAGTTTAGCATTAATTATAAGAGCTCGCCTTAAGGGTACTGTAAATAAGACTCCTATCACTCCGCCTATAGCAGCAATTTTTGCAACTTCAAAGTAGTCAAACGAATCCCAATAACCTAAAAGCACTAATGCGGGTATAGTAAAAATAACACCAGCAGCCAATGATTCCCCCGCAGAGGCGGCTGTTTGAACAATATTGTTTTCCCTGATGTTAGAATTTTTAAAAAGCGACAGCACCCCCATTGAAATGACAGCAGCTGGAATAGATGCAGACACCGTCATTCCTGCAAATAGGCCTAGATAGGCGTTTGCTCCAGCTAAGACCATCGACAAAATAACACCTAGAAAAAGCGCTTTTACTGTTATCTCATTATTTTGATTGTTTGACATTTTTATCCTTTGAATTTGAAGGTAGAGTTAATTTTTACAATTAATAAACTACAACCTATATTATATTTTTTTTGATGAATTTTTATTTATATGTAAATTNTAGTNCATTGGGGTGCTATTATTAAACCAGGTGATAATGGCTGAGATNAAACCCTTATACCTGATCTGGATAATTCCAGCGTAGGAAAATCATATGAAAAAATTAATACTCTGCTTAATTCTTATCCTTCCANTCNCTNNCGCCCANCAATTTAGNGCAAGCGGTATGATAATTAGTGANTTGAATGAAAATCCACTTCCTAANGTGAATATTNTTCACAAGGATGGAGGAACCATNTCAGACGAAAAGGGTAAATTTATTTTTGAAACAGANGAAATCGACTCTTTGACNTTTTCGCATATNGGCTACCTTTCAGTGACATTNCCGGTAAGTAAAAATATGCTNGTTGTNATGCGNNCAANATCATTAATTGGNAATCCAATTGAAATAAGNGCATATAAAGCAATTTCAGGCCTATCTCCAGTATCCTTTTCAAGTCTTACCAGGGATGAGATAAGGTTAAAATATACTGCCCAAGATATACCAATGGTCCTCGCTTCCGAACCGGGAGTTTGGGCATATAGCGAAAGTGGTAATGGCACAGGATATTCATACGCCTCTATAAGGGGATTTGATCAAAGCAGGATNGCTGTAATGATTGACGGTGTTCCATTGAACGATAANGAGAGTCATCANGTTTATTGGGTGGATCATGGCGATCTACTTTCTGATGTAGAAGAAATTCAAATACAGAGAGGNATTGGCACCAACCTTTACGGNTCCTCATCGTTTGGTGGTTCAATTAATGCAACTACAAAAATAGATAGCGATTCTCGNNCTATTCAGTTCGTTCACGGTCAGGGTAATTGGAACACGCAGCAATACAGATTTAAATANCATTCTGGAAAAGANTTTGGANAAAAAATTAGCTTTACNCTCAGAGCNTCAGCTATTGANTCNGANGGATACAGGAAGGAACATGGCTCTNCTCAGCGCAGCGCTTTCGTTGGTTTTGAGCACAGAGGCGAAGTTGTNAAAAATCAATTTAGAGCAATCATTGGATACGAAAATACACAACTGACATGGGATGGNATTTCTAAAGAAGATATCAATGATATTAAAAAGAGAAGAATGGGTTATAAGGCCTACACTGATGATTTCTTACAGCAAATATATTCCTTGAACTCATCCATGTCTTTGGGTAAAAAACTCAGCTTCAGAAACGTTAGCTATCTAGTCATGGGCAAAGGATATTATGAGGTATTTAAAGAGGATCAAGATTTTTACTCATACAATCTTGACGTCTATGATATTTTTTCAGACGCCGATGAGCAAGCTCAATTAACTGACCTTTTAAGACGAAAATGGATCGACAATAATTATTATGGCATTATACCTATGTTAACATACACAAATAATAGTTTTCGACTAGATTTTGGAGGAGAATACAGAAAATATACTGGTGATCATTATGGTGAGGTTACAAATTTCTCAGTTCCGCATCTAAGCTCTTATTTTTCAGATGACTGGTATCGCTACTACAGATATATTGGCAAAAAACAAATTTTTACTGGATTTTTAAGGCTCCTCTGGTCCCCGATTGAACAGCCCTTTAGTGTAGCGATTGAACTTCAAAATCAAGACATAGATTGGGATTTGAATCAAGATAAAATAGGGCACGCNATTGGACACAATTTGAATGCTCCTTGGAATTTCTTTAATCCAAAATTGGGACTATCTTGGGATCTGACCGATTCACTTAGTTGGTTTGCCAGTATTGGCAAAGCTCAAAAAGAACCAGCGGATAATCAAATAATTACTCCNGATGATATGTTTAGTCAGCCAATAATGGCTGCAAGTGAAGTAATTACNAATCTAGANCTAGGAATGAATTTCTCCTTTTCAAATGGTTTTGCTAAANTCAATGGATANAGAATATTGTATTTAAATGAACAGTTAAAAAATATTAACCTTCAACAGGAGGGTGAGTATANCTATTATTCTGCTGATTCAACCATGCATACGGGATTTGAATATGAATCGTTACTTCATTTGAACGATAAAACTGTTTTGGGGGTAAATGGAGCAATTCAAATGAATGTATTCACCAATGGAAATTTCCTACCCAATACGCCATCAAGCTTATTCAATCTTACACTTCAACGCGAATTAAACAAAAAGCTTATGATTTTTTCTCATTTAAGACGTATAGGGGGTATGTATATTGAAAATGCAAACGAGGAAGAGGGGTATATTAACTCCTACANTNTTTTNGACGTNGCTGCGCATCTTTCATTAAATCGAATCAACCTTTCNTTGCANATCAACAATGTTTTCAANAAGCTTTATTCCACCTATGGTTACAGCTACGAATATAATGGTTACAATGCTTTTTATTGGCCTGGAGCTACGCGAAATCTATTTNTTAGAATTTCTTATGAAATATAGTTATTTGTGATACTTTTTATTCTGCAANATTGTAATTGATCTGTAGATCTGCTCAAAAAGTATCATTTTAGCCATTTCGTGTGTGAAGGTCATTGAAGAAAGCGAAATGGTTTTGTCGCATTCTTTTTTTGTCTCTTGCGTGAGTCCCTCCGGACCACCGATAACAAAGGTAATTTTTTGATAATTAACATTTGATATAATTTGAGAAAAACCTTTAGAGCTATAAGCCTCACCATCTGCGCTTAATGCGATCTTGTAGGCTGAATCTTTATTAAGATANCTAAGAATCTTTTTGTTCTCTGTTTTGTTTTCTGAGTCCTTTATAACTACTTCATCTATTTTAGCGGAATGGGAAATTCGTTNCTTGAAATCATTGCACATATTTATAATGCTTATGTTTTTTAATTTTCCTACAGATACAATTACTATTTTCATATTAAATAATTTGAGATAATTAATTAGTAATTTCTTTTAACTTTATAACCTCATGCCACCAAATAATAAAGAAAATAAGCGTCTCTATTTGATTGATGGGTATGCAATGTTATATCGCGCCCATTTTGCCATGATTCGCAACCCTCTTATTAATAGTAAAGGTATGCATACTTCTGCTCTNTTTGGNTTTGTTAATCAAATCATGAAACTGATAAATACTGAAAAACCTGATCTTATGATTGCCGCATTTGATTCACCTCAAAAAACCTTTCGACATGAAAGATATTCCGAATATAAAGCCACTAGAGANAAAATGCCTGAAGAAATGATAGAACAGCTTCCCTATCTTTGGAATATTTTAGAGTCAATGGACATACCTCTTTTAGAGGAGCCAGGGTTTGAAGCAGATGACATCATTGGAACGTTAGCAACAAAAGCTTCAAAGAAGGGTCTTGATGTNTTTATTGTGAGCGGTGATAAGGATTTTATGCAATTGATCAACGATAAGATCTTTCTTTATGCTCCTTCAGGTCGGCAAGCAGATATAAAGATTTATGANAGAGAGGGAGTAATTGAAAAATGGGGGGTTCCACCTGAAAAGATTATTGACCTGTTGGGTTTAATGGGAGATTCATCGGATAATGTGCCTGGCGTTTTAGGTGTTGGTGANAAAACAGCTGTAAAGTTGATTAATGAATANGGCTCCCTNGAGTCATCATTAGATAATGCAAATCATGTTAAGAATAAAAGAGCTAGGGAGGGTCTGTTAAATTCAAAAGAAAACGCTATTTTGAGCAAAGAACTTGTTACCATTGAGACACAAATGGACCTTGAAATAAATNTNTCTCAGCTTAAAACTAATAATATAAAAAAAGAATCCTTGGCGANGATTTTCCAGGAGCTTGAATTTGAATCATTGGCAAAACANATCNTAGGCGTTGATGTTTCTATTGCGCCNAANAAAGATAAGCCTAAAAAAGACTATTNAACTTTAATGAATGANGATGATGTGGTCGTATTTTTTAANGATATNAAAGAAGGAAGTTGGCTNTCTTTTGATATTGAGACTACCTCTTTAGATCCTATGAGCTGTAATGTTGTAGGTTTTTCATTTTCTGTTTCCAAGAATTCTGGTGTTTATATCCCCATAAGATATCCAGAGTCTAAAATACCCAATCCAGACGATTATCAATCAAAAATTATCGAAATAATTAAACCTGTCATGGAAAACAGCGCCATTCCTAAGACGGGTCAAAATGTAAAATTCGACGCCTTGATATTAATGAGATTTGGAATAAATGTAAGCGGCTTGGAATTTGATACTATGATTGCAGCCCATCTTTTAAAGCCTGAACTTCGAAGCATCAAGCTTGATAGTCTAAGTCAAGAATACCTTGATTATTCAATGGTTCCCATAACAGATTTGATTGGAACGGGCCGCAACCAAATTACAATGGCTGAAGTTGATCTTGAAAGCGTAGCGTTCTATGCAGCTGAAGATGCGGATATTGCTCTCCAGTTGACGCATATCTTTTTAAGTAAATTAAAAGAGGAAAAGCTACTTTCTTTTTTTAATGAGGTTGAGCTTCCTCTCATTCCCGTGCTTTTAAAATTAGAGTTCACAGGTATGTATGTTGACCTAAAGCTTCTTGATGATATGTCTAAAGATTTTGGTAAAAAAATAGACATGCTCATCAAGGATATTCATTCTGAATCAGGTTTTGAGTTCAACGTAAATTCAACTCAACAATTAGCAAAGATACTTTTTGATGTAAAAGGGCTACCTGANATCAAAAAAAGATCGACCGCTGAAAATGTACTTGAACAGTTGAAGGAAAAACATATCTTGCCCGGTATGATTCTAGAGTTTAGAAAGCTCAATAAATTAAAGAATACCTATATTGATGCACTTCCAGAGCTTGTGAATGAAGCCAGTGGCCGAATTCATTCATCCTTCAACCAGGCAATGACGGCCACCGGAAGACTTTCATCAAGCAATCCAAACTTTCAAAATATCCCTATCAAAACTCAAGAGGGGCGCGAAATTAGAAAAGCCTTTCGTTCAAGCGATCCGAATTGGCTAATCTTCTCAGCTGATTATTCTCAAATTGAATTAAGGATCATGGCGCATTTAAGCCAAGATGAGGCTTTGGTTAAAGCATTTAATCAAGGTGAGGACATACATGCTACCACAGCGGCAAACGTATTCAATGTTCCCCTAGATCAAGTTCAACCAGCAATGAGAAGAACTGCAAAAATTGTTAATTTTGGACTATTGTACGGAGCTGGCCCTTTCCGAATGAGTCAGGAGCTCGGAATACCTCAAAAAGAGGCCAAGTCCCTAATCGAGGCTTATTTTGCAACCTATTCAGGAATAAAAAAATATGTTGAATCTATGATGGAATTTGCAAAGGAAAATCGTTTTGTAACTACATTATTGGGAAGAAAAAGGCCGGTTTGGGATATTGATAGCAGCAACCATTTGCACAGGGAAGCTGCAAAACGAATGGCTATTAACATGCCGATACAAGGAACAAGCGCTGAGATGATAAAATTAGCAATGAAATCCATTCATGATTCAATGCTTGAAAGTAAAATGCAATCAAAAATGCTTCTCCAGATTCATGATGAATTAGTTTTTGAAACCCCTAAGGACGAGTTGGATGAGCTTAAAGAGATGGTTACTAATAAAATGATAAACGCAATGGCCTTATCAGTACCAATTGAGGTTGACAGTGGCTTCGGCAAATCCTGGTTTGAGGCTCACTGATGGAAGCTAGTATAACCTTAAAAAAAGTAGGGAAGCTCATTCATGACAAAACAATTTTAGCTGGACTAAACTTTGGCATTGAAAAAGGATCTCTTGTTGCCATAATTGGAGATAATGAGGCTGGAAAGTCAATATTACTGAAAGTTATCTCGTCAACTGAATATCAGGAATATGGCCAGGTATTTATCAATGGAGTCGATTCTAAAAAAAGACGCTCTGAAGTAGTCTCAAAAATTGGATATATGCCTCATGAACTTGACCTTGATCCATGGTTGACCCTCGAGCAAAATATAAGATTTTCAGGATTACTGTATTCTATAAGTTTAGAAACAATTAATACTAGAATGGTACAATATGCCAGAGATCTGCACATTGTTCCATATTTAAATAAAATGGTAAAAGATATTTCTCCGGGGATCATTCGAATGGGCATGGTTATTAAAACCTTAGTGCACGATCCAGATATATTGATATTAGATGACCCTACAGCTTTTATGGATGCAGAATCTTACAGATATACTTGGGATCTTTTATTAAGATTGAAGGGTTCAAAAACCATTGTCTACGTCAGTCAATCCCTTCAAGAGGTAGAGAGCGCTCATGATAGAATCCTTGTTCTTGAAAACGGTAGGATTGCTCTAGATGGAAGCCTTGATCGTCTGCTTGGCAGTACCTTTGAGTTTCATCAGTTTCAAATTGAATTTGACTCCCTTTCTGATGAGCTATTTGAAAAACTTTCTAAAATCCCTCACGTCAAAAATCCATCTCGAGTAGGTCATAGTTTGCACTTTTACGGTAGAGAAAGAAAAGTTTTTTTTGAGGTTCTCAGTGAAGCAGCATCATCAACAATGAAAGATATAAGAATAAAAAAACTAGGCCTTCAAGATCTGATGGATGCAAAATATGCAAAGGATGGTATACATTGATCAGAGCACTTATCATGAGAAGATATTGGCTTTTAAGAAACCGTTTCTTTGCTACTCTTGCGATCGTTGTTTCTGTTTCAGTTGGTCTGCATTTTTTCCTCAGCGCTATTCTTCAAGAGATTTATTCCTTTTCACCAAATGGAATTTCTTTTCAGACCTGGTTGTTTCCCAGTACCATTCATGCTTTTGCATCTATCTTACTTTTTATTATTATTTACCGTGACCTATTTAGTCATCAGGGTAACGTTCAATTTTTAAAATCCCTAGCAATCTCTCCTAACAGTAAATTTAAAATCATATTAAGTATTGCAATAAGCTCTGTANTCGAATGCGCTTTATATGGACTTGTTTCTTCATTGGCTCTCCTTGTCATATTGCCTCAATTTATGTCATTTACTCATTATTTATCTTTGATCGGTTATTTATTGATGTATCTCATTCTTCTAGCAAATATCATGATAACATTCGCCATTATCTTTCAACGATTATTCATCTTCCTTTTTGNGTCAACTTCTTTTCTATTCTTTATATCAGCAGCTACTTCCTTTTTATTTGAAGATCAAATGAGCTCTTCGGTTTTAAGCTCAATCATTCTTAACAATCCTTTAACTATGATNNTCTTTGATCTAAGAGCACTCATTTTTTTTGGAGAGTTCCAANTCTTATGGATCATCCTTTCAATTTTAATTTCACTTTTTTGGCTTGTTTTTAATGCCTTTCTTTTAAAGAGGAAATTAAAACAATGATAGCCTATTTATCAGGCGCAATGGAATTTGCTGAGGATGAGGGTGCAGTATGGAGAAAAGAATTAAATGCTTGGCTAAAAAGTGAACTTGGTCATTCTTCTATTGACCCAGTAATAGAATCAGCTAAAATTGTGGAGAAGAATAATGCCCATGACTACAGAGAATGGAAGATCAAAAATCCAGAAAAATACGCTGATTTTATAAGATTATGTGTATTGAATGATATTGATATTGTAGTTAATAGGGCTGATTATCTTATTTGTCTTTGGGATCAGAACGTCATTAAAGGCGCTGGAACTCACGCAGAAATAACCTTGGCATTTAAAGAGAATAAGCCAGTCTATTTAGTCAACAGGCTTTCACCTTCAGATCTGAGTGGATGGATAATGGCGTGTTCATCTGAGGTTTTTTCATCTTTCTCAGAGTTAAAAGAATTTTTAAATAGTAAGTATAAAGATGATTGGTCCTAAAGCAATCATTCATATTGATCGCTTACTCTCAAATTACGATCGTTTAAAGTCCCATCTTAATCAAAAGCGTATTATGGCAGTTGTTAAAGCCGATGCTTACGGACACGGCTCTGTCCAATGTGCTCGCGCTCTTGAAAATCACGGTTGCGACTCATTTGCTGTCTTTTCTTTTTCAGAAGCACTGGAGCTTAGACATGGTGGAGTTGTATCAGATATTTTGATTTTTAGCAAAACCCAGCAAGAATATATCGAACCAGCACTTCAAAATAATCTTACCTTAAATGCCTCGAGCCTCAGCGATATAGCAATCCTTGATTCTTACAAATTATCTAATGGAAGCATTCCAAACTTTCATGTCAAGTTTGACACCGGCATGACAAGGCTTGGAATTAGCTCAAAAGATGCTGCAACTGCATTTGAGAATATTAAAAAAAATATTGAGGCTGAATGCAAAGGCTTGTATTCGCATTATGCAACTGCCGATGAAGGCGACCTTTCTTTCGCGAACCATCAGCTTTCTATTTTTAACGAAGTAACTGAGATAGCAGTCAATAAAGGAGTAAGCTTCGACACCATTCATTTTTCAAATAGCGGTGCTACAATAAATTTAAATCAAAGCAAATTTGATCAGGTTCGCATCGGTATGTTATTATATGGCGCCTTTCCTTCAAATGAGGTATCTAAAAATCTTTCTATTGAGCCTGTGATGGAATATGTTGCTTCATTGGTTGAAGTGAGAAGAGTAAAAATGGATACCCCTGTCAGTTATGGAGGGGTATATAAAACCCCAAATGATTGTACTATTGGAGTTGTTCAATGTGGTTTTGCTGATGGCATTCCGCGCGAATGGTACGACCAAGGTTTTGTTGGGTACAAAGGAAAGACCTATAAAATAGCTGGTAGAATTTGCATGGATCAATTTATGGTTAATTTTGAAGATGATTGTCCCAAAATAGGAGATGAAGTTCTTCTTTTTGGCAAAAATGAAAGCGGTGAAATCTCCATGGAGAATATTGCCGATACCTTAAATTCTACTCCGTATGTTATTGCAACAGGGATAAAAGGAAGAACTCAAAAAGAATTTAAATATTAATAAACTATTGATTAACTATGTTCAAGTCCTCAACATTTTCAAATTTATATAAATCGNTTTTTTTATATAGCTCCATTGCAATGGGTCAGTCTTTTAATCACAGCGTGGTAATGCCCATACCTGATCTTTCGTTTCATTCATCAACTTTTTACGGCCTAGATGTTNTAGAGCAAATGGACTTTAAGCCNTTGTATGACAAATCAATTGGAATTTTTACAAATAAAACAGCCGTTAATCGTAAGGGTGATCATATCCTTGATCTTTTAAAAAACCATTCAAAGATTGATGTTAAAGTGATTTTTACACCTCAGTTTGGTCTTTTTGCTGACCAAAACAAGCGATTTAAAATGAATAATGGAGAAAAATACGATCCCGACCATAATGCAAGACTGGTTGAGGTTTTTGGTAGAAATATGAAACCGCCTGCATGGTCGGTTAGAGATCTTGATATGGTAATAATTGATATTCAGGATACCGGTGTAAGATTCTCAACATACATATCTACAATGACAAAGATTTTAGAGGTTGCTAGCGAGTGGAGTTTGCCAGTGATTATTCTTGACAGGCCCAACCCCTTAAGAGGCGATCGGGTGGATGGACCCGTTATTCGATCAAAATTTCAATCACTTGAAGGATACCACATAATCCCTATTCGCCATGGATTGACCATTGGTGANCTTGCAATAATGGCAAATGAGATGGGCTGGATCAAGGACCTTAAGAGAGCCAACTTAACCATAATACCAATGGCAAACTGGAAAAGATCTCACTGGTTAGACAATTCAGAGCACCCCTGGATCGATCCGCACCCATCTATCCATTCTATCAGGTCAAACTTATCTTATACTGGGTTTGGTTTGCTTGAAGGTACTAATCTTAANGATGGCAGGGGGACTGAAATGCCATTTATGAGAGCGGGAGCACCTTGGATGTCCGGCTATCATTTAGCTGATAAACTTAAAAATCTAAATTTGCCCGGTGTAAGCATTACACCAATTGACTACATTCCAAGAATGAAGCAAACAGACACAGTTGCTCCGATGTATGTAGATGAATTGTGCAGTGGAATTGACGTTAAAATTATAGATCCAAATACTTATGACCCAATCGCTACGGCAACCTCAATAATTGTTTTAGCTAGCCAACTGTATCCNAGAGAATTTAAATGGGCAGAATTTGATAGAATTGACATGTTGTATGGTCATAGTCAATTAAGACTCTTTTCAGCACAAGGAAAACCAGCAAACTACCTACCTCCATTATGGCTTAAGGATGTCATAAAGTTCAATCAATTTCGTCAGCGATTTTTGATATATTAAGATTTCTATGAAATCTTTGATTTATTTTTTACCCATAATCTTTACTTCTATTATTGGCGCTCAAACACATTTTACAATTCCACAGAACGTATGGAGGGTATCTCTAAAAACAGACCACTCAAGCGGAAAATGGAAAGNCAACAGCCTTTCTGATGGTCAAAAATACAGATATCAAGTTGANACATTAAATTTTGANGTAAGTCAATTTTTTAAAAGATCCACAGTTCAAANTCAGGCAAAGTTTGAATATGGATTCACAGATAAAGTTACTTTGCTTCTTGAAATTCCATATGTAACNAATCTATCTGAGANTCGTTCTTGGAAAATNACAAATGATTCTCTCGCAATGGGATTGGACAGTCTTTTGAATTTTTATTACCCTGAGCCAATAAATAACGCAGGATTATCAGATATTACGATTGGATTGAATCTGCTTTTAAAAGGAGTTCCTGCTTGGAGAGGGGGTAAGCAAAAGTTCTCACTATACTCTGGCTTTGATATGGTATTCCCNTTTGCTGAAGACCTAAAAAAATATGAATCTAAAGATAGAGATAAGAACAACATTCCTTTTCAATTTAGGCACTTNCCTATCGGGGAAGGACTTGTTCAGTTAAGGTTTAAATTATTTGGAGAATTCTACCGCAAAGGGTGGGATCGTTTGTTCAATGTTAATTGGGCATTCGATATTTCAGGTTTTCAAAAGAATACCGTAAATCCTCCAATAAGTTTTTTATGGATGGAGGACGCCAGTGCCGATTCCATTGCTCAAGCCCTTGGTGATGTTGTCAGAAAAAAATCCCCTCAATTAAATGCATCTATAAAGGCTCAGATAGAGCTCATCCCAAAACGATTATTTTTCTCCNCGGGACTGAATACTCAAATTAATGGAAGAGATGAGTTTTTTTCAAAAAACAAAAATATAAATATGTTGATGGCTAAAAGAGAGGGTTTTGATACCCAAAAAATGTTCTCAACTCAATTTGTTAAATTAAATTTTGTTAATCTAGATCCATTCCTAAAGATCGGACCTTTGCCTTTTGAGCTTGAGTTAGGAGCTAGTTGGTTTTTGCCTTATCCTTTGACATTTCATACGTTTGGAAACCTATCTTCATGGGTACAAATTTCTTCATATTTTCAATCGTGGTAAATGAACAATTCATATCCTATGCTTGATGAAAGAAAAAAAATAATATCTTGGTCGCTCTACGATTGGGCAAACAGTACCTTTTCAACTACTGTAATGGCTGGTTTTTTTCCAATATTTTTTCAACAATACTGGTCAACAGCGTCAGAGGTAACAGTAAGTACATGGTATTTGGGTTTAGCTAACTCAATAGCATCTATTNCGGTTGCTTCTCTAGCTCCATTTTTAGGGGCAATAGCTGATAAAGCTTCTGTAAAAAAAAGACTCTTGATTTTCTTTGCATTCATTGGAATAATTAGTACCGGTTCATTATCTATGATTGGCCAAGGGCACTGGAGGTTGGCAGCATTATTTTATGTTGTGGCATCTATTGGGTTCATGTCAGCAAATATTTTTTATGATTCTCTTTTACCAAGCGTTGCCTCAAAACAGAAAAGAGATTTTGTTTCATCACTTGGTTATTCACTTGGATATATTGGCGGGGGTATTCTTTTTCTTATTAATGTTGCTATGTACCTACANCCTCAGTTTTTTGGTATTGCNGATGCGCCGAGCGCAATAAAATTATCTTTTTTGACCGTAGCATTTTGGTGGGCAATCTTTACGCTACCAATTTTAATTTTTGTTGAAGAGAAGTCTCCAAAAGAGGATTTAGGGATACTGAAATCAATTTCTTCTGGATGGAGCGAATTATTGTCAACCTTAAAAAGAGTACGTGAATTAAAAGTTGTTACCACTTTTCTTCTAGCTTATTGGTTGTACATCGATGGAGTTGATACGATTATTAGAATGTCAGTTGACTATGGAACTAGTCTAGGCTTTACAACTTCAACTTTAATTACATTGTTACTTATGGTTCAATTCATCGCATTTCCAGCAACCTTGATTTATAATTGGTTTGCTAGACAGATAGGTGTTAAACATGCGATTCTAATTGCTATTGGAGGCTATATCTGTATAACTATCATNGGATCTCTTGTTTCAAAAGAGTGGCACTTTTACATCATAGCTGCGTTGATAGGGTGTTTTCAGGGAGGNATTCAAGCCCTTAGCCGTTCTTTATACTCAAGAATCATTCCACCGGATAGAGCTGCTGAATTTTTTGGATTTTACAATATGTTTGGAAAGTTCGCCGCTATCATTGGACCTCCATTGATGGGGTATGTTGCAATGGCAACAGGAAATCCAAGGTATGGAATCCTAGCAATTATTTTATTATTTATCCTTGGTGGGTATTTTTTAATTAAAGTTGATGTTGAGGAAGGAGAAAGAGTTGCCAATGCTAAAGATAACTCTTGATTGCGAAAGTAAATATAAAATAAACTTTTCGGGCTCTTGCAAGCCTGGGACATATTTAGCAGAAAAAATTTCTCAAAATTATTTTCGTGAGAATTCGCTAATTAATTATCAAAACAGAAATGGAAGCAAAAATGACTAAATTTTTGGCAAAATACTCTCAGTTTGTTATGCCAGATCATATCAATGTTGTAGGTACGTTGTTTGGAGGACAAATGATTGCCTGGATTGATTTGGCAGCTGCGAAAGTAGCCCATAGATTTTTGAAAGGATCTGAAGCCGATGGAGCTGTTACTCGAACCATCGAACAAGTAGACTTTAAAGAGCCTGTCTATCTGGGTGATTGGGTTAATTTTACAGCAAGAATTGTTTCATCGGGTACAACGTCAATGCATATTGATGTTGAAGTGCATGCAGAAGGCAGTAAGTCTGAACCTCGATTGGCATGTAAAGCATCTTTAGTGATGGTATCGGTAAAAAAAAGCAGCGANGGCAACTATTTAAAACATCCCCATGGAAAAACTATTTAATAATCTTGTAATTATTTTTTCAACCTTTTGTTGTTGTTTTGCCCAGTCAATTGATTCTTCAATGACTGTCTCAGCTTCCCCAGATGGAGTGGAATCCAAGGTAGTTATCATTACCGCTGAAGTAAANCCTGTCAATTTCAAACCGACCGCCTATCGTTTTTCACTTTTCCCCAGACACAGACCATCTGAGGTGTATATTTCTCGTATGTTTTTTCCAGGTGATTCGCTTCAAGTTGTACTTCCTGAAAATATACTTGAAGCTGATACCTTGGCTAATATTGCNAGCCTAGAGCCAGTTGGCGGAAGTTTTGAAAAAAGCTACAGATTGTTCACAAAGCGCTCTGAGAGCATTGATTTAGGTACTTTTATAATTAAAGAAAAAAGTGATATTGTCAAATTAAGCGTAATAGATGGACAAAAGGATATAGTGGTGTCAAGACCGAAAGTAAAAATTTTCCAATCAGGAAAACTATTATTCAATACGACTTTGGATTCTTCAGGCTATGGGAGGTTGCGTATTCCAATCACAAGAAATAAAGAAATTCCACTAAANATGTTAATCGATACCGATGGAGAATACCCTATTTGGAGAGGTTTGCTTGAAGTAAGCGAAGGTGTATCAAGAAAAACCATTGCCTTGAGCTCAATGGACCTTATGCAGGGAGAGTCTCTTTTTCGCGTATTGAGAGACCTTACGCCTTTTAGAAAAGGCCCTGAAAATGGTGCAGAGATTTTGTTTTTGCTNAATGAGGACGATCATGTCGTCATATCAAGATCTGCTGGCGATAGACTTTANGGTAGGGTACGTCTTGATCTTCATAATAAGCAATCATCAAATTATTTCAACGGTTGGATCCTTTCAAAAGATGTTCAATATCTAGAAACTTTAGCTAGTGAGGTCAAAAATGAAAAGTAAAACATTTGAACCNCCAAAAATTCTCTCTGCAAAATCAAAGTACTCCTCGATTGCTGAATATAAAGAGGAATACGATCTTTCTATCAAAGATAGTGATATGTTTTGGGCTGAAAAAGCCCATCGCCTCGACTGGATACAGCAATGGGATAAAATAAGCGATGTTGANTTTGCTGAGCCAAGAATCAAGTGGTTTGTAAATGGGAAAATGAACGTGAGTTATAATTGCCTNGACCGCCACATCGCTAATGGTAATGGAGATCGCGTAGCATTTCACTGGGANGGAAACGATTCTTCTGAATNCAAAACTTTTTCCTATAAAGAGCTGTTTATTGAGGTGAGNAAATTTGCTAACGTTCTAAAAAAAAATAATATATCTAAGGGAGACAGGGTGTGTTTGTACATGCAAATGATACCTGAGCTTCCTATCGCTATGCTAGCTTGCAGTAGGGTTGGAGCGGTTCATTCTGTTGTTTTTGGAGCGTTTAGCTCTGATGCACTTCGTGATAGAATTAATGACTCACAATGCAAGATTTTAATTACTCAAGATACAGGTGTTAGGGGATCAAAGCAGGATATTCCAATGAAATACAATGCTGACAAAGCACTTTCAGAGACCCCGTCTATCGAACATGCAATTTGCGTTAAAAGAACTGGGCATCCTGTTGAGATGAAATCAGGAAGAGATATATGGTGGAGTGATGAAATGGAAACCGTTGATTCTTATTGTGAACCTGAAGCAATGGATGCAGAGGACCCCTTGTTCATTCTTTANACCTCAGGGTCAACGGGCAAACCAAAGGGAGTGCTTCATACAACCGGTGGATATTTGCTATATGCTAACTATACCTTCAGTACGGTTTTTGACTACAAACAAGAGGATATATATTGGTGTACCGCAGATATTGGTTGGATTACGGGTCATTCTTACATTGTTTATGGCCCACTATNTAATTGCGCTTCCTCGGTGTTATTTGAAGGGGTGCCAAACTACCCCGATTTTGGAAGATTCTGGAATGTCATCGATAAATATAGCGTAACCCTTTTTTACACNGCACCGACCGCGTTACGCGCTTTGATGAAAGAGGGCAACGCATGGATTGAGACCAGCAGTCTGAGGTCATTGAGAGTCCTTGGGACCGTTGGAGAGCCCATTAAGGAGCCGGAATGGAATTGGTATTATGAGAAAATAGGTAATAAAAANTGNCCTATTGTTGATACGTGGTGGCAAACTGAGACGGGTGGTATTATGATTTCACCTCTACCAGGCGCTACACCTACAAAACCNGGATCTGCAACTTTTCCTTTTTTTGGAATAGAACCTATTTTACTTACTGATGATGGTAAAGAGATTTCAGGCAACAATGAAAATGGTCTGCTTGCTATTAAAAGATCTTGGCCTGGTCAAATGCGTACTGTGTATGGCGATCATCAGAGATTTAAGGACACTTATTTTTCTCAATTCAAAGGTTATTATTTTACTGGAGATGGAGCGTTTNGAGATGAGGATGGCTATTACTGGATTACCGGAAGGGTGGATGATGTATTAAATGTTTCAGGNCACAGAATAGGAACAGCTGAAGTTGAAGGCGCAATTGGCAAAACGAACGGCGTAGCTGAAGCTGCAGTTGTGGGTTATGAGCATGATATTAAAGGTCAGGGTATCTATGCTTATGTTACGCTAATGACTGGTTTTGAGATTGATGAAACATTGAACGATAAAATAAAGGAAACCGTGACTAAAGAAATTGGTCCCCACGCAAAACCTGATAAAATTCAATATACACCTGGTCTACCAAAAACAAGATCGGGAAAGATAATGCGGAGAATATTGAGAAAGATTGCAGAAAATGATGTAAAAGAATTAGGAGATATTTCAACTCTTGCAGATCCATCGGTTGTAAAGAGCTTAGTTGATGGCAGGGTGTAGATGGCTAAATCCAGATATCGTTATCTTTTGTGTATTCATTCCTCTTGTTTCCTGTATTNAGTACTCCNTTAGGCTCAATTAACATAATCTCGCANTCTTCGTTTGCTATAGGTCGGTGTTCNGTCCCTTTTTTTACCACAAACATTTCACCNGGACCTAAATTAACCTTNGTGTCCCTAAACTCAATAATTAGNTTTCCTTTGATGACAATGAAAGTTTCATCTGTATCATCATGCTGATGCCANACGAATTTGTTTTTCACTTTTGCTANCTTGAATTGGTAGTCATTCATTTCAGCGATTACTTTTGGAGACCAATGGTCTGATATTTTATTGAATTTTTCTTTTAAATTTATTTTTTGGTTTATCATTAAAATCTTTCTTTAAAGTTAATTATCTATAAGAATATTTGATTATAATTATTAAAATATTAATTTAAAATACGTTTATTTAATATATAATTTTATTAAGTGGGATAAAAATGGGAAATCTTTTAAAAATTA
Source organism: Fidelibacterota bacterium (assembly GCA_002724475.1). Classification (GTDB taxonomy): domain Bacteria; phylum Fidelibacterota; class Marinisomatia; order Marinisomatales; family TCS55; genus TMED108. Next base: position 64,242 of record PBOO01000005.1, on the reverse strand, counting down.
ATCACATAACTGGAAATTGGCAAAACTCAACAGATAAGTCCTTTTCTGTAGGTATTTATGATAGTCTCCAATTAAATAGGCAGTTGCAAGGTGTAAATAGGCTCTTAGGCCGAGCTATTTCGCACACTTTATCCGCTGGCTTAATTAAAGGAAAGCTAGGCGAAATCCATAGAATAGTTGGCAAGAAAGGCACTGTTGCCTATGTATANGGTTTAGGNAAAAAAGGTCAATTGACTCCTGAGGACCTTCGTATTGCTGGCGCTGGAGTAGCTAAGGCCTGCATAGCCGATCGAATAGAGTCGGTTACATTCATGATGCCAATTGAAGCTAAAGATGCGCTCATGTCTCAAGCAGCATCTGAGGGTATTGTTCTTGGAAGTTATCAATTCAATGAATTTAAATCTAATAACGATGAAGCTTTTGAGCTAAAGAGAGCCTCTATTTTTGGCGGCGTTGACAAGTCCATTCAGAAGGGAGCTGTCATTGCAAGCTCAGTGTGTTTTGCCCGCGATCTCGAAAATCGGCCTGGCAATATTGCTACACCAACACATTTAGCTGAAAATGCAAAGGATATATCCAGGGATTCTGATGTAAAAGTCACCGTTTTTGACAGAAAAGAATTTACAGATATGGGAATGGGTGCTTTAGCAGGCGTTGCTTCAGGTACTGAGGAGCCTCCAAAATTTATTGTTATGGAATATTTTAATGGAATGAAAACAGAAAAACCAAAAATACTTGTGGGTAAAGGATTGACTTTTGATAGTGGCGGAATCTCAATCAAACCTGCAGCTAAAATGGATGAAATGAAATACGATATGTGTGGTTCGGGTGTTGTTCTTGGGGTTATGCGTGCCGTATCCATATTGAAGCCAAAGATGAACGTCGTTGGTATAATTCCTTCAACAGAAAATATGAGCGGAGACAAGGCTTACAGGCCTGGTGATATTTTAACTGCCTATAACAAAAAAACTATCGAAGTTTTGAATACGGACGCTGAAGGAAGGTTGATCTTGGCAGATGCGCTTTCATATGCCTGTAAGAATTATGATCCTGAGTATATTTTGGACTTTGCAACGTTAACAGGAGCTGTTGTTGTGGCTTTAGGGCATATTGCGACCGGAATAATGGGNACNGATCCAGGCCTAATTGCAGATATAAAACAATCATCCTGCATGACGNGTGAAAAGGTTTGGGANTTTCCATTGTGGGATGAATATCTCGAGCAAGTTAAATCAAAAATTGCTGANGTTAAAAATTTAGGAGCAGGAGGTCAGGCCGGCACTATTGCTGGAGGAGCTTTTTTAAAGTCTTTTGTAGAAGACGATGTAGCCTGGTGTCATTTTGATATTGCGGGCTCAGCGTGGGGAGATAAAAAATTAGCATATCAAAATCCAGGTTCTGCGACAGGNGAAGTCATCCGCTTNGTAATTGATTTATTAAAAATTTAATGGATTTTGTTCCCCTAATCACTTTCATTGTTGGAAGCATCTTTGGTGCGAGCCTTTTTTGGATTATTAATCAAAAATATAATACAAGCAGCAAGCAAGAACATGAGCACATTAAGGCAGAATTTGGGGACCTTTCTAAACAGGCGCTCGATCAGAATCTTGACAGTTTTTTAAAATTAGCTGAAAATAAATTCTCAGAGCTACTGAAATCATCAGACACTCAGTTAAATCAAAAAAAAGAATTAATAGACCAGTCAATTCTTCAGATGAAATCAAAGCTAGAGGGCCTAGATAAATCTACAAACGAGCTAACGGGTCACGTGAAGAGTTCGCAAAAAGGTATCGGTGATCTTGCGGATTCAACACAAAAATTATCACGGATCCTTTCAAGTTCCCAAGAAAGAGGTCAATGGGGTGAGCGCATGGTTGAAGATATTCTAAGCTTTATGGGTCTAGTTGAGGGAATAAACTTTGAAAAGCAGCAACAAATAGCAGAGGGCCGTCCTGATTTTACCTTTAAACTTCCAAATGAAAAATCCATTAATATGGATGTTAAGTTTCCACTTGCTCACTATGAAAATTATGTTAATAGTGATAATGAAAATGATAAAGCACAAGAGAAGATTGCCTTTATAAAAGACGTTCGCAATCATATCAAAACCATTGAAAAGCGCTCATATATTGATCCAGCAAATGGTACTGTTGATTATGTATTGATGTTTATTCCTAACGAAAGCCTCTACGCCTTTTTAAACCAGGAGGACAAAGATTTGATTGATTTCTCATTATCAAAAAAAGTTTTGCTATGTTCTCCAATAACATTGTANGCAGTCCTTTCACTGATTAGGCAGGCGGTGTCTAATTTTGCCATGGAGCAGAAAGCAGGCGAGATGCAAGAATTAGTAGGGATTTTCAGAAAACAATGGGATCAATTCACTGATAAGATTCATGCTATGGGTAAATCAATTAGTGCATTAACCAATCATTATGACGAGCTTAAGGGTCCAAGATTTCGAGCCCTAGAAAAACCGATGGACAAAATTAATGAATTGCAATTAGGTCAAGACGTTCAAAAAAANGATCCTCAANATTGAAGAATTTAACTATTNATGTTTTGCTTATTTTTTCTGTNGGTTGCGTCGNACCAGCAGATCCNAGNCATGGTTTAGTTGAGAACCTTCCTGTTGTAATTAATAAAAGCGATGTCTTCTCATTGTCACTGCGCGGGGATAATTTGGGGTACGAAAAAACATTTGAATCTACTATTTCATTAGCTGATAACAGGCAGATGATCTCAACAATGGTTGTCTCAGACTTTAGTACTAGCGATTCTTCTTTTATTCGAGTGTTAGGTTTGAACGACACCTTGATATTTGATTATCTCATCAATTCAAATCTTACTTCTACAGAGATCAAAAGCCATCACGTTGTTACGAGGATCAATATCAGTCTTCGTGGATTTTCAGGAATACTGGACTGGGTTCTTACCGGCAATTAAATTAATTAAGATCATCCTGAGAACATTGGATGTTAGAGCCTATTGGTGATCCTGGGGGTGCTTTTGGTACTATAATTTTCTTGAACGTATAAGGGTTATCAAAAAAACTCTCTATCCTTTTTGATAGCATATCCTTATGGCCTCTTTCCCTGGGGTCTTTTGGGTTTGATCTGAGCAGACTGCTTGAAAGCGTTTTAACTTGAAGCATAGTTATGGACTGGACTGAAGTTGCCGCATCAGGATTTACTGCAAGATTTAGTAAATGATCAAGAATCACAAAATCAGAAGCGCGTTTCACTTCGCCTTTAAGTCCTTTTGGAGCTTTCGAAAGAAGCGTATTCTCAAGGATTAAACTTAGGACCTTATCTAGCCCTGGCTGTTTATCATCTCGTGCATTGTATTCAACCAATCGCGCTGCACGCTCATGGTTAAAAAGCATTTTACACGACATATCAACAGCTGTTTCAGCTAAACTTACTCCATCAAATGTTAATCCAGTCTTAGACCTAAATGATTCACGAGTTCTACCTCTTCCAGCAGCTCGAGGTGGAATAAGATTTAAAATACGCTCATCCAGCGTGAGAAAATCTGGCTGGAGTGTTTTTATCAATGTTTTGAGCGACCGTAATTGTTCTTCTGGTTCAAGCATTTGACTTATCATTTGACCATCACCCCTTAGGGCGTACGTATAGTTCAAGCCTCCAACAATTTTCCCAGCAGCTTCAATTTGATAGCGATGTAAAAAATAGATAGGTACTAGCACGTCACCTAAATCGCTGTAGGGTTGTCCATAGCGTATGTTGTTTTCACCGAAACGTTGAAGGGAAACATCCCTAATATTTATCAAATTTTCTAATTCATCGATAGGATCGCTACCATTATCCCAAAGATGGCTGCCAGGGTGTGCAGATCCTATTGGTCGAGCATCGGAATCGGTTATAAAGGTAATTCCGCTTTTAATACCTTTCTGAAGGATTTTATCTAAAGCTTGTTTTTCATCAGTCCCTTCAGGAAAGTGCTGGTAGCCGAACTCAACAGCAAGCTTATCCCATTCTCCAATCCCAACATCATAGGCGTTTTCCCATTCAAGTTCATTGTTCGAATTTAAGTTTAAAGTAGGATGAGGGTAATCCATCACCGATGCTCTTCCAAAGGTGCTTGCAAGAAAATTATGTTGAATCCCAATCGTATGCCCAATCTCATGCGCAACAAGCTGTCTGATTCTTGCTAAGGCCAATTCTNTCATNGCGCTNGGTACGGTATTTTCGTTTTTATAAGGAGCCATGAGTCCTGTAGCAATTAAGTAATCCTGTCTTAATCTCAACGACCCCAAAGAAACATTCCCCTTTATTATTTCCCCGGTCCTTGGATCTATTACCGCTCCACCATAAGACCATCCTCTAGTGGCACGGTGAACCCAATGGATCATATTGTACCGAACATCCATTGGATGGGCACCCTCTGGTAAAATCTTAATTTGAAAAGCATCATCATAGCCAATTTCTTCAAAGGCATCGTTCCACCATTTGCCGCTCTCGATCATTGCGCTTCGAATGGGTTCAGGAACGCCGGGATCTACGTAATAAATAATTGGTTTAACCGGCTTGCTTTTGTTAAGCGTAGGGTCTTTTTTTTCTAAACGGTGACGCTGAATATATCGGATATAGATTGATTCATCTAGCGGAACAGANTAATCTTGAAAAGATAAAGGATAAAAACCNGCTCTTGGATCATGCTCTCTAGGCGTGTAGTCCTTGTTTGGTAATTCAACAAACGCATGATGGAGGCGCACNGTAATGGCTTTTGGACTTGGGGTTACCTGTCGAACAAATTTTCCCGGAGACATTCCAACATATGTAATAATTGTCTCTACGTTTGTATTTTTTTTAAAATTCATTGTTCCAGGCATATTTATAGTGGATCGNGAATTGTCTACTTTATAATTACCCATTTTTCGCGATTTAAGTCGATCAATGATTCCATGGCTGTCTTGGAGAAAGAATTGTGTTGCATCAACTAAAACTTTACCGGANTGCTCAGCCTCAACTTTGAAACCCCATAAAGCAGATCTGGCAAAACCATCCGCTACCGATTCTTTTTCTTTTTTATCTAAGGTGTTAGCACGGTAAGAATAATTTGGTTGAATCAAAAGAACCTTTGGACCATAACGCTTAAAAGAAACTATGCGTTGATCTCCCAACTGTCCGCGGTCCAGACCAATGTCATTTGACCCTACACCTGCAGTTAGTGAATTCACATAAAGGAATTCACTGCCAAAGTTTTTGATCTCAATCCACAGNTTACCCGTAGAATCATCCCAATACATATTGAAATAACCAGGTAATTTTTTCATGTCCTTTGTTTTTTCAGATATTGATTGACAAAGGGCAAGGCTTGAGAGAAGAATTAGTATGCCTATTTTTTTCATAAAGCTCTCATAAGGTTTCATTTAATATCTAAACGCGTCTCTTGGATAAGGCGAGCGCCTTGGACCGCCTCTCCTTTTTTTAATTCTTCCTTGATTGTTTTTAGGTTGACCTTTTCAACGGTCTGAACATCAATGAACGATTGTGGAATCATTTCTTCATCTTCAATCACGACTTTAGGAGGGTTCTTTTTTATGCTTAAATCAAAGTGCACGGTCTCAATTTTGTGAATTTGATTTTCTTCCATCACGTTTTTGACGTATTTCTTAATATTCTCAGATTTTTTTTCTAACCTTTTTCTGCGTTCAGCCATATTCTTTTCAGCCTCTTTCATGGCTTCAATAGTGCTCTTTAGATTTTGAGTATATTTAATGATATTTTCAGACTTGGCTTCTAACGTTCCTTTTAATCCCTCCAANGTATCTACAACAGCTTCATCCTCNATTTCGGTCAATTCTTCTAAAGCNTCGCGATAATCTTTTGCAATCTCATATAAAACTGGTAGTGCCATTTTTTATCCTTTGATTTTTTTTGATACGTGTTTTATAAAAATTTTTAACCANTNTACAACTAAATTAATTGATGAAAGTTGATGGAGTCAATCGGTCATTANAGGTCTTTGAAATTATAAATTGTATAATAGAAGCAAAAATTTTAACTTTTTTCAGTTTTGAGCATCTAATATACTAGAAACTCAATTTAAAAGGATNTTATCATGAAAAAAATCACCTNTCTCTTAGTNCTTGCGNTCTTATNTGTAANAGGATGCGAAAATACTATGCGTTCAGATGCGAATGAGCTAGATAGCTTTGAACTTCAGGAGTTGTCATCCGAACTTCAATATGATCTNGGGTTAAGTAAATCATCTTCTGATGCNCTCAATAANTCCCTAAGTCGACATGGTAAAAAAGGTAAGCACCGTGAGCCAGGTTTCCTCTGGAAGGTTGCTGCTGATATGTCAGATACCATGACGGATGAAGAGAAAGCAGTGTTGTTTGAAAAGATGGATGAAAAAGAGGTGNCACTTTTTGGATACGGTAAAAAGAAAAAAGGTAAATCAGGTAACAANGNGAAAAAACCTGGTCTTAGCATTTACAAGATTCTAAGCGACGACCAAAAAGTTACCTATAAGGCCATGATGGCGGATTATAAAGAAAAGTTTGGAGCCTTAAGAAGCTCAAGTCAAGGATGGAACGATTTCAAAGGACGATGCNAAAGCGCAAAGAAAAGCGTTAAAAGATGCTATGAGCGCTGAAATTGATGCACTCCTNACTGATGATCAAAAAGATCAAATTCAGCNNAATANAGAGGCAAAAAAGGCTAAACNTCAAGCNTATCGCGACTCCTCAAGATCTGTAATGGTCAGCACGCTCAAAATGTCTAATGATCAGGTCTCAGCCTACGATGCGGCCATGCAAGAAGCCAAAGACGCGGCCAAAACTTTGTTTGAACAATCTAAGAATGGGGANATAGATAAAGAAACCCTNAGGGTCAGTTTGAAANCCCTTTTTTCNGATAGAAACAAAAAACTTGAAGCCATCTTTGATGTAAAGCAATTGGATATTATTAAGNTTCACAAAGCATTATCTATGAGAGCGAAAAAACATCGCTCTTCAAAAGGGAATAAAGGNAAAAAAGGTAATCGTAAATAAGTTTGATTTTATATTNCAATAAAAAAACCAATCANGATCATTCAAAGATTAATTTTTAGCTATCAAGAAACTTTTTAAGATCANAAAGGTTTTATAANTAGGTAATCGGTANATNAAATAAAGGTAAATCCATGAAAAAAATTAAATCATTTGCCATTTTAGGTCTCATATTTGCTTTNGGCTGTGAAAGCATGAATAACAATGAAGTGAATCTTGATGATCCCGAGCTTCAGGCCTTTGCTGATGGCCTAAATGCAGATATTGGATTAAGTAAGTCATCTAATGATGCCCTCAAAGATGCGCTCAATAGACACGGTAAAGATGGCATGCACAGAAGAGATCCAGGGTTTTTATGGAAAGTAGCCGCTGAAATGCAAAAAAACCTTTCTGGCGACGAGAAAGATAAAATGTTCGCTTGGATGAACGACAATTCTATCGCATTTCTTCATTCNCCGGACAAAAAAGATCATCATGGTCCAAAAGGTGATAAGGATGGTATGGATATGCGCTTANTGATGGAAGTCTTAGATGNCGATCAGCAGCAAGCGCTTAAAGATATTATGACCTCTTACAGATCGCAAATGGAACAGGTCATGCGAGCGATGAAAGATGGCACNAAGGATGAAGCNACAGTAAAAGNTGAGATTGAAGCNCTTGAGCGCGCTATGAAAAATGAGATCGATTCGTTGCTAACTGATGAGCAAAGAGATAAAATAGAAACGATGCAATCAGANATNAAGCAAAAAATGGAAGACATTCGTCTNGCGGAGCGCGATGCNATGATTTCAGCTTTNAACATGTCATCTGATCAAGTGACNCTTCTTGAAANTATTAACAAAAAATATGAAGAAGCTATCAAATCCCTTTTCGATGATATGAAGAACGCTGGNGANGACGCCGATAGATCAAGCCTTGAAGAAAAAATTAAAGAAATCAACCTTACGNGAAATGATGAATTTGAACAGTTGTTTNNCGATGATCAATTAGAGGTGATTAAGGTTCACGCCTCNTTAGTGATGATGTTNTCAAAACATTGCGATGGAAGAAAANATGGCAGATGGTCTGACAAAGGAGGTAGGGATGATTCAAAAAAAGACTGCATTGATAGATCCAGGATAAGTGATGGAGCTTGTCCTATGGTTTATGATCCGGTNTGCGGCTGCGACAAAGTAACCTATTCAAACAGCTGTATGGCAAGTAATGCTGGTGTAACATCAACAACTCCTGGTGTTTGCAGATAAAGGAATTNTATTATTTTTAATTTCTTAAAAAANGCTGAGAATTGTTTCTCAGCTTTTTTTTTAACTTTTAAGTTTGAAGTTAGTCTAAAAGTGTAATGCATGCGCACAGACAGCGAATTAATAAAAGATTTTCAAAGAGGAAGCAATGAGGCTTTTGACGAACTGGTTAGTCGCCATCTCCCGAGCACCTTTGGTTTTTTTAGAAAATTTACCGATTCAAATGAAGAAGCAGAGGACCTAGCACAAAGTATATTTATTAAAATGTATAAAGCTTTAAAGAAATTTCGATTCGATTCAGAGTTTAAAACCTATTTGTTTAGAGCCAACGTAAATATGTCTAATACATATTTAAGGCGCAATAAATGGAGAAATATGCTTCATCTAGACCAGGCTCCTGAGCCAACATTCGTTGACAGTTCCGTTGAGGACGCATGGATGAAAAAAGAGCTNTGGGATGCCATCGCAACGCTCCCCAAAAAACAGAGACTGGTCATGACTATGAGATTGACAAACAATCACTCCTACAAGGAAATAGCAGCTATTTTGGGTATTTCTGAAAATTCCGCGAAAGTTAGCTACCATCATGCAGTTGAGAGATTAAAAGAAAAATTTAAAAAATAAAATGAACGTAGATACACAAATCAAAAAGATTCAAAACGAGGATATTGGAAGTNTAGATCCGAAATCTTTTTTGATAAACCTTCATCATAAGCGAACCAAAAATGACGCTAGGCGCTCTCAATTGATTAATGGTATATATGCATTTTGCTTATTGATTATGTTTAGCGTAGTTACCGTGAATCAGCTTGCTTATGAACCAGGAACGCATGCTTCAGTCGACCTTATGCCATATCAAGAAATGGATGCCGAAACAGAGTCCTTTGTTTATGATCTTGCAGATTATTTGATTGTATCAAGCGATGATATTTGGCAGACGTTAGATTTTTTTGATGAAATTAACCTTAATGATTTAATCGCTTCAAACTATGGAGAAAAAAATGAATAAAATCGTTATGCTTTTGCTCACCTTTCCAATAGCGCTATGCCAACCGGGTAAACCCGCAGGCCCAGGTGGACAATATGGAAATAGAATGGAAATGATGATGGTATGGAAGATGACNGAATACTTGAACCTATCGGAAGATCAAGCTGAAAAGCTTTTCCCTCGCATGCGTAAGCAAAGAGTCGAAATGAGAGACTATTTTGACAGCGAAAAGGATATTTTTGAATCCTATTTAGATAAAATAAAGAATGGAGAAAACATTTCCCAATCCGACGTAAATACCGTTTACAAAAAAATGGAGGATCTAAACTCAAAAAAGAATGATGCCCGTATGAAATTCTTCAAGTCTACAGCTGATATTCTTGACCCAGCCCAGCAAATCATGTTCCTGAGTTTTGAGCCCTACATGAAAGAAGAAGCTCAGAAAGGAATTAAAGATCGATATCGCAAGAAGCCAGACCCGANAATGAAAAAAGGTAAACGACGCAGATAAGGGTCACGGATAAATTAAAAACCCTCTTTTTGAGGGTTTTTTGTATCATAATATTCCGTCAATTATTTAATTTGATGGATGAATCCTATTTATAATTTTAGCGCTGGACCTGCGATGCTGCATCCCTCTGTAGTTAGAGCCACCTCTGAAGCCTCAGTTAATTACAACAACTCAGGTATGAGCTTAATGGAAATGAGCCACAGGTCCCAACCAGTTGTGGATATGGTTGACGAAACCGAGCAGCTTGTAAAAAAATTATTACATCTATCCGATGAATACCANGTTCTCTTTCTTCAAGGGGGAGCCTCACTGCAATTTTGCATGGTGCCCTTAAATCTTTTAGAAGATAATCAAACTGCTGATTATACCAATACTGGTACGTGGTCACAAAAGGCGATAAATGAAGCAAAAATGTATGGGACCATTAACGAAATCAGCTCTTCTAAGGATTCAAACTACAATCACATCCCAAAAGATTTACGCCATTCAAAAAATTCTACATATCTTCATTTAACGTCCAACAATACAATCTTTGGAACGCAATGGAGTACATTTCCAGTTCCATTAAATGAAAACTCCTATTTAGTTGCAGATATGTCCTCTGACATCTTTAGTCGAGAATTTGACGTAAATGATTTTGGGTTAATCTATGCTGGCGCTCAAAAGAACATTGGACCTGCAGGAGTGACGCTGGTAATAATCAAGCAGGATATTATNAAAAAGATATCTAGAAAAATTCCAACTATGATGAAATATCAAACGCACATTGATAAAAAATCTATGTTCAACACCCCTCCAGTTATGGCTATATATGCGGTCAATCGCAGCTTAAACTGGTTGCATGAAAACGGTGGGGTTGCAAAAATGGAAAGCAAGAACAGNGCGAAGGCAAAAAAACTTTATGATGAAATTGAACGTAACCCGCTCTTTAAATGCCCTGTCCATACTGATGACAGATCTATAATGAATGTACCTTTTATTTTTAATGAAAAGTTTGATGAAAATAGATTTTTAGGGTTCTGCCATGATAGAGGATTGCAAACCTTAAAAGGTCACAGGTCTGTGGGAGGGTTTAGAGCTTCAATTTATAATGCGATGCCTGANGCAGGAGTAGACGCGCTTATTGATGCTATGCGTGACTATGAAAATTTTGTCTAGTCATCCCACAATCCTTTTTTCTTAAGTTTCTTTATCTTTGGGGCGATGACAAAAGCGCAATATGGTGCGTTAGGGTTGTTTTCATAGTAATCCTGATGATACCCTTCAGCTACATAGAATGCATCCAGCTCTTTTACTTCGGTAGTAATTGGATCCTTGTATAGTTTTCTTGCTTTTTCCATAGCTTTTTTTGCCGAGGANTCTTGNGAATCACCGATGTAGTAGATTGCAGATCTATATTGGGTTCCAACATCATTTCCTTGGCGGTTAAGCGTTGTTGGGTCGTGGGCTTGCCAAAAAACGTCCAAAATTTCATCGTAAGTCACCTCCTTTGGATCGAAAACAATCTTGCAAACCTCAGCGTGACCAGTGCGTCCAGTTATTACTTCTTTATACGTTGGATTTTTGGTATGCCCACCTGCGTAACCAGAAATAACCTCGCTAACGCCGTCTATACGTTCAAACACAGCTTCTACGCACCAAAAACAACCGCCCCCTAATATTGCATTTTCAAAACTTTTATCATTCATTTTTTGGTTCCCATTATTTTGAGCTTTAGCAAAGCCTATTATAAGAAAAATTAAAAAAAAACGAGCAATTTTCAAGATAAGCCNTAAAGCTCTTTGAGGTCTTTATGTAAAGTCGTAAGCATTTCTTTCGCGTCACCAAATACCATTACCGTATTTTCAAAACCAAACAATTCATTCTGAATCCCTGCAAAACCAGGATTCATAGTTCGTTTATTCACAATTACAGTGCGAGATTTATCAACATCTAATATAGGCATCCCAAAGATAGGACTAGAGGTGTCGTGCCTTGCAGCAGGATTAACAACGTCATTGGCNCCAAGAACTATAGCTACGTCACAATCTTCAAATTCAGAGTTGATTTCATCGAGATCTTTAAGCAGTTCATACGGTATATTTGCTTCTGCAAGGAGGACATTCATGTGGCCAGGCATTCTTCCAGCAACAGGATGAATAGCATAGAGAACCTTTTTACCCATAGATTCCAATTGTTCGGCAACTTCTCTCACAGCGTGCTGAGCTTGAGCTACAGCCAATCCATATCCTGGCACCACTATTACTTTATCTGCAGCATCCAAAATCATCGCTGCCTCATCTGTAGTTGACGACTTAATGCTTATTTGCTTTGCTTTACCAGAATCTCCTTCTTCTGCAAGGCCAACTGCACCAAAAATTACATTTGCAAGAGACCTGTTCATGCCCTTGCACATTATATTGGTTAAAATAAGACCTGACGCACCTACCAATGCTCCAGCTATGATTAGACCATTGTTCATNAGAACAAAACCTGTTGCAGACGCGGCAATACCCGAGTAGGAATTTAGCANTGAGATCACCACGGGCATATCTGCGCCACCGATCGGAATTGTTAATGTGATTCCAATTAAAGCTGAAAGCGCAATTAAAATATAGAACGCATTTAATTCATTTGTGCCGCCATAGCACACATAAACAGCAAGCCCTATTAATGTAGTCATAATAATAAGATTTAAAATTTGTTGGCCTTTAAAGACGATGGGCTGACCTGATACAAAACCTTGTAATTTTCCGAAAGCTATAAAGCTACCAGTTAGTGTAAGTGTACCAATAAATATTGATAAAATGATGGTTACACTTAGAAAGATCGTCTGATCTGTAGAGCCGTACTTAGAAAAAAATTCGGCTGTAGCAACTAATGCCGATGCGCCACCACCAAATCCATTAAAAATAGCAACCATTTGTGGCATTTGGGTCATTTCTACCCGAAGCGCAAAAGTGGCTCCAATGATAGATCCAATGATCATTCCAATGGCAATTAGTCTAAAATCGAGACCTCCGAATGAAAAAACGGTTGCAACAATTGCTATAAGCATACCAACTGAAGCTAATGCATTTCCTGTTCGAGCAGTTTTAGGTGAGCTTAATCGTTTAATTCCAAGAATAAATAAGACCGCAGCGGCAACGTAGGCTAAATTAGTATAGTCCATAAATTATTTTCGCTTAAACATTTTTAACATTCTATCAGTGACCATAAAACCACCTACGCAATTGATCGTTGCAAAAATAACAGCAGCTAAACCCAGCCATGTTCCAATTTCACCATCAAGAGTAGTGGAAATAATTGCTCCTACTATAGCGATCCCTGATATTGCGTTGGACCCTGACATCAGTGGGGTGTGTAAAGTTGGTGGTACTTTTGTTATGATCTCAAATCCAACAAAGATTGCTAAAATAAAAACGGTTATAATATTTATATCCATTTTGCTCCTTATGATTTCTCAATTGCTTGAAGTGTGGGTTGATGAGTTATTGTACCGTCATGAGTAAAAATAGCTCCTGAAATTATTTCATCATCCAGGTCAATATTAAAATTTCCATCCTTACTCATGTGAGCAATTAATGTAGACACATTTTTAGCATAGAGCTGAGATGAATGCACCTGCATAGTTGAAGGAAGATTTAAGCTGCCATCTATGGTCACTCCATTTTTATTAACAACTTTACCTGGCTCAGTACTTTCGCAGTTTCCGCCATTTTCCGCAGCTAGATCTACGATTACAGAACCTTGCTTCATAGCATCAACCATTGAGTTTGGAATGAGAACAGGCGCGGGTTTTCCAGGAATAAGAGCTGTAGTGATAACAAGATCTGACTTAGCAATATGATCTTTCATAACTAGTTGTTGTTTTTGTTTGTAATCATCTGAAGTTTCTTTGGCGTATCCTCCTTCGCCAACGCCGTCATCATCATCGCTTTCAACTTCNACAAATTTTGCTCCTAAAGATTCNACTTGCTCNTTGACTTCAGGTCGAACATCAAACGCTTCAACCTGAGCTCCAAGCCTTTTTGCTGTTGCTATCGCTTGAAGACCGGCAACGCCAGCTCCTATAATTAAAACTTTTGCAGGTGGAATCGTTCCAGCGGCNGTCATNAATAATGGCATATAGACNGGCAAGTGCATGGCTCCAATNAGAACAGCTTTGTATCCTGCTACATTAGCTTGAGAGCTTAATGCGTCCATACTTTGAGCTAAAGTAGTTCTAGGAATTAGGTGCATCGAAAAAGCGGAAATATTTTTTTGAGACAAACGTTTAACCTTATCAAGCTCAATAGTCGTTTGAATCAGTGAAATATAAATAGAATTAGATTTTAGTTGATCGATCTCATCTAAGCTTGGAGATCCAACTTTGATCACTGCATCAGCTCCCTTCAAAATACTNGCAGCATCTTGAATGATCTTAGCACCAGAATTTTGATAATCTTCATCCGAAATAAAAGAAGGTGTACCAGTATTGCTTTGAACGTGAACTTCAAACCCACCTTTAATGAGGTCTTTCACAGTTTGAGGAGTAGCGGCTACGCGATTTTCTCCCTCTTGTGNTTCTTTTAANACTCCTATAATCATTATAATAACCTGATAATTAATTGGNTTTGAGCATTAAATTTAAATAATTATTTCGATATATATCTTAATTTGATTGATCAATTTAAAATTTATTCTGAGCTTTTATTTTGAAAACACACCATTTAAAAAAATACATCATTCTTGCGTTAATCATACAAAGTTGCGCACCAACAATAAAAATTGTAGATCGTCACCCCAACAACCAAAAAAAATCTTCTGAGGTCTNCAGAAGCAAGTATCTTGGCGAAGCATTACAAAAACGCCTTGAATATTTTTCGAATGGACAAATCAAATCTGAAACAAATTNTCGGCAAGAANAAAAACATGGAAAATATGTGTCATACTTNANCAACGGNTCAATNTCNNCAGAAGGAGAATNTAAAAANAATAAGAAAAATGGTAGATGGGNATGGTTAGGTAAATCTGGCAAACTTGATTCTATTTTCCATTATAAANACGGTCGTCTCAATGGATCATATGAGATNTATAACCANGGTAGGATTTCAATAAAACAAAACTATAAATCTGGTANGCTCAATGGAAAAATCACAGAATTNTATGCAAATGGAAANATTAAGAATAAGGGNAGCTATCTCGATGACGCTCCAAACAATAAATGGGAATGGTTTAGNGANAANAAACAAATTNCAAGACTGATTCANTTTAAANATGGANTTAANAACGGTGATTTTAAAGTTTGGANNGGGGATACGCTNATATTNTCTGGNTCATACTTGTCAGACAAGCGTGATGGTACGTGGAAATGGTATAGGTCAAAAAAACAATTAGATTCCNTGGTCACTTANTCNAACGGTCAACTTGATGGGGACTATAAAAAATGGAATAAGGAAGGNGCTNTAAAAATTTCTGGTNGCTTTANAAATGACAGCCGTGATGGAGAATGGAGGTGGTTTTCTAAGTCCGAGGATGTTGANTCCNCCAAGACATANGCCCTTGGCGTTCTANATGGAGCAANNCACATNTANTANAANAATGGCCAATTAAAGAAAAANCAGTACTTCANATCAGGATTACTNGAAGGGGAAACGGCGTCTTACTANATATCNGGCCAACTNCAATCNAAGACCCAATTTAANNTAAATGAAAAGACGGGNCCTTTCGAGCTTTGGACNTCAGCNGGACANCTTGAAGAGANGGGTNCGTACTTNAAAAATNAGTACCATGGTCCCATTCAAAGAAATTTTTCAACTGGACAATTGGCNTCTGCAGCAACATACAGCAGGGGAGTNTTNGACGGCATTTCTCAAATTTTTACCCCNTCAGGGTCAATGGTGAANGAAATTTTTTACAAAATGGGTANTGAAATAGCTAGAATTGAATANCATGACAATGGAAGGTTTAAAAAAGTGATAGCTTTGGATGATAAGCTNAAAGTCTATGAAAGAGANTGGAATACNGATGGCTTTGAAAATACTNGACAAATTTACATNACTGGNACCAGAACCAANGCCGATTATTATTTGACCGGTCAGNTAAANTATGAATGCNTNTATAAAGGCGACAACAAGCATGGGATGGAGTGGTGGTTTGATGAACAGCGNAATCCTGTAAAAATCAACATTTACAACAATGGAGTTCAGTTGGTTTCTCATGATCTCCTTTACGATAGTGATGAATAGAAAGTTTTTTGTAATTTAATTATCTTATGGATCGCCATATTACATGGATAGTTATTGGTGCATGTTTTGCGTGCCTTGCAGTTGTTTTAGGTGCGTTTGCAGCGCATGGTCTAAAGTCTAAAATCTCCACAGAGGATTTAGCGATCTTTGAAACCGGCGTTCGCTATCAGATGTACCATTCGTTGGGATTGATCCTTCTCGGTCTCATTGGTTTTCAAACTGCCCAAGATATTGTACTTTTTCCTGCAATAATGTTCATAATCGGCATAATAATATTTTCAGGAACGCTCTATCTTATACCTCTTACAGGTTTACGTTGGCTTGGCGCTATTACTCCAATTGGTGGCACTGCCTTTATTTTAGGATGGTCTTTTTTAATATATAATTTGATCAAATTACAATAATGAATGACTCACGGCGAGTGCTAGGCATTTTTGATGCTACCTCAATGGTGACTGGCAACATGATAGGATCCGGAATATTTCTATTGGTGGGTTATGCCGCTGAACCTGTTTCTAGTGGAACCTCTTTGGTTTTTGCATGGATTGCAGGTGGATTAATGGCGTTAATGGGCGCTTTCTGTATTGCAGAGCTTTCAACACGATTTCCTCAAACAGGTGGTGATTTTATATATTTGCACAAAGTATATGGATCTTTTCCTTCTTTTTTATATGGATGGATGAGCTTAGTAATTTTTCAAACAGGCACTACAGCAGTGCTGGCTCTATTTTCGGCAAAATACATCCTTCAATTCATTCCAATCCTTGAATTTTTAGGNGTTGCCGGTTTAGCCTCAATTTTACTTATTATCCTAACCATCATTCATTGTTTGAGGGTTCAAATTGGTTCTCGCTTCCAATCGATATTAACCACATTAAAGGTCTTAGGAATTTCTTTAATGATTGGTATTCTATTGTTTTCACAGCCTCAAATTCCCAAAGAGACAATCTTAAATAGCTCTTCATCATCCAATCCTTACATAGGTTTTTCTCGCGCTTTAACACCAATCTTTTTTGCTTATACTGGATGGAATTGNGCTGGGTATATAGCGGGTGAAATATCAAATCCACGAAAAACTTTACCAATGGCATTGATCGGGGGTACTTTGTTGACAGTAGTAATCTATGCTTTTGTTAACATATCTTTTCTTAAGTCCTTAGGTCTTGGAAATATGCAGGGCCAGGACATGGTGCCATTGCTTGCGTTGAACGCCGTTGGAGCCAGTCAATGGTCTGGCCTCTTGTCNCTATTAATACTTATCAGCGTTACCAGCTCTCTCTCTATTCACATTCAAACCGCAGCTACGAGAGTAATTCAAGCCATGGGACAGCAGGGCGTTTTTTTTAAATTTATTGGCAAGACCAACTCTAGATTTAGGACTCCCGTGAACGCTTTAGCGGTTCAAGCGATTTGGACGATTGGACTTCTATTTCTACTGGATATTGAAAATTTNGTCGATTCTACCACAGTGGTAATGATATTGTTTTCTGCATTGTCCATTTCAACTCTACTAAAAGTTGACAGGTTAAATGAAGAATCAGATAATTTCGTTATACCATTTTACCCGATAATCCCATTAGTGTACATTCTTAGNGCAATTTTCATTTCTTGGGGCGTCATTCAATATCATCTAAGTCAGGGAAGTTTTCTACCTTTTTGGGGAATTTTCTTTCTCATTGCTGGCGCTGGAATTTATCATTTCTGGAAAAAATACAACTAGCAATGTCACTACTTAAAAAAGCATCAAAAGATAATGGAGAAAACCTTTTGTCATGGGCAAAAGCAAGAATGCCTATTCTTGGTAAAATTTCACAGAGATTCATTAAAGAAAAACCCCTCAAAGGTGTAAAGATAGGCGTTGCCCTGCACCTTGAAAAGAAAACCGGAATTCTATTGCAAACTCTCCATGATGGAGGTGCAGAAATATCCGCNTCATCTTGCAATCCTTTGACCACTGATAATGATGTCGCAAGTGCGCTAAAAGGCAAAATGGAAATTTATGGTTGGGCTGGGCAAACGGATGAGGAATACTATGGGGCTCTTAATAGTGTAATGTCTTCAAACCCCCAAGTNATTATTGATGACGGATGTGATCTTATTCTCCTTTCGCACGCAAAATATTCTCAAAATCTTGGCAATATTTTAGGTGCTTGCGAGGAAACTACTACGGGAATNGTAAGATTAGAGGCTATGCAGAGTGATGGTAAGTTGAAATTTCCCGTCATGGCTGTAAATAATGCGCATTCTAAATATCTTTTTGATAATAGATATGGTACAGGCCAGAGCGTCATTGAAGGTATTGTATCNGCAACAAACACTCTCATTGCGGGTAAAAATATTGTCATTGCAGGGTACGGCTGGTGTGGAAAAGGATTGGCTGACAGGTTAAAGGGTTTAGGNGCAAAAGTTTTTGTTGTGGAGACCACTACATCGTTTTCGAGCGGACCCTCTGGGCTACATAGAGCCCTNGAGGCTTTGTATGATGGATGCGCTGTGGGCTCCATGAATGACTTTGTTTCTGAGGGCGATATCTTTATTACCGCAACGGGCAACAAACATGTTATCACTGAAAAGCATTTTCTTAAAATGAAAAATGGAGCCATTCTAGCTAACGCTGGACACTTTAACCATGAAATTGATTTAGATGCACTGCAATCTTTAACGAAATCAGAAAAAACAATTTTACCCAACCTAAAAAGATTCGATTTAGAAAATAATAAGCATGTAATAATGCTTTCTGATGGTAGACTGGTTAATCTTTCGCAGCCAACTGGTCAAGGCCATCCAATTGAAATCATGGATGCTAGTTTTGGTATTCAGGCTTTGTGCGTNGAATATCTTGTTAGACAATCAAAAAATCTAGAATCCCGTATTCATGATGTACCAAATCAAATAGATAACGAAGTTGCCAAAATTGCTCTCGAATCGCATGGCATTAAACTNGAAGAGTTAACCAAAGAGCAAATAAGCTATATAAACAGCTGGCAAGAAGGGACCTAATGAAGCTAAAAATAAAACCATTTACTGATCATGTTAAGTTAATGTATCAAAACCATGGGCATTTTCACGATGGGGATGCTGGATTAGATGTATANATTGTTGAACAGCAAACTATAGCAGCGGGTNAGACTGCGCTAATTCACTTACAATTAGCGTGCGAGCCCAATGATAATCAGCCCTATTTGTTAATGCCCAGATCCAGTATAGCCAAAACACCATTGAGGCTTTGCAATTCTATTGGCCTAATTGACGGCGGTTATAGAGGTGAAATAATGGCCGCGGTTGATAATATCAAAAAAGAGGATTACACCGTTGAACCAAANCAAAGATTGTTTCAATTAGTTGCAATGAATGGATCTCCTATATCATTTGAAATTGTTGATGAATTATCCGAAACATCACGNGGTAAGGGTNGCTTTGGAAGCACTGGAAAATAATTTTTAGCACTCAATACTCGAGAGTGCTAAAAAACATTGAAAATTGAATAATTTTTACGCTAATTTCAGCGCTGAATTTTTTTAAAATTAATAATTAAACAGGAGATTTAACATGGCNCTAAAAGTAAAACCTTTAGCTGATCGCGTAGTGGTTGAACCTGCTCCAGCTGAAGAAGTGTCCTCTGGGGGTATNATACTTCCAGATACTGCCCAAGAAAAACCTCAACAAGGCACTGTTGCTGCAACCGGACCTGGAAAGGTTTCTGATTCTGGTACAGCGGTAGCAATGGAAGTAAAAAAGGGAGACAAGGTCCTTTATGGTAAGTATAGCGGTACTGAGTTTTCATATGAAGGTAAAGATTATTTAATCATGCGCGAGAGTGATATTCTCGCGGTATTGTAAGGAGTAAAATTAAAATGGCTAAAGAAATTTCATACGATCTTGAAGCTAGAAATGCCTTAAAAGCTGGAGTTGATAAGCTTGCTGACGCTGTTAAGGTTACCCTAGGGCCAAAAGGTCGCAATGTAGTTATCGAAAAGAAATTTGGTGCACCTACCGTAACTAAAGATGGTGTTACTGTTGCCAAGGAAGTTGAGCTTGAAAATAAGCTTGAAGACGTTGGCGCTCAAATGGTTAAGGAAGTAGCTTCTAAAACCTCAGATGTTGCTGGAGATGGAACGACAACAGCAACAGTCCTAGCACAGTCACTCGTTGCTGAAGGATTAAAAAACGTTACTGCAGGAGCCAACCCAATGTCCATCAAAAGAGGTATTGATGCCGCAGCTACGGCTGTTGTTGATGCCTTACAAGCTCAAAGCAAAGATCTTCCTGATTCAAAGCAAATTGCTAATGTTGGTAAAATTTCGGCCAACAACGATGAAGAAATTGGTGAAAAGATTGCTGAAGCTATGGAAAAAGTAGGAAAAGATGGTGTTATTACAGTCGAAGAATCAAAGACCGCTGAAACTTTTCTTGAAACAGTAGAAGGTATGCAATTTGACAGGGGATATCTATCGCCTTATTTTGTTACCAACTCTGATAATATGGAAGCAGAAATGGATGATGCTTATATTTTGATTTACGATAAAAAAATATCGAATATGAAGGATCTATTGCCTCTTCTTGAAAAAGTTGTCCAAACTGGTAAGCCGGTAACAATTATTGCTGAAGATGTTGAAGGCGAAGCCTTAGCAACATTAGTGGTAAATAAATTGCGTGGAACATTCAAAGTATTAGCTGTTAAGGCTCCTGGATTTGGTGATAGACGCAAGGCAATGCTTGAAGATATCGCTGTTCTCACAGGTGGAACTGTTATCTCTGAAGATGCGGGTTACAAACTGGAGAATGCAACGTTAGATTATCTTGGTACATGCAAAAGGGTTGTTTCTGATAAAGATAACACTACTATTGTTGGTGGAAACGGCGCTGGAGATGCTATCAAAGCAAGAATCAATGAAATCAAGGTTCAAATTGAAAAAACTACCTCTGATTATGACAGAGAAAAGCTGCAAGAGCGCTTAGCAAAGCTTTCCGGTGGTGTTGCTGTAATTAACGTTGGCGCTGCTACAGAAGTTGAAATGAAGGAAAAGAAAGCCCGCGTTGAAGATGCTTTACATGCAACCAGAGCAGCTGTTGAAGAGGGTATTATACCTGGTGGTGGTGTTGCGCTACTTCGTACAGCTCCTGCTTTAGATAAGGTTAAAGTTGACGAAGAAGAAGCCGTTGGAGTTGATATTATGCGAAGAGCATTAGATGCTCCATTGAGGCAAATTTGTTCAAATGCTGGCGTTGAGCCTTCAATTGTCGCCCAGGCAGTAAGAGACGGTAAAGACGACTTCGGATACGATGCCAGAACGGGTGAATATGTCAATATGTTCAAAGCCGGAATCATTGATCCAACTAAAGTAGCACGCGTAGCTGTTCAAAATGCTACTTCGATTGCTGGAATGATTCTTACTACTGAAGCCGCTGTTACTGAGATCCCTGAAAAGGAAGCACCTGCTATGCCTCCAATGGATCCAGGTATGGGTGGAATGGGCGGAATGATGTAAAACGAGTTTTATTAAACTCTATTTAAAAAACCCTCTCTTTTTAGAGAGGGTTTTTTTATATCTATCTTGATTGACGAAGAGTTGAGCTTGTAAATTGAATACATAATGGGCACAATTAGATTAAAAAATATGCAGTTTTTTGCCTATCATGGAGTGTTTGAGTCTGAAAAAAAACTTGGAGCACCCTTTGAAGTGGATATTGAATTAAAACTTTCATTTGATAAAGCCGCGCAATCTGACAATTTGAACTCAACCATTGATTATGATGCAGTTTACAAGATCGTAGCCTCAATAATTTCTGAAAATAAATTTAATTTAATTGAAAAATTAGCATCTACTATAGGTGATGCTATTGTTACTACGTTTAACACCGAGAGCGTTGTTGTTAGAGTCCGCAAACCTCAAGCGCAGATGAGCGGTCCGCTAGATACGGTTGAAGTTGAATTGAAAGTTGAGCGATAAACTTTGAATCAAATTGTATATTTAGGACTGGGAGCTAACATTGGAGATAGAGAATCCAGTCTTTTCACAGCTATTGCAGCTCTTGACGTGCGAGATGAAATCACTGTAAATCGAACGGCATCGATTTATGAGACAGATCCATTGTATAAGATTGACCAACCTAAGTTTCTCAATTCAGTTGTTGAGCTTGAGGTNTCGATACAGCCTGAGGAAATGCTTCAGTTGTGCAGAGGAGTAGAAATGATGCTTGGTCGTCCAGTCAAAAGAGATAAAAATGAACCAAGGTTAATCGATATTGACATATTAGCGTATGAAACAATTTCAGTCGACTTTCCCGATTTAAAGATTCCCCACCCTGAACTTTTTTCTCGTAAGTTTGTTCTAGTTCCATGGGCTGAAATTGCCCCTAATTTTTTGGTTCAAGACTATGGAAAAACTGTTTCTGAGCTTTTAGCCATTTGTCCTGATGTTTCAAATGTTCAAAAATATAATTTGGAAAAATCTGCATGAAAAATTTGTATTACGTTGCCATTGAAGGTACTATCGGTGTAGGAAAAACTAGTTTGGCAAATCTTCTCTCTGAGAAGCTCAAGGCCAAGCTAATCCTTGAAGCTTTTGAGGATAATCCCTTTCTTTCAGATTTTTATGAGGATCCTGAAAGTAACGCCTTCCAAACACAGCTTTGGTTCCTTCTTCAGAGATATCAGCAGCAACAAGATTTACGACAGGTAGATATGTTTCAACACCTTGTTGTTACAGATTATATGTTTGTTAAGGATCGACTCTTCGCATCTTTAAACTTAAATGAAAAAGAAATGTTGCTTTATGATAGTGTTGCCAATATGATGGAAAGAAATATCATTCATCCAGATCTTGTCATCTTCCTTCAAGCAGATACAAACACACTGATGGAAAATATAAAAAAGAGAGGTCGTGATTTTGAGAAGAATATGTCTGAGGAATACATTGATGCGTTAAATCAGGTTTATAATGAATACTTTTTCCGNTATCAAGACACTCCATTGATCATAATTAANACAAATAATATAGATTTTGTAGAAAACCCTGGCGATCTAGAAGAAATGATNAGTTACATTCGACAACCCGTAGCCGGCACTAAATTTTTTAATCCCTCNNCAGGACTGCAAGGTGATTAAANCAATTTTACTTGGNATAGGNTTCTATTTTGNTTTTTCTCTAATGAAATCACTCNTGNTTTTTAAAAATTCTGGNNCCANNAATNAAAAAAATAAGCCNTATAAAAATCTTGATATTAAAGATGCTGATTTCGAGGATATAGATAGTGATTANCTATCATAANATTCTGANTGGTAATNCAAANTATTACGATATNGGACTGCTTGTTTTACGCTTTCTGCCTTCTTACTATATGATNGTTAATCATGGTTGGAAAAAAATTACTAATCCTGAAAAATGGGAAAGATACGGAACNTTTTTCACAAAATATTTTGGGGACNTCCTTGATTTTTTAAATGTACCCCTAGGATTTATGGCAGCTTTCTCCGAATCTGTTTGCTCGGTTTTAATCATTCTCGGAATACTAACTCATCCGTGTGCAATATTGCTATCTTTTACCATGTTGGTAGCAGCTATGCATCACATCACGGGCACAGGTAGCCCAGAAAGCGCATGGATATATTTTTCAATATATTTTTCAATAACACTTTTAGGTCCTGGAAAGTACAGTTTAGATCACCTATTTTTTTTAAAGCAAAATTCAAAACTAGGATAATATGAAAAAAATACTACTATACATTTTAATTGTTTGTACGTCCGCAAATGTAAATGCTCAATTTAAAAAAGGCTTTGGTTTCACTACTGGATCATGGGGGTCAGGCTTTCATTTCATGGGAGACTGGGAGCTACGCGAAACTCTTTTTTCTGGTTTTGAGATTAGATTTTTAGATGTAAAGAACGATGGTGAAATTCCTGTTACAAATTACTACACTGGTCAAACCTATAACATAGGAGACGATGCCCTGATAATGTTTCCTGCATTTGCAAAAATTCGGTATTTGCCTTTTGAGGGTCTGATAGCAAATAATTTTTCCCCATTTGTTGAATTAAAAGCTGGTGTTAACTATGCAATTGATGGAAATGGTAGCGCTAGAACATTCAGGGGTAAATGGAAGAACTCTACTGGATATACATCCTTAGGAGGGCAATTTGTTATTGGGGTCAACTTTCCTCAAATAAACGGTACGTCCATTATTACTTCTTTTGGTTATGAAACTTTGCCTATGACCCAAAAAATCGATGGTAGAAATAACTATGATGGCATCACAATGAGTATTTCATATATTTTTAGAAATAATAATTAAAAAAATGAATGAACACTTTTTTCATGTTCAGCCAGAAGCAATCGCTCAAAAAAAATTTTCTCTATCCAAAGAGGAAGGTCTGCATTTTTTAAAATCACTTCGAGGTGAAATTGGCGAACAAATTTGGCTCTTAGATGCTAAAGGCATAGCCTATTTGGCTTTGGTTAAAGATACAAGTAATGGGGTTGTAAGTGGAGAAATTACTAAAACATTTCCAAATTATGGTGAATCACCAAATGACATTCATTTAATACTGGGATTGATTAAAGGAAGGCGAATGGATGTTGCAATTGAAAAAGCTGTCGAATTCGGCGTTAAATCCATTCAGCCAATTATTTTTGAACGATGTATAAAAAAAAAATTAAACCTTAAAAGGTTGAATAAGGTAGTTGTAGCAGCAGCAAAACAATCTGGAAGAAGTTATTTCCCTAATCTATTAGAACCTCTGAGTTTTTTAGAATGGACAAGGGAGCGTTCAGAAAGAACGACCTTGCTTTGTCATTATTCTTCAGATTCATACATTCACGATTTGGAAGTCCAAGATCTTCATTCGGTAAATGTTATCATTGGTCCAGAAGGCGATTTTTCTCCAAAAGAACTCACAGTCTTTCAAGAGCTAAAAATTCCAAATGTCAAGCTGTCACCCAGAAGACTGCGAAGTGAATCTGCATGCTCAGCAGCGCTCAATCAAATCAATCAAGCTTATCAAATCCAAAATGGATAGCTGCCTTTTTTGCAAAATAATAGCAGGTGATATTCCTTCTAAAACAATTTATGAAAACGATTATGTTATGGCCTTTGATGATATTGAACCTAAGGCCCCTGTTCATGTTTTGATCATACCCAAAAAACATATAAGTACTATTAATGACCTTGATGATTCTGACAAAAATTTATGTGGTGAGTTGTTTTTGGCGGCTCAAAAAATCGCTAAAATAAAAAAGATTACAACTAGCGGTTTTAGATGCATTATGAATACTAACAGCGATGGAGGTCAAACTGTTTTTCATATACATATGCATGTCTTAGGTGGAAGAAAATTAAATTGGCCGCCTGGATAGTTTTTTATAGCAAATTTAACTTTTAACATGATGGTTAATAATTAGATAATTAATAGATTTAGGCGCATCTTATACCTCGGAAATGTATATATCAGAATTAAATCTACATGGCTTCAAATCTTTTGCTAAAAAGGAAAAGATAAAATTTGGTGAAGGTGTAACTGTGATTGTTGGACCAAATGGTTGTGGAAAAACTAATATTGTTGATGCAATACGCTGGGTGCTTGGAGAGCAGAAATATTCTGTACTCCGTTCAGGTAAAATGGGTGATGTGATCTTTAATGGAGCCGATGGTCTTAAGCCTCTGTCGGTTTGTGAAGCTTATTTAACAGTTCACAACAATCGAGGAAAACTTCCAATTGAATATAATGATATCGAAATAGGTAGAAGGGTTTATCGCGATGGAGAATCTGAGTACTATATAAATAAAACTCCATGCAGACTCAAAGATATTCATGATCTTTTCGTTGACACAGGCATGGGGTCTGATGCTTATTCAGTAATTGAGCTCAAAATGATTGAGCAAATTTTATCCGAGACTGCAGACGATAGAAAGCGTATGTTTGAAGAAGCAGCGGGCATCAATAAGTACAAACAGCAAAGACATTCGGCGCTTCGAAAATTCGATGCGGTTCAAAGAGATCTTGATAGGGTAAATGATATTGTTCAAGAAGTTGAACAAAAAGTTCANAATTTGAACTTGCAGCTTAAGCGCTTTAAAAGACANGAAAAACTTTCTTCTAATCTTTTCGAAAGTGAACTTGCNTTGGCTTANATCAAAGTTCATGATTGTGAATCAGAGCTCGCACCANTAAGGAAGAGCGTNTCAGAGTCAAAGATNCTTAAAGATGAAAAAAAATCTGANACTTCACTTTTAGAAAAAGAACTCGAAGAAATAAAAAAAACTTACCTAGCACAGCAAGAAGAGTTAAAGGAAAAGCAGTTTAGCGTTGAGGATTTAGAAAAAAACAGAGAATTATCCCAAAGTAACATTTTAATATGGAACGAACAGCTAAAATCATCTGAGATGAATGTTGTTAGGCTTTCTAACGAACTTGATAGCTCAAAACAAAAAAGATCAATAATCAAAGATCAAATAGCTGAATATAAGAGCGATAGCAAAGCGCTAGAGCCACAAATCAAGAAGCAGCGATCAGCGTATGAAAAAAAGCATAGCAGTTTTGAAGAGATTGAAAGGGAATATTCTCAAATCCAAGAAAGAATGAAATTAATTCAAGCTCAAAGATGGGAAGCTCAAGAAAAAATTATTGAAGATAGATCAGTACTTGATAAATCAATTTCTTTAATTGAAGAAAAAACAACCGTGTCTAAGCATCTTGACTCCAAGATTATTCATCTTGATACAGAAAAATCACAATATGCAGAAGAGCAAATTGAAATTGATAAGGAACTGAATAAAAAATCTGAATCAGTCACTAAGATAAGCGCGGAATTAGAATCTCTTAGGAATGAGCTTGATAAAAATGAAAGCCTGTCATCATCGCTGGAGATTGAAAAAAATGCTCAAAGGTCTGAGTTGAACTCATTGCTTTCAAAGCTCACTTTTTTTAAAGAGCTCATTGAGCAAAAAGAGGGATATCCAGATGGNGCTAAAACAATTCTTGATAATCATAAACAGTACGATGGGTTAATTGGTGCCGTAGGTGATTTATTTCAAATNGATGANAAGTTTGAATCTGCTTTTCAAAGTGCGATNGGGAGCTTTGCTCAATGTTTGNTCTCAAAGGANAAAAAATCAGCTATCAAGATTCTTAATGCTGCTCGATCTCANAAGTTAGGTGATTTTTCTATTCTNCCACTTAAAGAGTTTGTATCGGTTAAAGTAGANNTNNCTTCAGTTCCAAAGATAGATGGAGTTCTAGGTCCTGCAATTGATTTTTGCTCTCTTCCCAAANCGGCNAAAGGGCTTGATGAAGGNCTTATTGGAAAGCTGTTAATCGTTGAAGATATAAATAAAATCGATGTTTCTCNCNTNATAAANGAATGGGATATCGTTGATCTNAATGGAGCATTCTTTGGAAAAAGTTCATTAATAAAGTTTAGAAANAAACCTAAAAAAACTAGNGTTATCGGTAGAAAAAAGAAGGTCTTAAAAATTGAAAAGGATATAAAGCTCCTTGAGAAGTCAATTTCAACNAATGANAAGGAATTTAAATCTCTTNGCAAAAAANCATCGATTCTTNTGGAAAAAGTNAAGAGNNAGGANGAATTGTTAGNTCAAGAAAACAAACNATTAGCTGANTTACAGTCNGATCAAATTAAAAANCACTACAAACAATCGCAAAACCTCACTGCAATAAGTGAAGTAAAAAANGAAAAAAATATTGTATCCAAAGACCTCGCGGCTCTAAAAGAAAGAGTAGATGATATCAAACCTACGTTAACAAATAGTGAGCGTTTGATAAATGAATATAAAATTGAGCTTGATAAAATTTCTAAGATCTTTTCATCTGTTCAGTTAAAAAGGGACACGCATCAACAAAGAGCTCAAGAATACAAAATTGATCTTCTAAACATGGAGAATAGACAAAACAGCTTAGCAATGCAAATTGAAAGTTCTAAGAAATCTTTTAGTGAGCATGAAAAAAGGGATGCTGAGATTCAAAAAGAAACGACCGAGCTTATTCATTTAAAGAAATCGCTGAGTGTAAAAATTGCTGAACAAGAAAGTTCGTTAACTAAGATAAGCGGTGATATAGCTAGAGAAAAATCTGTTTTAGACCTTAAACAAAAAGCAGCAACTGCAACTTTTGAATCAATGCAAAACATTCAAGAAAAGATTAATTCAGAACAGCAAATGAAAGAGACTTTACTTGAGCAGCAAAAACTAAATGAATTAAGAATTGTTGAATTAGATCAGACCATTAATAATATCAAAGAAAGAATGATGGAAAAATANAATTCAATGATTCCTAGNGAGATGAAGGTAGATAGTGATTCAGAAGAACTNGAGGACGAAATTGAAAAAATTAANAGAGGTATTGAAAATATTGGACCNTTAAATATGGCAGCTCANGANGAGTTCGAAGATGAGCAGAANCGTCTTCAGAANCTACTNGATCAAAGGGTNGACATTTTAAAGTCTGAAGAAAATCTNAAAGAAACGATTGAGAAAATTGATGTTGTTGCCAGGGAAAAGTTCGAATCTACTTTTGANAAAATTAATGAAAACTTNTCAAAATTATTTGNAATGTTCTTTGANGGTGGAACTGCATCNCTTAGTCTTTCAGGCAGCGAAGATCCGCTTGAGGCTCAGATAGTNATACATGCNCANCCTCCAGGAAAAAAGAATCAAAACCTCAGAATGCTNTCAGCGGGTGAAAAATCATTAACCGCAATNGCATTGTTATTTGCCATNTATCANTATAAACCNAGTCCATATTGCGTCTTGGATGAGGTNGANGCNCCACTTGACGATGTAAATATTCAAAAATTTAAGAAAGTTTTAAATCAGTTTGCCCAGGAGACNCAATTTATTGTTGTTACCCATAANAANCTGACNATGGAAGCGGCTGACTACCTCTACGGTGTCACNATGGAAAAGAAAGGTGTNTCAAAATTAGTNTCGGTAAAGTTTAAGGGTGAAGCCTAGAGTTAATCCATTTCTTTTCTGTATCGCTCAGTATTNCANNNANCAGGAACCCANGTATTNGAAGTGCTAGCGCTNTCACANGCTCTTTTATTGTCATCGCCCGTAATNTTANAATTNTCATCTNNNCANTAAGCTTCTTCNNGAAAATTCACTCTAAAAGATAGCTGATTTGCTGCCATTTCAAAAGGAGCGCAACTATTTTTNATGCAAATTGTTTCTCCAANCTCAGTCCAAGNGAAANTTTCNGTTNTTGCATCAGGNCCNGTTGTTGTTTCGNTACCNGTCCCATCATTTTTGAATTCTAATGTCAAAGTAAACCCNTTNGANTTNAGACCTCTGTATTCTTCATCATCTATNTCGCCTTCNCATTTACCAGCNACAAGATATTTTCCCATTTCTATCAATTTCCANTTACCNNTAAACTGNCTAGNTTCTTCGTNCTTTTTATCCTGACAGGAAAAAAGAAAAATTGTGANTAAAAATANTAATTTATTTCTGCGCATGATTAGTCCCTAATAATTATNTACAAAATTACAAANAATGAANAGAAAATACTCTATTTTTGAATCGTAGTTTGATTNAATTAAGAGTTAAATTTTAATATGAAAACTTCNCTCATTCGAAATTTTTGTATNATTGCNCATATTGATCATGGAAANTCTACTCTTGCNGATCGCCTCCTTGAGGAGACNCAAACCCTNTCAAAAAAAGAAATGAAATCTCAAGTGCTTGATAGTATGGATTTAGAGCGTGANAGAGGNATCACAATNAAAAGNCATCCNATTCAAATGAAATATCAACATNCAGANAATTATGAATATGTTTTTAATTTAATTGATACACCTGGCCACGTTGATTTTTCATACGAAGTNTCNCGTTCCCTNGCTGCTTGTGAGGGTGCNTTATTNTTGGTTGATGCTGTCCAAGGAGTGGAGGCNCAGACCGTAAGCAACACATANCTTGCAATTGAAAACGACTTAACTATAATTCCTGTNATNAATAAAGTAGATCTTCCTAGCGCNAGAGTTGATNTTGTTAAAGATCAACTGGTAGAACTAATCGGTTGCAANGATGATGAAATTGTTTCTGTCAGCGCTAAAACNGGNGAGGGTATCNAAAATATTTTNAATGCTATTATTGATCAAATTCCANCACCNNCTGATCAATCNGACAANCCATTGAGAGCAATGATATTTGATTCTGTTCATGATAATTACAAAGGCGCNATTCCCTATATTCGCATTTTTGATGGATCTATAAAACCTGGACAAAAAGCCAAATTTTTTGCTCATGATAAAGTTTATGACATAACTGAGGTTGGTCATTTCGTCTTAAAACAAATGCCAGCCAAAGAATTAAAATCAGGTGACGTTGGTTATTTTTTAGCAAGCATAAGAGATGTATCACACATCCTCCCAGGAGATACAATTACAAATCAAAGCAGTGAAAAACTAGAGCCTCTTCCAGGATTTAAAGAAATAAAACCTATGGTCTTTTCAGGTCTTTACCCTTCTGACGCTGATGACTATGANCAGCTTCGAATGGCTCTGGAAAAATTGAAATTGAATGACGCATCTCTTTTATTTGAACCAGAAACTAGNGAAGCGNTGGGTTTTGGTTTTAGATGNGGCTTTTTAGGTTTGNTACATATGGAAATAATTCAAGAAAGATTAGAGCGAGAATTTGATATTACCCTNGTTACTACCACTCCAAANGTAAGGTATAAGATTGAGGTTAAGAATGGAGAAATGATNGAGGTTGATACACCCTCAAAAATGCCTNCNTCAGGAGAAATTCAATCTATTTTAGAACCCTACGTTTCAGCTGAAATAATCACTCCTAAGGATTACATCGGNGGNATTATGACGNTATGTCAAAAAAAGAGAGGCGTTTATAAGAATACTAATTATTTAACCTCAGANAAAGCCCAACTNCATTACGAACTTCCTCTTGGTGAAATTATTTTTGATTTTTATGATAAGTTAAAATCTACNACNAAAGGATACGCCTCTTTAGACTATCATCTNAANAATTATGTAGCTGGAGATTTAAAAAAATTAGANATATTGATNAATCATGAACCAGTTGATGCNTTATCAATCATTACGCATACNGATGATGCTTACCACAGAGGAGTAGCTCTTTGTAGNAAGCTAAAAGANCTCATCCCAAGGCAAATGTTNGATGTTCCCATTCAAGCTGCACTTGGAAACAAAGTTATTTCCCGCTCTACTGTGAAAGCAATTAAGAAGAACGTGACCGCTAAATGCTATGGTGGGGATATCACTCGCAAAAGAAAGTTGTGGGAAAAGCAAAAAGAGGGAAAGAAGCGGATGAAGTCTATTGGAAAAGTAGAAATTCCTCAAGAGGCGTTGTTAGCCGTCCTGCAAATTGATTCCGATTAGATCATGAAGTCTGAATCTTATTGGACTATTACAAACACCCCGTTATATAGTTTTATTTTTACATTACCACTGTTGCTCGTTTATGAGCTTGGTTTGTTTGCTATTTCATCTAATGACCTACCATTGCTTAGGAATGGTGCAGATGTATTAATGAGACAAATACTTGAGATGTTTGGTATTGTAGGAACCTACGGTTTTGGAGGAACATTCTTGGTTGGCTTTATAATTGCTTTCATCAGGCAAAAGAAAGAATTAGAAGCTTCGCAAATCAAAGGAGAATATTTATTAACTATGCTTTTTGAGAGTATTGGATGGGCTTTGATTTTAATGCTAGCTATGATTCGCGCACCTGAATACCTTATGGCAACAAAAGATGAGCGTCTTTTACAGCAGGTGGTATTAGCAGTAGGGGCAGGTATTTATGAAGAGTTTGTATTTAGGGTAATATTAATTACGGGTTTTGCTTCTGTCTTAGGATTAGTTTTTCAATGGGGTAAAATCGGAAAGAATACGGTTTCAATACTTTTAGCTTCAGCTATGTTCTCAGGTTTTCATTTTTTAGGACCTTTTGGAGAGCAGCCATCGTTAGATCTTTTTTTAGTTAGACTTTTTGCTGGAACATTTTTAGGGGCATTGTATATCCTCAGAGGTTTTGGTATAGCAGCGTATACTCACACCATTTATGATCTGATAGTTTTAATAAAATTTACCACTTCAAGCTAAGAAATTCTTTGAAACTAAATTAGATTCACACTGTATATTTTAGAAGAAATGAAGCAATTATTCCTTAATAGTTTATTTAGTTTTTTTGTAATTCTCAATGGGCAGGTATCGCCGTTCAAAAGTTACGATGTTGTTATTTATCCTGAATATTATTTTAGTGGTGTCATGGCTGAAATTGAAGGAGAAATTTTACCAGATAATCTTCCATTGGATTTGCAGTTTCTAGCACCCTCAAATACTGATAGTGTTTTTTATGTAGGCGGCAACTCAGAAAACCCTACGATTGAAACCCTTAAGGTTTTCAATAAGGGTTCAAAAAAATACATCAATAAAGAGTTAAATGAGTCTCGATTTAGAATATTTGTTTTTTATGGAATCGATAAAAAAGGTACAAATAGATCATCTGGATTTGAGTTTGAGGTAAACCATTCAATCGATGATGCTCATATTGTTGTGCAGCAGCCTCTGGTTGCTGAAAATTTTATTTTTTCTGATGATCCCTCAGAAAATTTTACTGATCAACATGGTATAAACTTTAAACGAATACATTTAAACAATTATAAAAAAAATTCAATAAAGACCGTAACATTTAGTTACGATAATCCCTCTCAAGATATCTCTATAAATTCTTTACAGAAAGACCTTTCAACTGCACCATCTCTATCACCTCAAGCAAGCAGCAAGCCCATTAGACATAAGTTACCGCTTTGGCAGCCGCTGGTTGTTCTTGGTGTAGTCTCTGTAGTTGTAAGTACAAGTTTTTATTTTAACTCAAAAAGGGAAGGCTCTGAGGATATTACAAAACCTTCAAAAGGTAAATTTTGCACTAAATGCGGAGAAAAAATTAAAAAAGACGATAAATTCTGCTCAAATTGCGGAGAAAGGCTCTAATGTATCCCGTTATTTACGATTTTGGTGAAATAAGTATTTTAGGTTTTTCATTTCATCCTGTTATCAATTCTTATGGGTTTATGCTCATGCTGGCGTTTTATGCCTGCTATTATTTTTTAAATAAAGATTTAAAGATGTTAGGACATAAGTCTTCACTAGCCGGTGATATCATTTTTGCAGCTGCAGTAGGTGGAATTGTAGGGTCTAGAATTTATTTTATTATTGAAAACTTTGATCAATTCCTGAAAGATCCATTTGGAATGATTTTTTCTGGAGGCGGTTTAGTATTTTTGGGTGGATTGATGGGAGGACTGTTGGCTGTTACCTATGTGATAAATAAAAATAAATTATCTTGGTTGACAGTAGCGGATCATGTCGCACCTCTTTTAATTTTGGGCTATGCCATTGGTCGTATAGGCTGTTTGCTGGTTGGTGATGATTATGGTTTACCTACACACTTGCCATGGGGTATTGAATTTCCAAATGGAATACCCCCGTCAACCTATAGCGTTTTTCAAACCCAATATCCCTGGGTTGACATCTCTAGCTTCAGTCCAGGAGTTTTAAAAGTTCACCCTACGCAAATATACGAAACGGTTATAGGCTTAAGTATTTTTTATTACTTATACAATAAGCGTAAAAACATAAAAGTACCCGGTACCCTCTTTTTCAGTTATCTAATTCTCGGAGGAGTAGAGCGTTTCTGTATTGAATTTTTAAGGATAAATCAAAAATACTTCATTGGATTATCAGGCGCCCAATTAATTTCATTAGCAATGCTGGCTATCGGATTATGGTTTATCTATAACCCTGTATCTCAAATGCATGAGAATGCCGCTGGTAAAAAATAAAATCCACTTTTTACTTCTTTCCTTATTTTTTCAAATTGGTTTTGCCCAAGACCTTTTTCAAGCTGATAAAATCACAATTAATCAATTGAATGGGGCGATAAATTTTTCACCATCACTGATTACAGTATCTAACAAGCAAATATTTCTCTTAGATAAGAAATCGCGAATTTTAGCAAAAATAAATAATGATAGTTTAAATACTGTTGGAGGTTTTGGCGGCTCAAGGTATGGTATGTTTGACCCGGTAGATTTAATTGCCGATCAACTCGATATTTTTGTTCTAGAACAAGGAACGAGTAAAATATCCAGGTTTGATTTCAATCTCAATTTAATTCAAACTTTCCCCTTATCAAGTTTAGAGCCCAAGTATCCCCCTTTTTTTAACATTGACTCAAAGAGAAATATTTTATTCTATTCACCAGAGGATGGTATATTGTTTAAGACGGAATCAATATCAAATAAATTTTTCAATTTTATTGATTTTAATCTTTTGACAGATTCTTATGATTGCCTTTTGGATATTGCAATAAGTAGGAACGATCAATGCGCAGTTATTTTTTCCTGCACCAATGAATTATTAATGTTTAATCGCAATGGAAGTCTAACTAGAAGATTCAAACTAACGATTAAGAACCCTTTCAAAGTCTCATGGTTTGATAACAACTGGGCTGTGTTTAATGATATGGGGCAATTAGAGTTTCAGAATGCTCAGATCCTAAATATTGACACTGAAGAAACTAACATAATTGACATAGCTCACGAAAATAATCTTCTCTACGTACTTACAGATTCTATAATTAAAATTATTGAAATACCTAAAATTCCATTCTAGGTCAATAGCGCTTTTGCTATTCCTCGTGCCCGCGGTAAAGGCGCAGTCTCCATCGATCAAGGACACTTTAGAGCTTTTTCAAATTGGACCTCTACTTAAATCAATGCCTTCTCTTGATAGTCTAAGAGCTACAAAAAACGACACCGGAAAAATTGATTTGCCTCAAACCATTAACGCTAAAAAAGAAGAATTTCCGATGAACGCATCGGGTTTTTTCTTTCGGGGAATGAGTTTGGGTCAGTATGGGAATAACTCACTCAACGGTGGATTGCGTCTTCAAATAGCTGGTAAAATATCAGATAATACACAAATAATGGGTGTAATAACTGATGAATCCTTACCAATTCAACCTGAGGGTTCAACAGCTGATCTTAATGAGCTTGATAGGGTATTTATTAACGTTTTAAATCCCCAGTTTTCTTTAAAAGCAGGTGATATAGAAACCGGTGAAAATAATAATAGTTTAAATCTATACAATAGAAAGATTATAGGCCTCGAAAGCGATATTCAGATAAATAAAGGATCAATTAAGTCTATTTTTGGACAAAGCAAAGGAACCTTTCATCGTTTAGAGATTAAAGGTCAGGATGGCAATCAGGGGCCGTATTATTTAAAAAGCAAAGAGGGTAGAGCTAACGTTGTAATTATTGCTGGCTCTGAGCGCGTATGGCTAAATGGCAAGGCCTTAAAAAGAGGAGATGATCTTGATTATATAATTGATTATTCAAGAGGTGAACTCATCTTTATGCCGAATAATCTTATTTTCTTTGATTCTGATATAGATATTGAGTATCAATACCAGGAATTAAATTATAGTTCAAATTATTTTGAGACTGGCATTAAAAAACAATCAACAGCGAATTCTCAGTTTGAAATTAAATACGTAACGGAAAATCAAAATATCAATACTTCCTTTATTTCTGACGATCAAAAAAAAGCGTTCAAAACAACCGATCAAATTATGATAGAGGGTTCTTATTTGGATTCTTTAGGTGAATATATTCTTGTTGATAGTATTTTTCATTATTCACCAGGAAATGATTCAGATACTAAAAGATTTTCAGTTGTTTTTAGCCCTAGTCCCAACGGTGAATACATTCGAAAAATTTCACCGCAAGAAAGAATTTACTATGATTATATTGGAAATGAGCCATTTGAAGGGACTAAATATTCTCCAGGACAAAGTATTGCCGCTCCAAAGGGTCATAGCGTTTTACAGGTGGATTCAAACTACAAATTTGGTGATAATTCATTTTTGAAAATAGAATCTATTTTTTCTCAAAACAGAACTAATCTTTATAAAAGATCGAACGCGTCAAAACATGGCTCTGCTGTAAACATACGATTCAATAAAGACAAAGTCACACTGGGCGATATTGACTTTACTTTTGACTTATCACACAAAATGAACTCTCAAAACTATCAATCACTTGGTAGGGATAGGCGGGTAGATTTCAATGAAACATGGGATTACGAAGTCAAAAATTCAAATAAATTATCCATTTCGAAATTTGGCACAAAAATCAAAACATCTTCAACAAATATTGATCTTGACTTGTACAATATGAATACGGACCTTGAAAAAAGATCAAGATTTCAAACATCGATAGATCATAAATCAAAATATATCAAAAATGGGTCCCTAACTATCAATAGAATCAAACACAAAAATTTTTTCAATCAAGTTTCCTCTCATATCGCATTCCTTAATCGAACAATCAATCCGTTTATTGGAATAAAACATGAAATGCGTGAAAAAGACTATAAATTTAATGACTTTACCTACGGCGTAAGCCTTTTGAGCAAAAATCAATTCATGTCCATAGGCTTTGGCGAAAGAATTGATTGGATATTTAATGTTGAAAATTCTGAATTAATTGAAGATAAAAATTTTAGATTTGTTCAGTTTGATTACAGATCGACCTCTTCTAGTTCATGGAATCGGGAGTTTATGTTTAGATCTAAAAATCCAAAGAGCGTTTCAAAAGATAGTTTATCCTTTGAATCCGCAAAAATTGCTGTCAACTATTTTAATTCAAAATCACCTTTAAGATTTGATTTCATTCTTAATGCACAAAGTTCAATTACTGAATTTCGCTCTCTCGTCTATGACTCTTTAGGTGCTGGCAGGGGTATTTTTAGGTACGATCCTATCCTGAATGAGTATATACGAGATGAAAATGGTGCTTTTGTTGCTAACAATGTTCTTTTAGGTGGCCTTGAAAAAAGCTTTAATGCTACTAGTATTTCAAGAGCCATTATTAACTTTAAAAAAAGTAAGTATAAAAAACTACATCATATAAAATATAGATTGTCAATTAATGGTGATTACATTGGATCTGATAAAGATCCTGTGCGCTCAATCGTAAATCGATCGGCAAAAACTTTCAGATTCAAGCATCGAAATGAAATAATAATAGATAGGGCTAGAAGGTCGATTAGGAGCAGATTCTGGTTAGAGTCCAATATAAATTTTAACGGGATGGATTTGAGAGGGTGGACTGATAAAAGGTCGAAGACNTATGTTATGGAAAATCAGATACCTATAAAAAAAGATTATTACATNGTTTACGATTTAAATTTTCATTCCTTTTTGACAAAAACTAATAANAATCTGCAANTCTCAAGAAANACAGANGGTATTTATCANGAATTTGGCATCAAAAGATCTTTATCTAAAAAAATTCAATTAACGGTTAAGACTGTTTATTATCNAGACGAAACTCTTTTTNANATTANATCAAAAAGCGTAAACGCTTATGGCCTTAAAGCAGATNNGGTAAAATTTTTTGGAGACAACGGAAGAATTGANTGTTCTGTTGACTACTTCAGNGCAAATGGNTACCCTGGNATGCCGCCAGAGGCNCTAAAAGGTATTTCGATAAATGAAACNTTGCGGGCATCCTTTGCAGCATCAGCGATGCTTGATCGTTCGATGTCAATAAATCTTTCTTTATCATTTATTAATGATGACAGNTATAAAAACTTCCTGCAAATGAATGGTGAGTTACGTGCGTATTTTTAAGCTAATTGCAATGATCTTAATTGCTNATNTTNTTTNGGCGCAAAACTCAGNAGAAACACTAATGCATAATTTAGAATCAAGCGGAAGATGGGGCGACTATTATGTTCTTGACTCAAAAAGGAATTTCAATCTTGTAACGAGAGATTTAACAGTTGATTCTTTATATTTCATTGGAGATAAATCAATTCACGACGTAGCATTATCNAATCTTTTTGGTAATGTAAAAGGTTCACCTTCAAAAAATATTGCTATATCGAGATTTTTAGATATTGTGTATGCGAATAAATTTATTTCCAATTCCTCTTCAATTGATTTTGCCAAATACAATAAGCATCGCGTTGCTGCAGTTGTNNANGTTAAAAATGATTTTAAAAGTCATATTGGAGGGAATATCGGTTCCAACAGGGATGNGTCAGGAGATTGGAAAATAAATGGTCAACTAGATNTAAGATTAGAGAATCTTTTAAAAAACGCTTCAAGGGTTCAGTTAAAATGGCAACAACCCTCTCAAAGCTTTAGATATTTACATTTTGAAATTGGTTTGCCTGTTTTTCTTAATATGCCATTTGGAATGCAGGTTAACACGGTAAGCGAATTTTTTGATAAAAACTATGTTAAGAGAATTTTGAAGGGGTACATGACAAAGGCTGGTGCTTATGGAAAATGGAAGATTGGTAGTAAAATTGAAAGAACTAAAGATCTCAGTTCATCTGAAAAAAGCATTTCTAAAGCTTTGTCCCTTGGAATAGATGGTGACAGAAGGAATAATCGCTGGATCCCTTTTTCAGGTCGTCACTGGGACTTTGAGTTTGATTTGGGAAGTTATAGAGACGATTCAGGTGAGAGCTTCGAGATTAACTCAAATGCTACAATGGGTTTTTATAAAAATATTTTTTCAGGCTCCGTTTATGTAAAAACTCATGGGGCAATTAATCGAATTCAAAAGCGCAGCCTTACGCAATCTAAAAAAATACTATTTGGCGGTACGAATAATTTTAGAGGATACATTGAGAATCAATTTGCATCAGATTGGTTTATTATAAACACCCTTGAAAATATTTATTATAATCGAAACAGCGCGCAATTATTTATTTTCATTGATCATCTCATTGCGGATGACATCAAATTAAATCCAACCACTGGCTTCGGTATTCGTGTTTTTAATGGAAGTTTATTCTATAATATTACCCTCGCTTTTCCTGAGTCAAATATTATGAATGGAAAGCTTCACTTAAAGTTTAGTACTAGTTTATAAAAAAAGTAAATTGAAGCTGTAAATATTTTTAAAAAATCAATGTTACGATATAGTATAGCACTCATTAGTTTCTTATTTTTTTGTTGTCAAGATACAAAGCCTCGAGCTCAAGGAGGTGATAACGAAATCGTTTTAATTGCATCTAAATCCGATAGACTTTTTTTAGAACAAACACTTTCTTCAATGATCAACGATACCCTTTTTACGCCACAACCTGAACCTTACTTTAAAATAGTTTGGATTGAGCCAGATAGATTTAATGATGTAAAAAGGTATGTGAATGTAGTTGTTGGGGCAATTGGGGACTATTCTTCAAGCAAAGGAACAAAACTACTAAAAAACATTTTGACTGAACAGCAATACACATCATCCATGTCTGGAAACAATCACCTTATTTTTTCAAAGGATGTATTTGCAAGAGATCAGAATTTCCTCATCATCAATGGTCCATCAAAAGAAAAGATTGTTGAGGCTTCCTACGATCAAGGGCCATGGCTCAAAAAACAGTTTGATGATTTATTTATTTTTAGACAAAGCTCTCATTTATTTGAAGAATCAACGTTGCAAGTAGANTTGCAAGCTAGTTTATCAGAAAGGTATGACTGGTCAATTAAGATCCCTTGGGGTTATTCTGTTATACGAGATAGTAGCGATCAACAGTTTTTTTGGATTGGTAAAGAATTGCCGTTTAGATGGTTGGCGGTTCAATGGGAGGATGGTTTATTATTCTCTGATTCTCTTTCTGCTTTCCAATTTTCAAAAAATATACCATTGAAATTTTTTCAAAATATTCAGTANNCAGACTATAAATTGAAAATTGANCCTTCTGTTTTNAATGAATACGGCTCATGGAAGATATCAGGACTNTGGGAAAGNATTGAGGATGCACAAGGNGGACCATTTATATCGCATTTATTTTATGACCAATATCAGGATCGAACCTACTTTATTCATTCAATGATCTTTCACCCAGGTAAGGATAAATACTTACTTTTAAGACAAGTCGATATGATCGCAAGAACCTTTAAAACTAATAGGTCCTCCAATNAATGAAAACTGTNTTAATAACTGGATCTAATGGGCAATTGGGTGAAGCATGTAAATTGAATTTAAGATCAAAATTCAATCTTATTTTATCAGATAGAAAAATTCTAAATGAGCCCACTTTTATCGATATTACAAAGAAAGATTCTGTTAAAAATGCAATAGATTATCATCAACCTAATGTTGTACTTAATTTAGCAGCATACACAGATGTAGATGGATGTGAAAAATCAATTGAAACATCAGAAAATATCAACCTAAATGGATTAAAAAACATATGCAAATATTTTAATGGGCATATCATCCAAATTTCTACTGATTATGTCTTTGATGGTATNAGCGGCCCATAC
The DNA here is from genome assembly GCA_002724475.1 of Fidelibacterota bacterium. Taxonomy (GTDB): domain Bacteria; phylum Fidelibacterota; class Marinisomatia; order Marinisomatales; family TCS55; genus TMED108. Next base: position 23,929 of record PBOO01000005.1, on the reverse strand, counting down.
CATGAAGAAGATCGTACCAATCCACTCTCTGTCTATGGAAAACACAAACTTGCTGCAGAAGAGTTTTTAATAAATAATAGCTCCAATTACACAATCATTCGCACCAACGTTCTTTATGGTGATCTTAGGAGTGGCGCGAGTTTTTTATACTGGATAGTAAATTCCCTTTCCAATTCTAAAAAAATAAATATCGTTAATGACCAATGGAACAACCCCACCTCAACACACTCTTTGGTGAAGTTCATTTCATACATTATCGAAAATAGTATTTTTGGTTTATANCATTATGCTGATAAGGGTATAATGAACCGCTATGATTTTGCAATATTAATTGCAAAATCATTTGATTTAGACCAACAGCTCATTAAACCTATAACGAGTTCAGAATTGAACCAACTTGCCCCAAGACCAATGAAAAGCGGATTGTTGACTAAATTAATAGAACAACAGCTTGAAATTGAACCTCCTTCAGTTGAAAGTTGTCTTGAAAATATTAGAAAAAAGTTCATGCAATGAAGAGTATTATCATATCACCCACCTTTAATGAGAGCAAAAATATCGATACGCTTGTCAAAACTATTTTTGATAGAAATCCCAACATCCATCTATTGATAGTTGATGACAGTTCACCGGATGGCACCGGGGATATTGTCCGCTCTTTGCAGAGCGATTATCCAAATCTTTTTCTTGAAACGAGAAAAGTAAAAGATGGNTTAGGTAGGGCCTATTTATTTGGTTTTAAGTGGGCATTGNATAAAAAATATGATGTGATNGTTCAAATGGATGCTGATATGTCTCACCACCCTAAAGAAGTNCCAAAAATGATTAAATTATTGAAAGAGTATGATCTTGCTATTGGCAGTAGATATATAACGGGTGTTAGTGTAATTAATTGGCCATTGAAGCGACTTATTTTAAGCTACGGTGCAAATTTATATTCAAAAATTGTTACGGGAATGCCGATAAAAGACGCAACTGGCGGTTTTAAAGCGTGGAAAGCAAGTACNCTGANATCAATNAACTTNGATCAGGTAAAATCATCAGGATATTCTTTTCAAATTGAAATGAATTTCCGTGCTTGGCATAAAGGCAAAAAACTTGTAGAGCACCCAATTATTTTTATNGATAGAACCGTTGGTGAATCAAAAATGAGTAAAGCNATTATGTTTGAAGCTGTTTGGATGGTATGGAGGCTTAGAATGTGGCGAATTTTTCGAATGAATAAATGAGNATANATTGAAAAAATCTCTTAAATTTATCAACTNCAACNAANGATGAAATGTCNTTTTATTATTTAGATTTTGAACAACCTTTAAAAGAAATTGATCTGAAAATTCTTGAGCTAGAATCTGATGTCAATNTAGATANATCTTCTGNCGANCTCNCATCCTTGACCAGTCAACGAGATGAGCTTTTGAAAGATATTTATTCTAAANTAACTCGGTGGCAAAANGTNCAATTAGCTAGNCATCCACAGCGTCCTTTATCATTGGATTATATACAAGAATTATCTCCAAATTTTTTTGAACTTCACGGAGATCGCCATTTTGCTGATGATCCTGCAATAGTATGCGGTATTGGAACAATCGAAGATGAAAAAGTTGTCTTTATCGCACAGCAAAAAGGTAAAAATACGAAAGAAAACATTCATAGGAATTTTGGAATGATGAGACCCGAGGGTTATCGTAAAGCGTTGCGCATCATGAAACTTGCTGAAAAATTTCACCTTCCCATAGTTTCCTTGATTGATACTCCTGGGGCTTATCCAGGAATCGGTGCTGAAGAGCGAGGTCAGGGAGAAGCCATTGCTCGCAACCTNTTTGAGATGTCTAGTTTAAAAACTCCAATTATTGCAATTGTGATAGGGGAAGGAGCTAGCGGAGGAGCTTTGGGCATTGGAATTTGTGATAAAATGNTTATGCTTGAGAATACNTGGTACTCTGTTATTAGCCCTGAAGGGTGCGCNTCNATTTTNTGGAGAGATGCGTCTAAAGCGCCTGAAGCAGCAGATGCNATGAAAGTAACACCTCAAGATCTTGTTGAAATGGAAATCTGCGATGAAATAATCAAAGAACCCTTAGGAGGGGCTCACCGAGAATTTAAAGCTACTGTTTCAACATTAAAGAAATCAATTATTAAAGAAATAAATATCTTGAAAAAATCTGACCCTTCAACTTTTCTCGATCAGAGAATAGTAAGATATGAGAAGATGGGAAAAGTTCTAGAGCAAGAATGATATCATACGATTTCCATTTTAAAGTCTATTATAAAGATGTGGATCAAATGGGAATAGTTTATTACACCCGTTATTTTGAAATGTTTGAAATGGCAAGAACTGAGTTNTTAAACAATATNGGAATAAAAGTAACTGATGTAGAAAAAAATGGCATTTTTTTACCTGTTGTCTCAGCTTCATGTGATTATAAAAAAACCGCTTCATTTGAACAAGAACTCTTAATTAAGACCTCAATTTCAACTTTACCAAAAGCACGTTTGGATATTGATTACAGCGTTCATTTAAAAAAAGATCTTTCCTTGATCGCTTCAGGTTTTACTCGGCATGGATTTGTTGATAAAAATGGAAAACCAAAAAAACCACCTGCTTTTTTGCTAAATGTTTTCAATACTTTTTTTGACAAAGACAAGGAAACGATTTAATGGCTGGTCATAGTAAATGGGCAAATATTAAGCANAAGAAAGCAGCGCAAGATGCTAAAAGNGGTAAAGTATTTACTAAAATCATAAAAGAACTTATGGTTGCCGCTAAGAATGGTGGCAGTGATCCTGATTCTAATCCTAGGCTTCGTCAAGCTATTTCATCTGCAAAAGCAGCAAATATGCCAAATGAAACTATAGTAAGAAATGTTCAAAAAGGCGCTGGCGAGCTTGAAGGTGTGAATTATGAGGAAATTTCTTACGAAGGCTTTGGGCCTCATGGGGTGGCAATAATGATCGAAGTAATGACAGATAATAAAAATCGTACGGTAGCTGAGATCAGACATTTGATGACTAAGTACGGTGGAAATTTAGGAGAAAACGGATCTGTATCCTGGATGTTTGAAAGACTGGGTCAAATCGTCATTCATGATGATACCTCAGAAGAAGACATCCTTTTAGAAGACATCCTTGAGGCTGGAGCAAATGATTTCACTAAAATTGAATCAAATTATTTGATTTCAACAGATCCTACATTATCTGCTGATGTTTCAGAAAAACTTGACAAGAAAGGCTATAATATCATCTCGTCTTCNGTTGAAATGGTACCNAAGGATNTGATTGAAGTTGAAGACTCAACATCCTCAANATTGATNGANCTGATAGAAAATCTTGAAGATCACGATGATATTCAGAAAATTGCTTCTAATTTTGAGATAGTTAATCGCAAAGATTAATACGCTGACTCGTTTGAACAAAATCAACAGAATCATTGGTGTAGATCCTGGGTTAAATAAAACTGGATTTGGAATACTTGATTACAAAGGAAGTCAAGTCAAAACCGTTGCATATGGGTTAATTTCCCCTCCGTCAAAAGAATCACTTCCAAACAGGTTGGAGTATTTACATAGTCACATGAATGAATTAATTGATAAGTTCCAACCAATTACTATGGCAATTGAAGACTCTTTTTACAGTCAAAATGTTAAATCTGCAATCCTTTTGGGTCAGGCTAGGGGTGTATTGTTACTATCAGCTGCCTCAAAAGGCATNCCTTCAATGGTTTATGCTCCTAGGAAAGTAAAACAATCTGTTACTGGTAGTGGATCTGCCTCTAAAGAGCAAANCAAGTATATGGTTGAAAAAATACTCAATGTGAAAAAAACAATTAAATCTAATGATATATCGGACGCTCTTGCTGTTGGTCTTTGTCATATTAATCAAAATAAATATTTATGAGCTTAGTCAACTCCATAGCTGGAAAATTGATATCAAAAACACCTACTCTAGCCAATNTTGANATNGGTGGATTTGTTTTTAATGTTAAAATTTCTTTGGCATCGTTTGAAAAATTGCCAAAAATAAATGAAAANATCACTTTGCTTACGCACCTACATGTTAANGAAGATATTTTAGAGCTTTATGGCTTTGTTTATGAAACAGAAAGATCTCTTTTTTTAAACCTAAACAAGATTAATGGCATTGGTCCTAGATCTGCCATGAATATTTTATCAGGAACTTCCCCAGCGGAGTTCAAGCAGAAAATAATCGATGGGGATGTAAAATCATTGACCAGCATACCTGGAATTGGAGCAAAAACCGCAAAACGCATTATTATTGAATTAAAAGAGGTGTTCTCCCATGATTTAGATGCATCTGAAGAAATTGGATTTGATGATAAAAAGGAAACCTCTTTTGCTAGGGACGCCACCAGCGCCCTAAAGTCGTTGGGTTACAAAGAAAATCAAATTTCAAAAGCAATATCAGAGTTGCAAAGGAGATCTGGCATTCCTGATAAATTAGAAGANGTTATTCGTGAAATTTTAAAAGAATTGAACTAAATATGAAATACGCAAAACAGCTTCAAAACCTAGGAACTGAAACCGCTTTCGCCGTTTCTGCTCAAGCTAGACAATGGTCAGAAAAAGGGAATAAGGTGTACCCATTCCATTTAGGNGATATTAATCTTCCTACTCCAAAAAATATCGTTGAAGCNACTGTAAAAAGCATNAAAGATGGTTTAACTGGGTACTGCCCNTCGGAAGGTATATTTCCGCTTCGTGAGGCCCTAGCAAATGACGTTGGATCAAAAAGAGGGGTTTTATATGAACCTGATAATGTAGCTGTGCAACCTGGNGGTAAACCAACAATTGGAAAATTTATTGCCTCAGTAATGAACCCTGGNGATGAAATCTTATACCCAAATCCTGGATATCCGATTTATGAATCTCAAATTGAGTATCAAGGAGGAAGAGCTGTTCCGTATTCCTATTTACAAAATGAAAATGGCTTTGAGATTGATTTGGATAAGTTAAAAGATTCTATTTCTTCAAATACGGTCGCGTTAATTTATAATAATTATCAAAATCCGATATCGGCTGAATCCAGCGCAGAGGAAATGCAGGCAATAGCTGATATAGCAATAAAAAACGACTTATGGGTCTTATCTGATGAGGCATATTTTGAGATNGTNTACGAGGGTGAGGCAAGATCAATTGTTAATATTCCTGGAATGCTTGAAAGGACCGTCATACTTTATACATTTTCAAAAAAGTTTGCAATGACCGGCTGGAGGGTTGGCGGTTCGATTGGTCCCAAAGAAATTATAAGTCGCATTGCAAAGCTAAACGTGAATGCTGAATCCTGTACTACTCATTTCATACAAAATGCAATGGTTGAAGCTTTATGTGGTGACCAGAGCGGANCAAAAGAAATTTTAAATACGTTGCAAAAAAGACGCGACGCTGCCGTTTTAGGATTAAATGCAATAGATGGAATAGATGTTGCCACCCCAAGAACAACTTTTTATCTCTTTCCTAACATCACGAAGGTTATGCAAAGAAAAGGCATCAAAAANTTAGACGACCTTCAAAGAGGTGCGTTAGAAAANTCAAATGTATCNTTTTGTACCAGGGAGCATTTTGGAAGANCTCAAAATGATGAAAGTGAGTATTTTATTAGACTGGCTTATTCNGGNATNTCAACNAGCGATATTNGAGAAGGANTATACAGTCTNAAGCAGTATTTTGAGTCATCATGAAGAAAACCCCTCTTCATAAATACCATCTAGACTTAGGTGCAAAGCTTGCTGATTTTGCTGGCTATGAAATGCCGATTCAATATCAAGGAATTATTGATGAACATATGGCAGTGAGAAGTACGTGCGGAGTATTTGATGTGAGCCATATGGGTGAATTCATTGTAAAAGGTAAAGGAGCAATAGATTTCTTAAATGCCATTACCGTTAACGATGTATCAAGTCTAAACGTCTGGCAGGCTCAATATAGCGCAATGTGCTATGAAGATGGAGGGATTATAGATGATATCCTTATTTATAGATACCCGGATTACTTTATGTTGGTTGTCAATTGTTCAAATATCGAAAAAAACTTTGACTGGATAATCGCTAACAAGCCTGATAACGTGATTGTTGCAAATATCAGCGATAAAATAGGATTAATAGCAGTTCAAGGCCCAANCTCTCGTGAAATTTTAAATCAACTAGTTGATNTAGATTTGAATGAAATGAAATATTATCATTTTTCTATAGGAAATATCAGCGGTTCTTCAGCAACTATTTCTCGAACGGGNTATACTGGTGAGTTGGGTTATGAAATTTACGCAGATACTAATTCAATCGCTCAAATATGGGAANANCTTTTTAAGGTTACTGATNATGAAATCTATCCNGCTGGGCTAGGATGTCGAGACACTCTTCGCCTNGAAATGAAATACGTTCTNTATGGAAATGATATTGATAAAACCACTAACCCTATTGAGGCGGGNCTTGGGTGGATAACGAAGCTTAAAAAACCCTCATTTGTTGGAANGCAGGCCTTGGTTAAATTCAAAGAGAATANTCAGAGAAAATTGATTTGTATTGAAATGATTGACAAAGGTATTCCAAGAAAAGGNTATGAGGTTTTTTCTGGGTCTGAGANAGTAGGCATGATNACAAGTGGCACGCAATCCCCATCNNTAGGAAAAGGGATTGGNTTGGCTTATATAAATACAGAATCGTCAANGATTGGNTCTATATTGGAAATTGNAGTAAGAAATAAAAAGTTAAAATGTANGGTNGTAAAGGCTCCTTTTTACACTGATGGAACTGTTTTGCATTAGAANNANTATGAAAGAAAAGCGATTTGAAATATTAGGTATCTTGATTNTGACAGTTTCNCTGTTNTTATTNATAAGTTTTCTTGGCCATAACCCAAACGAAGACCCTGGAATATCANCAAATATTCGCGTTGAAAACCCTATGGGAATTTTAGGAGTTTGGCTTTCTTATTTATTTATCAAGCTTGGCTTCGGCTACGCATCCATAGCGCTTCCCTTNTTGGCTGGATCTTGGGGTCTTTGGTTTTTTATGCACAAGAATTTTGATTTTCTAGGTAGAGTTTCTGCATATCTATTGGCANTAGTAGCGCTCAGCTCTATTACCATCGGGTATGGCCAAATACTTTTCTTTGGATTGGACAATCTGTCTTTTCCTTTCAGCGGGATGGCTGGGGGATTAATTGCCATTTTATTTTATGATTTTTTAGGAAATATTGGNTCTTTTGTGCTGTTATTTTCTGGATGGATGGTGCTTGTGAGGAGTTATTTTGGATATAGTTTTTATGAGCCAATAAAGAATATGTTTTCNCTGTTACAAAAAAAACGAGCTGAAAAACAAGTAATCGTTGATAATAAAACAGCTGAANATGAGAAGAAAAAACATACCCAGAGCTTAATAGCNAAAATTGAGGAGCAAAGAGAAGAAAATGACNCTTTTCTTNANGAAGAAAANGATGATATAAANCNTAAGCAAGATAAAANATNAAANGAAGAAGANGATTTCATTGATGGGGATGTAGTTCTTGAAAAACCTAGCGAGAGAACGAGCTCGACATCAGCCCTTGAACAGGACGCAATTGATGAAAAAAATGAAAAAATTGCAATTGGTGAAATAGTAAAAGAAGAAGAGCTTGACCTTGACACTGTTGATCAAAGAAAAGCTCCAAAAAGAGATTATCAGTTACCATCTCCTGAGCTATTAACAAATCCAATAAGCGTTCAATCCGGAATTAGCAAGGAAGAGCTTGTGGAAAGGGCTAATTTTCTTCAGCAGTCTCTAGAAACCTTTGGCGTCATTGGTAAAGTTGTGAACGTAAGCCCTGGTCCTGTAATTACCTTATTTGAGGTTGAACCCGCAGAGGGAGTTAGAGTGAACAAATTTGTAGCTCTTTCTGATGATCTCGCTCGAGTGATGGAGGCAAGCAGAGTGCGTGTAATTGCTCCCATACCTGGAAAATCTTCTGTAGGTATAGAAATTCCAAACCGCAACCCCGACATGGTATATTTTAAATCAGTTATTAATTCAGAAAAATTTGCAAAATCTGAATCCAAGCTAACCTTAGCTATTGGAAAATCAACTAATGGTGAAATCGCTACCCTTGATCTCGCTCAAATGCCTCATTTGTTAATTGCCGGTACAACAGGTTCGGGTAAGTCTGTTTGCATGAACACCATATTAGCTAGCATTTTGTATCAATCTACCCCAAATGAGGTCAAATTTGTCATAGTGGATCCTAAAAAAGTTGAAATGGCAGTTTATCGTACGCTTTCAAATTATCATTTGCTCAAAATTGAGGATATTGATGAGCCTATAATCACAACCCCAGAAAATGCTGTCTTAGCTTTGCGAGCTGTTGAGAAGGAAATGGGAAAAAGATACGATACTCTTGCTGATGCAGGAGTAAGAAATATAGCTGAATACAATCGAAAAATGGAAGATGCTGGAGAATCTATCATGCCATTCATAGTTGTATTAATTGATGAATTGGCAGATTTAATGATGCTCAATGCCAAAGAAGTAGAAGCTCCTATAGCTCGCTTGACTCAATTAGCGCGTGCAGTTGGCATTCATTTAGTTGTAGCTACGCAACGACCATCTGTTGACGTTATTACTGGGGTTATCAAAGCGAATTTTCCATCAAGGATAGCTTTTCAGGTTGCAACAAAAATTGATTCAAGAACAATCATTGACAGTCCTGGAGCTGAAAAATTAATAGGAAAAGGTGATATGCTCTATTTGGGTTATGGATCATCTGAACCGACCAGATTGCATAATGCATATTTGAGTCTTGATGAGATTCAAGCTCTAATGACCCACATAGGCAATCAAGACGAGGCTGATGATCTAGTTTTAGAAAGCCCAAGGGAAACTATGGGGGCAGGCGGATTGGTTACTGAAAATAGCGATGGAGGTTTTGATAGCCTGTTTGATGAGGCTGTTAAATTGGTTGTGACGCACCAACAAGGATCGATTTCATTGATTCAGCGAAGATTGAAAGTGGGTTATTCCAGAGCGGCTAGACTAATTGATGAAATGGAGCAGGCGGGCATTGTTGGATCCTTTACAGGTAGCAAAGCAAGAGAGGTTTTGGTTGATGAATCCTACCTCGAGTCACTCAATTAAGCCTTAATGTTAAGTAATTTTTTTTTATCATTAGCTTTACTTTTTCCTAATCTTACAAATGACGGTTTTTGGCTTAACAAACTTAAGTCAACGCTTCACCAGCCCTCTGGAGTACAATTTTTAATTGATATTGAGCAGAAAGAATTTGATAAGATTTCAACAGTGACCGCTCAAGTGAAAATGCGCGACACAACCGAAATGCTTATAATTATGGATAATGAAACAATTTTAATTAATAGCGATACCATAAGGACATACAATAAAGCGACTAAACAGCTGATTATAGATAAAATTATAAGCGAAGAATTTGGATTGTTCACGTTAATTAGAGGCGCCATGGATCCCTCTTATCTTGTTAAGAGTGATGTATTTAAGGACAAAGTTTTGCTTCGCTTTAATATTGATGAATATGGATATTCAGGTTCGATAGGTGTTTTTAAAAATGGAATACCAATAACCATGAGTCTTTCATATGCTCATAATCAAGTAATAGATATTGATGTAAAAAATTTTAAAGTAGGTGTTAAAAAATCTGACTTCTTAAACCTTCCAAAAGTTCATGAGATTATAAATCTTTATGAATAAATGGGTTCAACTGACAGTTGGTTTTTTATTAAGCTTTGTTGGTCTCTTTTTTGCTTTTAAAAATTTGGAAGTATCAAGTATTTCAAAAAGCTTTCAATCGCTAAATTATTTTTGGATCTTAGCATCAATAGCTGCTTTGTTTCTATCTGCAGTGGTAAGGTCGTTAAGATGGAGATTGCTACTAATATCAATCAAACCTGTTGAATTGAAAAGCCTTTTTGCCTCTACAATGATAGGTTATTTTGGAAATTCCGCTTTGCCATTCAAAATGGGAGAGGTTTTAAGAGGGTATTATATTTCGACCTTAAAAAATATAAAGACCTCAACAGTGCTTGGCTCGATTGTTCTTGAAAGAACTTGTGATCTTGTTGGATTAATAATTACGTTCGCTTGTGTGAGTCTTTTTTATAGTTTTGATTATGAAATCAAGCTTTCTTTGATATTTACTATTTTTATGCTGTCGATTTTAATACTGTTCTTCTTATTTACATTTTTTAAAAAGAATATTTTTTTCAAAAAAGTTCTAAATTTTTCAAAACAAAGGTCTCAGCTTTTTTTCAAACTTTCAAACATGCTCAGATCTTTTGCTAAGGGCTTTAATGCTATATCTAGCTTTAATATTTTATTTATGATATTAATGTACACCGTTGCTCTGTGGATATTATTTTTTCTTAGTACATATTTTACCGTGCTGGCCTTTGGTTTTGATTTATCAATTTTAGAGGTTGGGGTCATTCTTTTGCTTACATCGCTTGCAATGTCCATTCCCGCTGCCCCTGGTGCTATTGGTACTCACCATTTTGCCGCTTACTATGTTATGACCACTATGTTTTTATTTCCTGAAGCTGAATCGCAATCTTTTGCAATAGTTCTACACGCAGTCAGTTATGTACCATTGGCTTTTTGTGGAGCTTTTTACTTTTTTTCAAGCTCTCTTAGAATATTTGATGTTTTGAATAAGGAAATTGCTGATGAAAAAATATGATACAATATTTTTAGATCGCGATGGGACGCTCAACCCAGACCCTGGATACATTTCTTCAATTCAAGACTTTAAATTTTTTGATTTTACTTTAACTGCTCTTAAGGAGNTGAAAGNTATTTGNAAAAGATTCTGNATAATTAGCAATCAATCTGGCATTGNNAGAGGTTTGATAGANNTAAANGACCTAAGTGAAATTCATTCTTATATCCTTAATTNTTTTCATGAAAATAGTTTGAATTTAGTNGGTATNTATTTTTGNCCTGACCANCCAAGCAANNCNTCNAAAAATCGCAAACCAGGCACGGGTATGTTTGATCAGGCCTCAAAAGATCATGGAATTTCANTGCAAGAATCNNTAATGATCGGAGATANCGTATGCGATNTTGAAGCTGCNNTTGGTTGTAAGATGGATAGCGTATTAGTTTTAACNGGAANNGGAAAGGCTGCAAGTAAAAATTCNAATATATCACCTATGTTNATTGAAAAAAATTTACTAACGGCCTCNNATANNCTAANAAAGATGAAATGAANATAGGNATTCTAGTTGGAGGTATTTCCTCTGAAAAAGAGGTGTCAATTGCATCNGGNAAATCNATTGAATTTGCCTGTCTNGCTTTAGGTCATAAAGTTCAAATNCTTGATCCAAAAGATNATATTGAAAATATAAAAAGNTCTATCNTGGAGACNGATCTTGTTTTNAACGGTCTGCATGGCGGAGATGGTGAAAATGGTAAAATTTCGAAATTTCTTGAATCTNTTGANGTTCCTTTTACNGGNTCGGATAGCGTTTCATCAGCGATTTGCATGAATAAAAGCAAANCTAAAGAAATTGTTTCTAAAAATTCTATNTTAACACCAGACTGGTTNTTNGTNAAGCNCANTGACCAATTAGANANTNTAGGNAACTTGGGNTTTCCGNTAGTTGTCAAGCCNAATGACCAAGGAAGNACAATAGGNCTTTCCATTGTCGANTCAAAATCGCAATTATTNGNAGCGTANAGTCTAGCTAGAAACTTTGCTGATTCAATAATTTTTGAAANATATATTAANGGAAGAGAGCTTACATGCTCAATCATTGGAGATAAGGCTTATCCNGTNTTAGAGATCATACCCAAAAAAGATATTTATGATTATGAGTGTAAATACACTAAAGGTATGTCTGAATATATCTGCCCTGCAGACTTAAGCGAGTNTNTCTCTTTAAGTATTCAAGATATATCTTTAAAAGCACACACTGCTTTAGGCTGCAGGCACTATTCAAGGGTAGATTTTTTGTTGGATGAAAACGATAATATTTGGTTTCTTGAAATTAATACTCTTCCTGGNATGACAGAAACAAGCCTTCTTCCTAAATCANTAAAATCTGCTGGGGTAAGTTTCAATGANGTNNTTGAATTGATTATNAATGAAGCTTACGGNGTATCAAAATGATCTCTTTTTATAATTCTCTCACTAAAAAAAAGGAGCAATTTGAACCCATAAGCGATGGAAAAGTAAAGNTGTATACTTGCGGTCCTACCGTTTATGANTTTTCTCACATTGGGAACTTTAGGACGTTTCTTTTTGAAGATCTTCTAAAAAGAGTGNTTATAGCATTTGGTTNTGAGGTTGANCATGTAATGAATATCACNGATGTNGATGATAAGACCATAAACAAGTCCGTGATCGAAAAGAAAGAATTAAAAGAAGTTACTTCACATTACACTGAAGCGTTTATCAAAGATATAAAGTCTTTAAGGATTCTTGAGGCTGATATATACCCAAATGCGACAGATCATATCGATGATATGATTGAAATGATAGAAAATCTCATTAAAAAGGGGCATGCTTATCAAATTGATGACGGGTCTGTTTTTTTTAAAATTGATACTTTTTCAAAATATGGAGCTTTGGTTAATATTGAAAAAAGTAACATTTCAAATGACTTAGAGATTTCCGATGAATATTCAGCTGACAATGCTAACGATTTTGCTTTATGGAAGTCATATAAAGAAGAAGATGGTAAAACTTACTGGGATTCACCTTGGGGAAGGGGTCGTCCAGGGTGGCATATTGAATGCTCTGCAATGTCAGTAAAGTATCTAGGTAGTCACTTTGACATACATTGCGGTGGTGTTGATAATAAATTTCCTCATCATGAAAATGAATTGGCTCAGTCATGCTGTGCTTTAGACAGTCCTTTTGTGAATTATTGGTTGCATTCAGAGTTTCTAATGGTTGATGGTAATAAAATGAGTAAGTCTCTAAATAATTTTTATGTTCTCTCTGATCTTTTTGACGCTGGATTTGAACCTGAAGAATTTAGATATTTAGTANTGAGTGCGCATTACAGAACNAGAGTTAATTTTAGCATGAAAAGAAAAANAGAGGCTAAATCTGCAATTGCGCGCATATCTAANACTCGAGAANGATTGACTGAAATAAACAACGAAAGNTCCAAAGATTANCCTGAAGAATTTAAAAAATTCAATGCTTGCCTAGCGAATGACCTTGATACGCCTGGAGCNCTAGCTATTTTCTTTGATTGGATTCGCAAAATAAATAGCCTACTNGACCAAAATAAGCTATCAACTGAAGACATAGCCANGGGAAATTCTTTCATTTCATNTTTTGATTCAATTTTTGCTATTCTACCACAAAAAGAGATCATTCCGNCTGAGATAGCNGCGCTGGCAGAAAAAAGAGAGCAATNNAGGATAAATAGGGATTGGGCNGGTTCCGATAGAATTCGAAGTGAAATTGAAAGNAGGGGATGGTTGATAAAAGATACGGTTAATGGTCCAAAATTGTTAAAAAATAGTTAAATNTTTTTANCAATTAATTTTAATAATTTATTGTCAATAATAAATATCTTAANTAATTTCGTAGGCTTTTTTCGATATTCCTTTAGCTCAGTGCATTCCATTGTCTAAAAATTATCGAAACGTTTTTTGAAGATTTTTCGTCTTTTCGGGTAATTTTATTCAAAAAGACAAGTTGAGAGTTAGTTCCGACTTGCCGGTGTAGCTCAGTTGGTAGAGCAGCTGATTTGTAATCAGCAGGTCGGGGGTTCGAGTCCCTTCGCCGGCTCAGATGTTTGCGTTTCAAGTAGGGATGCTTGATAACATCGGGGACATGGCCGAGCGGTCAAAGGCAGCAGACTGTAAATCTGCCGACGTATGTCTACGGAGGTTCGAATCCTTCTGTCCCCACTTTGCGGGTGTAGTTCAATGGTAGAACTCCAGCCTTCCAAGCTGGTGGTGTGAGTTCGATTCTCATCACCCGCTCGAAGTGCCTACGTAGCTCAGTGGTAGAGCACTTCCTTGGTAAGGAAGAGGTCGCCGGTTCAATCCCGGCCGTAGGCTCTCTTTCAAAATTAAATTAATAAATATTAATCAACGGAGGATTAATAAGAGATGTCAAAAGAGAAATTCGAACGAAGTAAACCTCATTTAAACATTGGTACTATTGGTCATGTTGACCATGGAAAGACCACATTAACAGCTGCTATCACAATGACGCAAGCTCACAAAGGATTGAGTGAGGTACGTTCCTTTGATAGTATCGATAATGCGCCTGAAGAGCGTGAGCGCGGGATTACCATCCAAACAGCTCACGTTGAATATGAAACCCCGAATAGGCATTATGCTCACGTTGATTGCCCAGGCCACGCTGATTATATTAAGAATATGATCACAGGTGCCGCTCAAATGGATGGTGCGATCCTAGTTGTTTCAGCCGCTGATGGTCCTATGCCTCAAACGCGCGAACACGTCTTGCTTGCTCGCCAGGTTAACGTTCCTTCAATTGTAGTGTTTATGAACAAGACAGATCAAGTCGATGATGAGGAATTAATTGAGCTTGTCGAAATGGAACTTCGCGATCTATTGAATGAATACGAGTTCCCTGGAGACGATATACCAATAGTTAAGGGTTCTGCGTTAAATGCTCTTAATAATGTTACTGATGATGCAGCTACAGCATGTATAACTGAGTTAATGGATGCATGCGATAGTTTCATTCCCGAGCCTGAGCGTGACATCGATAAGCCATTTTTAATGCCTGTTGAGGACGTTTTCTCTATTACAGGTAGAGGTACTGTTGGAACAGGTAGAGTTGAAAGCGGTATTATTAAAGTTGGCGATGAGATAGAAATGATTGGTATGGGCTCTGATAAGAAAACTACCGTAACTGGTGTAGAGATGTTTCGTAAGCTTCTTGATGAAGGTCGCGCAGGAGATAATGCTGGTTTGCTGTTACGTGGAATTGACAAGGAAGATCTAACTAGAGGTATGGTTCTTGCAGCTCCTGGCTCAATCACTCCTCATACAAAATTTAAAGCCAGTGTCTACGTGTTGAAAAAAGATGAAGGTGGTAGACATACACCATTTTTCAATGGCTATAGACCGCAGTTTTACTTTAGAACTACTGATGTAACAGGTGTTGCTACATTGCCTAGTGGAACTGAAATGGTTATGCCAGGGGACAATGTAGAATTGGAAGTTGAACTAATTACACCAATTGCCATGGATAAGGAATTGCGTTTTGCTATTCGTGAAGGTGGACACACTGTTGGCGCTGGTGTAGTAACAGAAATTGTTGAATAATTAGGTACCTCTTATATGGCTGGCAATAGTAAGCGCGACATTATCCATTTGGAAAGTACTGCCGGTACTGGATATCGCTATACATTTACTAAAAGCAAACGAACTCATCCCGAAAGAGTAGAATATCGAAAATACGATCCGATAGTTCGTAAGCATGTCATCTTTAAAGAGACAAAATAGCTTTAAATTTTAAAGCTATAAANATTATATAGGAGTGTAGCTCAATTGGTAGAGCACCGGTCTCCAAAACCGGGGGTTGCAGGTTCAAGTCCTGTCACTCCTGCGATTGATTTTGGTGCGATGAATAGCTTTTTGTATGAATAGAATTAAAAAGTTTTTTTCAGAGGTTTCGGTTGAAATGAAAAAAGTATCCTGGCCAAAGTGGGATGAGCTGAAAGGTTCAACNTGGGTTGTGGTGTCTTTTTCCATTATTGTTAGTGCCTTCCTATTTTTCATTGATAGAATACTTTCGAGCGTTATGCAGGTGATTTTATGAACTGGTACCCATTACGAGTTATCTCAGGAAAAGAGAGCAAAGTAAAAGATAATCTGCTCTTTGAATTGGATTATCAAAATCTTTCAGACCAAGTTAGTGACATATTAATTCCATCTGAAAATATCGTAGAAATGAAAGATGGGAAGAAAAAAATAAAGAATAAAGTTTTTTTCCCTGGATATGTTTTGGTTCAAATGACAGATTCTAAAGAAGCACGACACATTATTGAGAATATGGATGGTGTTATCAGTTTTGTAGGCCCTAATGGAGATCCTCAAGCGCTTAAGGAGGATGAAATAACTAGAATTCTTGGCGAGGTTCATGGACGAGAAGGTAAAGAAATAGTTGTCGCGCCATACAAGGTAGGTGATTCTGTAAAAGTTATTGATGGCCCATTTGCAGACTTTAACGGATATGTCAATGANGTTAACGAGGAAAAGCAAAAAGTAAAGGTTTCTGTCAGTATNTTTGGAAGATCAACCCCGGTAGAGCTTGATTTTCTGCAAGTTGAAATTGAGAAGTAAATATGGCTGAGAAAAAAATATCAAGTTACATAAAGTTGCAAATACCTGCTGGACAAGCTAATCCAGCGCCTCCAGTTGGTCCTGCTTTAGGTCAGCACGGAGTCAACATTATGGAGTTTTGCAAGGCGTTCAATGATGCTACAAAAGAGCAAACAGGTATGATNATTCCCGTAGTTATCACAGTCTATGCAGATAGAAGTTTTACATTCATCACAAAAACCCCACCCGCAGCTGTTCTTCTAAAGAAAAAAGCAGGGGTTCCTAAAGGATCAGGTGAACCTAATAGAGAAAAAGTTGGTAAGGTAACTAGTGCTGATTTAAAAGAAATTGCCGAACTTAAAATGAAAGATCTTAATGCGAACTCAGTTGAAATGGCTATGGAAATGATCAGAGGAACTGCCCGAAGCATGGGCTTAGAAGTAGAGAAATAATGAAACTTACTAAAAATAGAAAAAAGATTAATTCAGAGCTGGATTTGTTAAAAGAATATTCCATTTTAGAAGCTGTAAAATCATTAAAATCTCAGAAATTCACTAAATTCGATGAATCCATCGATGTCGCTGTCAATTTAGGAGTTGANCCTAGACATGCTGATCAAAANATTAGATTNACGACATCGCTTCCCCATGGTACCGGAAAAAAAGTAAAGGTATTGGTAGTTACTCAAGGACCCAAGGAGAAAGAAGCCACAGATGCTGGCGCTGATTATGTAGGTAAAGAATTTTTAGATAAATTAAAATCTGGTTGGGATGATGTTGACAAAGTTGTAGCAACTCCAGATATGATGCCTGAATTGGGAAAATTGGGCAAGGTTTTGGGTCCAAAAGGTTTAATGCCTAANCCAAAAAGTGGAACCGTTACGACAGATATTNCNAGCGCTGTCAAAGAGCTNAAAGCTGGAAAAATCGAACTCCGCGTTGATAAAAATGGTATCGTTCATGCGCAATGCGGAAAAAGTTCTTTTGATGAAAAAGCCTTAGAAGAAAATGTTAAAACAATTTTTGAAACGCTTATGAAAGCAAAGCCGGCTTCAGTTAAAGGAACATATTTTAAAAAGATGACCATATCCTCAACTATGGGGCCAGGTATTAAAATTGATCATGGAAATATATAAATGCCAAGCACTAAAAATATAAACCAAGTAGAAGAATTAACAGATAAGCTCAGTAGAGCAAAAGCAGTATATATTACAGAATATCTCGGGTTGAACGTCGACGATATTACGAAGCTTAGAAAAGAATTTCATTCCAACGATGTAGAGTTTAAAGTTACAAAAAATACTCTTTTAAAGCTTGCTGCTGAAAAAAACAACCTCAAAGGTTTAGATGATTATTTACATAATTCTACAGCAATTGCGCTGTCATATGAGGATCCTACTACCCCAGCTAAAGTTATAAAAGATTTTACTAAAGAAAATGACCTGCCTCAAGTTAAAGGAATAGTATTTGAGGGTGAAATACTTGATGGTAGTGAATTCAAAAAATTTGCCGACGTACCAACCAAAGAAGAGTCTTTGGCAAAGTTGATTGCGCTTCTGCAATCACCTTTAACCAAACTCGTTTGGGCTTTGAAATCACCAATGTCTAATGTTGGTAATGTTTTAACAAGTTTAAAAGAAAATAAAAGTAATTAAGGAGCTATAAAAATGGCTGACACAAAAAGAGCTGATGTGCTTACATATCTTGAAAATGCAAATATGATNGAAATATCNGANCTAATCTCAGAAATTGAAGAAAAATTTGGAGTTACTGCAGCNGCNCCTGTNGTAGGAGCTGCNCCTGCNGCTGGCGGTGGAGATGCTGCGGCTGAAGAAAAAGATGAATTTGATGTTGTTTTNACTTCTGCNGGTTCTTCAAAAATTAATGTAATTAAAGTCGTAAGGGGTATTACNAGCCTAGGNCTAAAAGAAGCAAAAGAGCTTGTTGATGGNGCNCCAAAATCAATNAAAGAAAGTGTTGCTAAGGCAGAAGCCGAAGATATGAAAAAACAGCTTGAAGAAGCTGGTGCATCAGTAGAGTTAAAGTAAAAGCTTTAATTCACATTTTTTTCATAATTANAATTTTTAATTCTTTACTAACGGAGGCTTAATTGGCTACCACGTCCAATCCGTACGCAGAGCGTATCACATTTGAAAAAACTAAAGCCGAGGTAGAATTTCCAGATCTACTTGGCGTACAGATAGATGCCTTTCAATCATTCATTCAAGAGCACGCCCCTGAGGATGAAAGGTTAAATATTGGCCTTGAAGAAGTTTTTAAATCTGTTTTNCCTATTGAAGACTCTCATAAAAACTATGTATTGGAATACAAAAGCTATTTTCTAGGACTGGCTAAATATACCGCTGAAGAGTGCATGGACAGAGGATTGACTTATTCTGTTCCTCTGAAAGTTAGACTAGTTTTGCATATNACCAATGAGGACGACCGCAGTAAATACGACCAATCCATTGAGCAGGAAGTNTATTTTGGNAATATCCCTTATATGACNAACAAAGGAACATTTGTAATTAATGGAGCTGAAAGAGTAATCGTTTCTCAGCTTCAGAGGTCGCCAGGTGTATTTTTTGATCAATCTATTCACCCTAACGGAACAAAGCTGTTTCAAGCTAGGATTATACCATTCAGAGGTTCATGGGTTGACTTTACCACTGACATTAACGACTGCGTTTTTTGTATCATTGATAGAAGAAGAAAATTCCCGGTTACAATGCTACTGCGAGCTTTGGGATATTCAACTAACGCAGATATCTTCAAAGCCTTCAACTGTATTGAAGAAGTAAAAATTAGAAGTAAAAATATTGAATCTTACATAGGGTCAACAGTCGTTGAAGATGTGATTGATGAAAATACCGGTGAAATATTTCTTGAGGGTGGCGTTGAGCTAACAAATGAAAATTTGAGCGAATTAAAAGAGGCAAAAGTAANATCATTGCAGGTAGTAAATCAGAATAAAGATTTTCACTCAATGATGTTATTAAATACNATGGTTAAGGACCCAAGCAAAAATACAGAAGAAGCGTTAAACATAGTATATCAACTGCTTCGTTCTGGTGAACCGCCGAATCTTGAGACNGCGCAAAGATTTATTGAAAGAATATTTTTTAATCCAAAAAAATATGACCTTGGCGAAGTTGGTAGATATCGTCTNAATCAGCAGTTTGCACTTAAAGTNCCTGTTGAAAGCACAGTTTTAACCATGGATGATATCATACANGTTATCAANTTTTTGGTGGATATGCGTAAAGGAGAAAGAGGTTCTGACGACATTGACCATCTNGGAAANAGAAGGGTNAAATCNATTGGAGAGCAATTAACNAANCAATTNTCCGTTGCNCTNAGCAGAATGCTTAGAACTATCTATGANAGAATGAATTTAAGAGAGCAGGAGTCNATAACTCCTCANGATTTGATTAATTCGCGCGTTGTAACTACTGTNATTAATACTTTCTTTGGCACNAGCCAGTTATCGCAATTTGGAGATCAAACNAATCCTTTGGCTGAAGTAACCCACAAAAGACGTATTTCATCACTTGGGCCAGGAGGTCTGACNAGNGAGCGAGCNGGTTTTGAGGTAAGGGACGTTCACTACACTCATTATGGTAGATTNTGCCCNATTGAAACTCCTGAAGGTCCTAATATCGGACTGATTTCATCTCTTGCTTTATTNGCTAAAGTTAATAANCATGGATTTATNGAGGCTCCCTACAGGCGNGTNGAACAAAAAGACANNAAGGCTTTTGCTACGCNCNAAGTAGAGTATNTATCTGCGGATGATGAAGATAGAGTTATGATCGCTCAATCAAATGAACCGCTCAAAGGAAAAGATTCAGAGCTAACNAATACNAATATTCGCGCTAGAATTAAAGGAGATTTTCCTATTGTTACTCCTGATAAGGTAGAATATATGGATGTTGCACCCAATCAGATTCTATCTGTTGCAGCTTCATTAATACCTTTCCTTGAGCACGATGATGCAAACAGAGCATTGATGGGTTCAAATATGCAACGACAGAGCGTTCCTCTNATGAATCCTGATGCACCTATTGTTGGAACTGGAATNGAGGGTAAGGTTGCTGTTGATTCCAGATCAGCTGTTGTCTCTCCAGTTTCAGGTCGAGTACACTATGTTGATGCAGAAAAAATTGTTATTAAAACATACGATGTGCCTGAAGATTTGACTTTGATTGAAGGTGAAAACTTAGTTTCGATNCCATTGAGAAAATTCAAAAGAACGAATCAAAACACCGCGCAAAATCAAAGACCAATTGTTTCTGAGGGGGATAAGATCAAAGTTGGTGACCCNATNGCTGATGGTACNTCNACTCAAAACGGAGAGCTTGCGNTAGGTAAAAATGTCACNGTTGCTTTCATGCCGTGGAGAGGGTATAACTTTGAAGATGCNATAGTGCTTAGTGAAAGATTAGTAAAAGATGATCTTTTCACCAGTGTNCATGTGAATGAAGTTGAACTTGAAGTCAGAGATACCAAAAGAGGGCAAGAAGAGCTCACGCCTGANATACCTAACGTCGGAGAAGACGCTACTAAAGAATTAAACGAAGATGGAATCGTTAGAGTNGGNGCCAAAGTGAAAGAGGGAGATATTATTATCGGTAAAGTGACNCCTAAGGGTGAAACAGATCCCNCTCCTGAGGAAAAACTNCTNNGAGCAATCTTTGGNGAAAAAGCCGGTGAAGTAAAAGACGCTTCTAAAAGAGCAGATCCAGGCTTGAATGGTGTTGTTATTGGCACTAAGCTTTTCCAAAAAAGAAGTAAAAGTGCAAGAGCAGAAGAAAAGAAAAATATCATCGAATTGCAAAAAACGTCTGCAGTCAACAAAAAAGACCTTAAAGAGTCTAGAGATGTTAAGCTTCTTGATTTGCTTAAAAATGAGGTATCAAATGGAATTAGAGATATATCCTCAGGTCGAACGTTAATTAAAAAAGGTACAAANCTTACNTCAAAAAGACTTAATAGTTACAATTTAGAGCGATTNAATCANGACGAAGCTTGGGTTGAAAATCCTCAAACATGGAAAAAGCTTAAAGCGGTTTGGAGGTCATTCTGGAAGGAATGGAGGATCATTGAAGAGACTCTTGAAAGAGAGGTTTTTAAATTAAGAATCGGTGATGAATTACAGCCTGGTATACTAAAACTTGCTAAGGTCGATATCGCAAACAAACGAAAAATTCAAGTTGGCGATAAGATGGCTGGACGGCATGGAAACAAAGGTATTGTAGCAACAGTGGTTCCGGAAGAGGATATGCCATTTTTGGAAGATGGAACCCCAGTAGATGTTATTTTGAATCCATTAGGCGTTCCCTCAAGAATGAACCTTGGTCAACTTTATGAAACGATGTTGGGCTGGGCTGGTGATGTTCTTGGTGTTTCATATGCAACCCCTGTTTTTAACGGAGCTACACCAAAAGAAGTTGAAGAAGAGCTTAAGAAAGCAAAATTACCCTTAACTGGAAAAACACAGCTTATTGATGGTAGAACCGGTGAAAAGTTAGACAATCCCGTTACCGTTGGAAATATTTACATGATGAAGCTAAGCCATATGGTTGAGGATAAAATGCACGCAAGATCAACAGGTCCATATTCTCTGGTTACGCAACAACCACTGGGTGGTAAAGCTCAATTTGGCGGACAGCGCTTTGGAGAGATGGAGTGTTGGGCTCTTGAGGCTTATGGAGCTGCTCATACCTTGCAAGAGATCTTGACTGTAAAATCAGATGATGTTGAAGGTAGGTCCAAGGTTTACAATGCAATTGTTAAGGGTGAAGATTTGCCACCATTTGGAGTGCCAGAATCTTTCAACGTTCTCATAAAAGAGCTTCAAGGGCTCGGTTTAGACATAGAATTAGATTAATGGAGATGTATTTTGACTTTTATACAAACAAATAAATTAGACACAAGCAAAGGATTTTCATCCATAACAATAGGTCTTGCTTCGCCTGAAAGTATTCTCCAGAAATCCTACGGAGAGATCATAAAGCCTGAAACAATAAATTACAGATCTTACAAGCCAGAAAAAGATGGATTATTTTGTGAGAAAATTTTTGGTCCAGTTAAGGATTATGAATGCCACTGTGGCAAATACAAAGGAATTAGATACAGAGGNATTATTTGCGATAGATGCGGCGTTGAGGTGACCAGGAAAAAAGTTCGAAGAGACAGGATGGGTCACATTACCTTGGCTGTTCCAGTCGTTCATATTTGGTATCTTAGATCNATACCTTCAAAACTTAGTTACCTTGCAGGTATATCTACCAAGGATTTAGAAAAAATTGTTTATTATGAGCAGTTTTTGGTAATTGAGCCTGGTAAAAGTGGCGCTGAGCAGTTCTCGATTATTGAAGAAGATGAATATGTTGAATATGAACGTAATTTTGGTTTTGATGCCGTAACAGAAGAAGACAGAGACAATGATGACTTTTTCTATGCAGCGATGGGCGGTGAAGCGCTTAAGGAAATGCTAGCTAGAATGAACTTAGTTGAGCTTAGGCGAGAGCTTGAAGATGTAATTAAAAATTCAAAGTCTAAACAAAAAAAAGAAGAAGCACTCAAAAGACTTAAAGTTGTAAAGTCNTTTTTAGTCGATATATCTACAGTNAAGAAAATCAATAAGCCTGAATGGATGGTTATTTCCATCCTTCCAGTCATTCCACCTGAATTAAGACCTTTAGTTCCTCTTGATGGTGGTAGGTTTGCTGCCAGTGATTTAAATGATTTATACAGAAGAATAATCATAAGAAATAATCGCCTGAAGCANCTTATGGAGATAAAAGCACCTGATGTTATTTTAAGAAATGAAAAAAGAATGCTCCAGGANTCTGTNGACGCTCTATTTGATAATAGTAGGCGCAAAACAGCTATNAGAAGNGGGACACGTAGACCTCTAAAATCAATCTCAGATATGATTCGCGGCAAGACCGGTAGGTTTCGTCAAAATCTTCTTGGTAAAAGNGTTGATTATTCTGGAAGATCTGTTATCGTAGTTGGNCCAGAACTAAATCTTCACGAATGTGGTCTCCCAAAAAATATGGGCCTTGAGTTATTTAAGCCTCATATGATTAGCGAGTTAATGTCCAGAGGATATGCTCAAACTCCTAGAAGCGCTAAACTAATGATTGAAGATAAGGACCCTATAGTTTATAAGGTTCTTGAGTATGTTGTAAAGGATCACCCTGTATTACTCAATCGCGCTCCCACACTTCACAGATTAGGAATACAAGCTTTTCAGCCAGTGCTTGTCGATGGTAAAGCAATTCGAATACATCCATTAGTTTGCTCAGCATTCAATGCAGATTTTGATGGTGACCAAATGGCGGTACATGTACCCCTATCCTTAGCCGCTCAGATGGAAGCCCGCGTTTTAATGCTTTCGAGTCATAACATACTTCATCCAGCCAATGGAAAGCCACTCGCTTTGCCATCGCAGGATATGGTTTTAGGTACATATTATCTTACTCGACCTAAAGAAGGGTGTAGAGGAGAGGGTAAAACCTTCGGTTCATTTAATGAAGTTTTATTGGCTTATGAAGGTAGGGTTGTTGATGTCAATGCTATCATCAATGTGCGATATAAAGATAAATGGTATAAAAATACCTCTGTTGGAAGAGTTATTATTAATTCA
>PBOO01000004.1 GCA_002724475.1 Fidelibacterota bacterium | reverse complement strand
AAAGGTGGGACTATCAAGCGCGTTACGGAACATTTAAATCCGCGACATTGTAGGGTTGTAGCTTTATCTGCACCAACAGAAAAAGAGAAAACTCAATGGTATTTTCAAAGATATGTAGCTCATTTGCCCTCAGCTGGAGAAATTGTAATTCTGGATAGAAGCTGGTATAATCGATCAGGCGTTGAAAAGGTAATGGGATTTTGCTCAGATAAAGAATATATAAATTTTTTGCAAACATGTCCCGACTTTGAAAGGATGTTAATTAGTTCTGGAATTCAATTAATAAAATATTGGTTTTCTGTTAGCCCTGAAGAGCAAATTAAAAGATTTCAAGGTAGGATAGATGATCCCACAAAGGGGTGGAAGTTGAGCCCAATGGATCTTGAATCTGTGAACAGATGGGATGATTACTCTAAAGCAAAAGACAAAATGCTTGAACATACTGATACAGAATCTTCGCCGTGGTATTTAGTTGAATCTGATAATAAGAAAAAGGCTAGAATAAATTGCATCAGTCATCTTTTGAGCCTTGTTCAGTATTCGGAAGTTGAACATGAGGAAATTAAACTTCCAGACCGTGCATTGACTGGCTCTGTTGAAAGACCAGACAAATCAAATTTTAATTACGTTCCTGAAGTTATATAGGATGACTAAGAGGTTCCTTTCTTTATTTGAAAAAATATTTCCTAATAAAAGGGGAAGAAATAATAAGAAAGAAATAATGGAAGGAAAGGTTGCAGAAGAAATAGCTAAAAAGATTTCCGAAGATGCTAGAATGCATCGAAAAATTCGAGAATCTTAGATCTAAATCAAAATCTTAGGATTCAGTTTCTCTTAAAATCTCTAATAATTCAACTTGAAATATCAATGTAGCACCTGGTCCACCTGGCCCCTCATTCTGAGCATATGCGAGGTGACCCGGTATGAAAAATTGAAAGGTTGAACCAACCGTCATTAGTTGTATACCCTGTGACCAGCCTGGAATGAGCCTATTGAGTGGAACATTTGAAGGATAACCTCTGTCATAAGAACTATCAAATTTTGTACCATCAACTAATTTACCTACATAATGTATGCTCACAACATCATTGGATTTTGGAGTAATGCCATCAACTTTTTTGATAATCTTATATTGAATTCCACTTTTGTGTTCAATAACTCCCGGCTGACTTTTATTGGATTCTAAAAAGGCACTACCCTCGATCATGTTCCGTTTTTCTAAATCTAATTTATATTTTGGAGCAATAAGTTCATTATACATTGTAATAACNGAAACTCTTTCCCTATCAGATAATTCATATTTTGATTTTGTAAAATAGTCATCAATCGCTTTATTAATTCTTTTATGATTGAATTGATCAAATTGCTGATCAAGCCTCATAGCTACGTCAAGCCCAATAGCATAACTGACTGAGTCAATTCTATCATCCCATTTTTTTTGAATTTTTTCATCTTTAGTTAGATCTTTGNNAGGTGCATTGTCCAATGTATCATTTGTTGTCTGATTGCACGACTGAAAGAGAATAAGAGCNAAAAACAGAGAANGGTAACAGTTTGACATTTTATTTATATCCTTTGATTTTTAAGAGCATTTTATAAATAATTAANAAGATTCATGTATTGCTTTAAGTTAAAACGATTTTAAATTAAAGTATATGTTTAGACCATTAATCTTAGAACCTGTTGTTATGCAGATCACGCTAGTTATNAGTGTATTGTTAATAATATCAGTTTGGCAAAAGTTAAAAGTTGCCTCTGGAGTTGTATTAGCAGTTTATACAATTTATATGTTTTCTTTTGTTTCTGCAAATACGAAACTTAANGATAGTAGGCCTATTCGATTAGCAGTTCATCATAAATTCGTTTCTGAGGCAAAGCCATCTACACCAAAAGATTTAAATACTGTTGAAACGCAGAATATAAATATTGATCAAATGAATTCAGGTAATAACCACAATGCTATAAAAATTGACGCTAAAGAAGATTTAGTAACCATTGAATTAATTGAAGATATAGAAACAAAAAAAGAAACAGATAAATTAGTAGAAGAAGTTTCTTTAATAGATATACCCTTCAAAATTNTAAATATGTCTACTGGTACTNGCGTGGCTAATAGATCAATAATTGATCCAAAAAGCACCTTCTCAACTGAAGAAGATCGAGTGTATTTCCTTTCTGGGGTTCAAAATAAAAACGATTCAAAAATACTTTACCATAAATGGTATCAAGATGGTCAATTAAAATCAANAATTGAAATGGAATCTAGGCGCTCTTTCAACTGGCGCTCTTGGAGCTATATAACCGTAAATCCAGATAGAATAGGGGATTGGCNAGTGGTGATTGAAGATAAATCAGGCACTCGCTACGATTCTCTTTCATTTGTTATCAGCGATTTTAATATTTAGCTTATAAATGTCTTGGCTNAAGAACCTTTATGATTGGGTTTTAGGGTGGTCCGATTCAAAATGGGGTTCTGTAGCTTTATTCATCCTTTCATTCACTGAAGCATCTTTTTTTCCAATACCTCCTGATATTTTACTCATTGCTTTGTGCCTTGGATCAAGATCCAATTCCTTTAAATTTGTCTTTATTTGCTCTTTAGGCTCTGCAATGGGGGCTGTATTTGGGTATGGTATTGGTAATCTATTATGGTGGAATGGTGAAGGTGAATTCTCATCAATAGCGACCTTTTTCATTTCANCAATACCTGGATTCTCCTCTGAACTCTTTTATGATATAAAATTGAAGTATGAAGAGTGGAATTTTTGGATTGTTTTTGTATCGGGTTTTACACCAATACCATTTAAGGTCTTTACGGTCTCTGCGGGTGCTTTTGATATAAATTTCAATATGTTTTTGATTGCGTCACTCGTCAGTAGGACCTCAAGATTTTTATTATTAGGTGCACTCATATGGAAATTTGGTGAACCTATTCGATATTTCATAGATAGATATTTTAATATTTTAGCTATCTTATTCTCAGTGTTGCTNATTGGCAGCTTCTTTGCAATTAAATACTTATTTTAATTCTCCTCACATATTGTAAAAGCTTTATTAAAGCCATAAATTTTATTCAGTTCTATTCTTTATTATGGGCTATAATCANAAAAATATCGAACCTAAGTGGCAAAAATATTGGGATGAAAATGATGTGTTCAAAACTGAAGATTTCATTGATAAACCTAAATATTATATACTCGATATGTTTCCTTACCCATCTGGATCTGGACTCCATGTTGGTCATCCCTTAGGGTACATTGCAACTGATATATTAGCGCGCTACAAAAGACATCAAGGATATAATGTTCTTCATCCCATGGGGTGGGATGCATTTGGCCTTCCAGCGGAACAATATGCCATAAAAACTGGAACCCATCCATCAAAAACTACAAAGGATAATGTAGCAAACTTTAAAAGGCAAATTAAAATGCTCGGTTTTTCCTATGATTGGTCGCGTGAAATTAATACTACAGATCCAGAATATGTAAAATGGACNCAATGGATATTCGTTCAGCTCTACAAAAAGGGGTTAGCCTATGAGGCAGAGGTTCCAGTTAATTGGTGNCCTGAATTAAAAGCAGTATTAGCCAATGAAGAAGTTGTCGATGGTAAATCTGATATTGGTGGATACCCTGTCTTTCGTGTTCCAATGAGACAATGGATGCTCAAAATAACAAAATATGCAGATTCTTTGCTCTCCGGCTTAGATGATCTGGATTGGCCAAACAGTATAAAAGAACTTCAAAAAAACTGGATCGGTAAATCTGAAGGAGCAAAGATTTACTTTGATTTACCGAGTATAAATCAAACTCTTGAAGTTTTTACTACCCGCCATGATACTCTTTATGGAGCTACCTATATGGTCCTAGCTCCTGAGCACCCACTTGTTAATNACTTAACAGATGATGCTCAACNAGATTTNGTTAAAAAATATGTTGAGGAATCTTCAAAAAAATCAGATCTTGACAGAACAGAACTAAATAAAGATAAAACGGGTGTTTGGTTGGGAACCTATGCAATAAATCCTGTCAATAATAAGGAAATTCCTATTTGGATATCTGATTACGTAATCATGAGCTATGGAACAGGTGCAATTATGGCTGTACCNGGAGAAGATGAGAGAGATTGGGATTTTGCAAAAAAATATAATTTACCAGTAGTTAGAACCATTGATCCCGGTGAAAATTTTGATGGTGGCGCCTATACCGGTGAGGGGTTATTAATTAATAGTGACTTTTTAAATGGGTTAGATATTTCTACAGCTAAAGAAAAAATGGCAAAATGGTTGATTGACAACGAAAANGGGGAGAAGACTGTACAATACAAGTTACGCGACTGGCTTTTTTCACGGCAAAGATATTGGGGAGAACCAATTCCAGTTATACATCAAAATGGTGAACCAAAAATATTGAATGAAANAGATCTTCCCTTAGANTTACCAGTTGTAGAAAAATATGAACCAAGTGGAACCGGAGAATCTCCTCTCGCAAATGTTAAGGATTGGGTTGAGGTCAAGGATTCATCTGGTAAAATTATTGGACTTAGAGAAACCAATACCATGCCACAATGGGCAGGTTCATGCTGGTATTATTTAAGATATATTGATCCAAATAATAAAAACAAACCCTGGGATATAAACAAAGAAAAGTATTGGATGCCGGTCGATTTATATGTTGGTGGTGCAGAGCATGCAGTTTTACACCTGCTTTATTCTCGTTTTTGGCATCATGTGCTATATGATCTTGGATATGTTACTCANAAAGAGCCATTCTCTAAATTATTTAACCAAGGTATGATTTTAGGTCAAGACGGATCAAAAATGAGCAAATCAAAAGGAAATGTAATCAATCCTGATCTTACTGTAGATGAGTACGGATCGGACTCCATGCGTATATATGAAATGTTCATGGGTCCTTTAGATAAAGCTAAGCCATGGAGCACTACTGGACTCCAAGGATGCTCACGTTTTATTAAAAAATTATGGTCAATTTTAGTTAATGATGACGGTGTTTTATCAAATAAAATAAACGAAGTGGAAGACAGCAAGGAAACCCTTCAAAAGCTTCATTCTATGATTAAAAAGGTTTCTAATAATTTAGACCAAATGCACTTTAATACCTGCGTTTCAGAATTCATGATATTTACTAATCATATTCAAAAGCTTGAATCAATAAATATAAACACTATTAAATCTTTTATTGTTATTATGAATCCTTTTATGCCTCATTTATGTCAGGAATTATGGGAAATGGCAGGACAAACATCTGAACTATCTTATGTTGAATGGCCAAAATATGATGAAAATCTTGCAGAATCCGATGAGGTCATTATTCCTATTCAAATTAACGGAAAGAGAAGGTCAGAAATTTCTATAAATTTGGATATGTCGAAAGAAAAAGTAATCGATATGGCCAAATCTGACGCTAAAATCATATCGCATATCAAAAACGCTACAATCATAAAAGAGATATATATACCTGGAAAAATTTTTAATATCGTCATAAAAACATAAGAAAATTGATATTAATTGAAAACCTAGGTCTAAAATATTCTTCTGAACTGATTTTACTATTTTAAACCGGTATGAAGAGGGTACAGGGCTTAATTCGTGATATATCTATACTAAAAAGTATATTACAGAAAAACTCACTACACCAACGCTAAGAGCAGCTATAAAACCTAAATAGAATGGTTTTAGTCCTAAATTTTTGAATTTATTGATTTTGGTATTGTAACCAATAGCAGACATTGCGATCACAAGTAATATTTCTGCGAAATTTTTAATAAAATAAATGAAAGAATTCCAATTCTCACTTCCAATTTGATACTCAAATTGATCACCAACAGTTCTAATCATTCCAAAAACTAGAAATCCAATGATAAAATATGGAAAAATAGAAGCTATTTTTATGCTGTTGTTTTGGTTTGAGTCTTTTCTGGCTAGAAAGGCTAGGAGCGGTATGACTATAACCATCATGGTATTTCTAACCAATTTAATCACTGTAGATATATCTAAAACCGATGGATTTTGATATTGCTCTGAATAAATCATTCCAGAACCCGCAACTTGAGCAGTTTCATGGATTGATGTGCCCAAAAATAGCCCTACAGATAGTGAATTATCATTAAATACCGTATACGCCACCATTGGGTATAAAAACATTGCAAATAGTCCAAAAACTGTGATGTTTGCTATGGCATAAGATATTTCTTCTTTTTTTGCATTTATAGCTGGTGCTAATGCAGCAATAGCCGTTGCACCACAAATACTTGTTCCAACTGCAATTAATAACGATAGGTTTTCTGATACATTTAATTTATTTCGGAGACTTTTTACAATTAATATTGAAATTGCTATACAAGGAATAATTACTACTAAACCTTGTAATCCATATATAAGTATATCTGATATACTTAGTCTAATTCCTAAAAAGATTATTCCTAGCTTAAGTAGGTATTTTATCGCAAATGTAAATCCTTCATCGTATAAATCTAAATTTTTTATTGAATTTCCAATTATAGTTCCAATTATAATAGATATTATAATTGGTGAAATGGGACTTTTGCTAAGATTTAGTATTGAAATTCCTATGTAGCTTGACAACTGTATAGATAGCAGGGCAGTCAAAACACATAATATTATCCCTATTATAGTATTTCTAGTCACCTATATACCTTATTATACATAATATATATTATATGCCATTTTAATTATTCATTATTTCATGAA
This sequence comes from Fidelibacterota bacterium, assembly GCA_002724475.1. Lineage (GTDB taxonomy): Bacteria > Fidelibacterota > Marinisomatia > Marinisomatales > TCS55 > TMED108. The sequence continues at coordinate 14,180 of PBOO01000004.1, read as the reverse complement.
GAGATTTTACAAGATAATCAGCATCATTTGTAGTGTTATAACCTTGAATAGATATTCTAAAAGCTGTAATACCGTCTTTAAAATAAGTAGGTATTTCAATTTGATAATCATTATATAATACTTGTTTTAGCTCTAAGTGNCCAATAAATGGAAAAACAATAGTAGTCATTTGTATAAGAAAATCATCTGGACAAATCTTAGGAATTCCAGTTAAGGTTGTTATTTCATTGCGTGTATCAACAATTAAATTTTTACATCGTCGAATAACATCATTCCAATTGTAATTTTCTTGAAATTCAATNGCCTTAGGAACAGTTAAAAATGCACTCATGTCACGTGTGCCTTGCCACTGAAATTTATTTTGAAAATGGCTTTTACTTTTATGCTGTGTTGTATTTTTAAATTCATCAAACTCTGATCCCCAACCCCAGCTTTTAAGATAAGGCTCCATATTATCCTGCAACTCTTTTCGNACATAGAGAAAAGAAGACCCTTTAGGAGCGCACATCCATTTATGACAGGCTCCAATATAGTAGTCTGGATCAAGCTCAANTATATCCAAAGGGATTTGACCNGGTGCATGGGCTCCATCTATAATAGTATANAATCCTAATCTTTTGGATTCTTCAATAATTTCCCTAATCGGTAATAGCATGGCAGTGCCACTAGTAATATGACTNATAAAAACAAATTTCGTCTTTTTTGATAGTGAGNTCCAAAAATCTTTTAAAAATGATTCTTTATCAAGAATAGGCATCTGAATATTTGACTGAACATACTTGTATTCATGGATTTTTGAATGATAAAACCACATTCTGTCGCAAGATCCATATTCTAGATTCGTAGATAGAACCTCATCGTTTTTTTTAACTTTTATATTATCAATAACACTTGCAACGGCATGAGTAGGATTTGGGAAATAAATTATACTATCTTTATCACAATTAATATAATTGCCTAATCGTTCTCTAGATTTTTCTAAAAAGCCATATACATCCTCATGCATAAACTTTACAGGGTCCCTCTCCATCTTTCTTTGCCACTTTTGATTCTCTTCGAAAACACTAATTGGACAAGCGCCATATGAACCATGATTTAGAAAAGTAATATTTGGATTCAGAATAAAATGTTCTTTAAGATTTGAAGTATCGTTAATCATAATAATATTTTTTTTAATAATAAATTTTTACCTTTTTAATTTAAGTAAAAATAAATGCGCCCGTAGCTCAGCTGGATAGAGCGTTGGATTCCGGTTCCAAAGGTCGTGGGTTCAAATCCCTCCGGGCGTACTAAGATTTATATCTCCCACCATCAACAGATAAATTATGTCCTGTAATGTAGGATGCTTCCTTAGATGCTAAAAATAAGACGGCATTTGCAATTTCAATCGGCTCAGCAAGTCTTTTTAATGCCGTCGAGCTTGCCCATTCTTCCATTATGTCACTTACAGAATAACTGTTTTGAGTTGCTTTGTTTTCAGCTAATTCTTTTAACCTATTTGTTTTTGTGTAACCAGGAAGTATGTTATTAACAGTTATGTTAGAGTCACCAAGTTCAAGTGCTAGGGTTTTAGCCCATTGAGAAACAGCTCCTCTAACTGTATTTGAAACACCAAGGCCAGGAATTACTTGATTTACTGAAGTGGATATAATGTTGATTATTCTTCCAAATTTTTGTTTTTGCATACCTGGTACAACACATTTTGTAATAACCTGATTAGAAACAAGTAATCTGTTAAACGCAGTAATAAATTCATCGGATTTTGAATCTAAGAGAACACCTCCTTTAGGACCGCCGCTGTTGTTGATAAGAATATCAATCGCATGTCCTAGTTCATTGTCTAATATTTTTGTAAGATTATCTGGATGATCAAAGTCTGCAATGATTAGGCTATGATTTTGGTTATTAGATGTATCTAATTCTTTAATTACTTTTTTTAATTTATCTTTATTTCTTGCAATAATGATGACACTGGCTCCATTGGAAGCTAAGATTTTTGAACAAGCTTCGCCGATACCATCTGAACCTCCACACACAACTGCTTTCAAATCACTAAGATCAACTTTCATTATTAAGTAATCTTTCTGCTGCTTCCACTGTATTTTCAACTAACATAGCAATGGTCATGGGCCCAACGCCTCCAGGAACAGGAGTTATAGCGGAAGCTTTACCTTCAAGAGATTTAATGTCTGCATCCCCAACTAATATACCCCTACCCTCTTTGTTCTCAATTCTATTAATACCAACATCAATGACTATTGCACCTTGTTTAATGTGCTCTGATTTTAAAAAATGTGGCTTACCTAAAGCTAAAATAATGACATCTGCCATTTGAGTAAATTTAAATAAATCTGAACTTCCAGAATGACATATGGTAGTCGTTGCGTTTAAATACCTACCCTTTAAGCTCGTTAATATAGAAATAGGTCTACCAACAATATTACTTCTTCCAACTACGACTACATGCTTTCCTGACAGCTCAATTTTATAATGCTCAAAAAATCTTAAAATTCCTTTAGGTGTACAAGGAATAAAAATTGGAGATCCTGCAGTAAGGTTACCAAGATTTACAGGGTGAAATCCATCAACATCCTTTTTAGGATCAATAATAGTAAGTATCTTTTCAGAATCAATATGACCGGGTAGTGGAAGCTGTACAAGAATACCATGAAATGCATTATCATTATTTAAATCAATGATTTTTTTAAGTAATGATTCTTCCGTTACGTTTTCGGGAAACGTAAATGTTGAGGAATCTAATCCAAGGTCCTTAAAACGTTTAATTTTATTTTTTACATAAACTTTTGATGCTGGATTATTTCCAACCAATACAACAGCAAGAGATGGTGTGATAGATTGATTCTTTAGAGATTCTATTCTTTCACGTAGCTTAGTATAGACTTCGAAACTAAGATCTACTCCAGAAAGTATTTTTGTGTCCATTTACAAAAAATAATGAGTAAAGCTACTTCTGTATCTCTTCTTCGATAATTTCCATCAATGAAGAAACCTTACCCTCAACAGAACTTTTTATTTTATCATGATTGCGTTTAATGGCGAACAATTCATCAGATATATTCATTGCTGCTAAGATAGCTACTTTAGCAGGTACTTGAGGCGTATTAAGCTCCTCCTGTATCTCGCGCATTTTTTGATCAACGTACTCAGCTATATTTTTAATATATCGAGCATCAGCAGGAGCCTTAATTGTATACTCTTGGCCATAAATTGATACTTTGACAAAATTATCGTTAGAGCTCATAAAATTTAATCTTTACTTTTTATTGAGTGTTACTGTCTTAATTTAGCATTGAAATTCTTAGAAACCACATTTATAATTTCATTTATAATAAGATTTACATCTTTATCTTCAAGCGTTTTAGAAGGATGCTGAAATTCTAAATTGATAGTTACGGACTTTTTTAAATCACCAATCGAACTGTGCCTAAAGATATTTTTAGGAACTACAGAAACAAGTAATTTATTTTTAAGCAAACCTATTTCTTTTACAATATCTCCAACCTCAATGGTTTCATCTACTACAAAATTCAAATCTCTTTCAACTTTAGGTAAGTAATTTATTGGCTCATACTTTGTAGCGTTGGTTGATATAAGGCTTAACAAATCTTTTAGATTTATTTCAAAACCATATATTTCCCTGATATCTAAATCTAATTTTTTTATCATTGATGAAGATATTTTCCCATATCGACCAATATTTTTATTATTTANCTCAACAATAAACGCTTTATCAAATTGAGATTCAGATTTATCTACAGTTTCCAATGAAACGTCTCTAAAATTCATTCTTTTTAGCAAANTATTTATANTTCCCTTTACTGAAAANAAATNATTCTTAATTGACTTATTCAAATGAATGGAAGAATCATGCATATTGCCACAAACTACGCCCGAAATTAAATGAATTTCATTGATCCCATCTAATCCTTCACCGTTTTTTNTAAAGATATTTCCATGTTCAAAAAGCATCATGTTTTTTTGACCATTTTTAAAGTTAAAATCCGCAGTAAATAATAGACCTTCTATTAAGCTTGTTCTTAAATGGGACATTTTATCTGATAGTGGATTCATAATTGAAATAGGTTCAGATTCAAAGAAAGATACATTTTTTTCAGATTGCAAGGTGTTATTAAACACTTGGTAAAACCCAAAACCATTAAGGATATTGTTTATAGTATCTACAATAGATATAGGATCTACAACCGAATTTTTAATTGAAATATTCGAGTTATAATTACTAATAACATTATCATATCCATAAACTCTTATTATCTCTTCAATCAAGTCTATCTCTCGAACTAAATCCGGTCTCCATGAGGGTGGTTGACATAACCAACCCTTATCATTTTCTTTAATAATACATCCAAGACTTTTGAGCGTATTAATTACAAAATCATTATCAATAGAAAATCCAGAGACTTTATCTAATTTCGTTTTTCGTAGTTTTATTTCAATAGATGGTATTTTTTTTGGATAAGCATCGATTAAACCNTCAATCCATGTTCCATCAGCTAGCTCCTCTAAAAGAGAGACAATGCGCCAAAAAGCGATTTCAGCTCCATTTGGGTCTGCTCCNCGCTCAAATCGCTTTGATGCATCTGTAGACATATTTAATGATTTTGCACCCTTTCTTATAATGGTAGGTTCAAAATATGCACTTTCAATGATAACTCTGGTTGTTTGATCGGTTACAGAAGAAGCTAACCCACCCATAATACCTGCTACTGCAATAGGGTTCTTTCCATTAGTAATTAAAAGCTCATCACTGGAAATAGATCTTTTNATACCGTCAAGAGTTACGATGCTTTCATTCTTAAGCCCCCTACGAATCAAAATTTCTTTTGAATCAATTTTTTCTGCATCAAACATATGTGTGGGTTGACCCATTTCTAGCATGACCAGATTTGAAATATCAACAATATTATTAATGCTTCGATGACCAACAGATTCGAGCTTTTCTCTTAACCATTTTGGAGAGTTTTTAACATTAACTTTATCAACAATTCCAGCAATATATCTTGGGCAATCATTGGGATCTTCAATGTTGATGGCTAGATGTTCAGAGGCTTTATTGTTATTAAAAGACCGGATTGAATATGAAGGAAAATTAAGCTTTTCTTTCATTTTAACGGAGTAGTCACGGGCTACCCCTAAGTGAGAAAAACAATCTGCTCTATTAGGTGTAATATCAAGCTCAATTGTATTTTTTTCATTGAAAAACTCTTGGAANGANTCACCNGGTCTTGCCCTGTCTTCTAAAACCATTATTCCTTCGTGCTCTTGGGAAATTCCTAGCTCGTTCTCTGAACAAATCATGCCTTGGCTAATTTCACCTCTAATTTTAGCTTTACTAATTTTGAAATCACCTGGAAGAATTGCACCCACTGGAGCNAGAGCNATTTTTTGACCTTTTCTTACATTTGGGGCNCCNCAAACAATAGGTAGTTCATCTTTACCATCAAAAACCTTGCAAATATTTAACCTATCNGCATTGGGATGCTTTGAGCAGTCGCGAACCTCACCTATAACTATATCATCTAGACCTGATAAATCNGGCAAAGATTCAGCTTCAAGACCCAACATTGTAAGAATNTCAGAAATATCATCAGACGATCCCTTGGTTNGAACAAATTCATTGAGCCACTGGATAGATATTTTCATTAAAACTGTTCCAAAAATCTAAGATCGCCTTGATAAAGCAATCGAATATCATCTATTTCATATTTTAACATACAAATTCTCTCTACACCCATCCCAAAGGCGTAGCCGCTCCAAATATCCGGATCAATTTCAACCGATTTAAATACCTCAGGGTCAACCATACCTGAGCCCATAATTTCAAGCCACTGACCTCTCTTTTCACTCCATATGTCAACCTCNGCGCTTGGCTCAGTGAATGGAAAAAAGCTGGGTCTGAATCTCATTTTAGTCTTTGGGCCAAACATTTGATTAACAAAAAATTCAAGCATGCCCTTGTGATCNGCAAATGAAACATTCTTGTCAACATAAAGACCTTCAACTTGATGAAAAAGACAATAGCTTTTAAAGCTGATAGATTCGTTTCTATAGACTCTACCTGGCACGATATATCTTAACGGCGGTTCTTCTTCCTCCATTAGGTGTACTTGCACGTTTGATGTATGAGTGCGCATAACTATATCGCTTTCAATAAAAAATGTGTCTTGCATGTCTCTTGCTGGGTGCTCGGGTGGAAAGTTTAAAGCACCAAAATTATGGAAATCATCATCTATTTCAGGTCCATAAGCAACAGAAAAACCAATACCANTAAAGATGGACTTTATTTCATTGAGTGTTGCTTGCAGAGGATGTTGGCGACCAGAATTAAATTCCCAACCTGGGAGTGAATAGTCTTTANTTGAAATACTTTGATCTTTNGAAGGAGAAACTTGACTTTCAAAGGAAGAAGAAATATCATTCTTCAAAATGTTTAATAGTTTTCCGAACTCTGGTCTTAATTCAAGCTCAACTTGACTTAATTTACCAAATAAGTTCGCCACAACTCCCTTTCTTCCTAAATACTTATTTCTTAGGGCATCAATTTCTTGTGTGGTTGCAGGAAAAGGATCAGAATCGGCCTGAAATTCTTTTCTGACCGATTCAATAATTTCCTTATGATTCATTAGCTATTAATTGAACTTACAAGCTCTTTGAAAGTGTCTGGGTCGTTCATGGCCATGTCGGCTAAGATCTTTCTATCAAGATCTATACCCTTAGCTTTCAATTTTGCAATGAATTGTGAATAAGATAAGCCATGTAGCCGCGCAGCTGCATTGATCCTTATAATCCAAAGACGTCTAAATTGACGCTTCCTCTGTCTACGATCTCTATATGCATATAAACCTGCCTTTTCNACTGCATCCTTTGCAGCTTTAAAGTTGCGGCTCCGGGCACCATAGTAGCCCTTGGCCTGCTTCACTACTTTTCTGTGTCGTCTGTGTCTAGGTACAGAACTATTAGCTCTAGGCATTTACTTCTCCTACTTTTATTTTGNTATCATACGTTTGACACGCTTTTCCTCAGATGAATCAACCAAATCTGGCTGCCTCATTTTGCGCTTAGCGCTGTTGCTTCTACGTATGAGCATATGGCTATGGTTTGCCTTGTTTCGTTTTATTTTACCTGTGCCTGTTAAGCTAAAACGCTTAGCAGCACTTCGTCTCGTTTTTTGTTTTGGCATCGACTTCTCCTATTTACCGGTCAAAACTATAGTTTGACGACGTCCTTCTAAATCACCTTCTTTTTCAACTTCAGCAATGTCGGAAAGCATTTCAATTACTCTTTCCAGGACTGCTAATCCAAGATCGGTTCTCGATAATTCTCTTCCTCTATACATTAAAGTGACTTTCAATTTGCATCCATCAGAAATAAATTTTCGTCCAAGATTTACTTTTGTCTCCAAATCGTGAGTATCTATTCTTGGCCTAACTCTAATCTCTTTTATTTTTACAACATGCTGCTTCTTTTTGCTGGCTTGCTGCTTTTTCTTTTCTTCGTATTTTAATTTTCCATAGTTAAGAATCTTTGCAACGGGTGGTTTTGCATTNGGTGATACTTCAATTAAATCCAAGCCAACATCTTTAGCNCGAGCTATTGCATCATCAAGATTCATTACACCTAACTGCTCACCCGATTCTGATATTAATCTAACTTCATTAGCGTTAATATTTTCGTTGATTCTTATTTTATTCGCTTTTCCGATAGGGTAGTCTCCTTTTATTTATTTCTTCTGATATATCTTCAATAATTTTTTCAACGGTTAANGNACCCTGATCCCCAATGAATCTTCTTCTAAGTGAAACAGTGTCGCTTGATGCTTCTTTTTCACCAACGACTAGCATGATTGGAACCTTTTTTAACTCCGCTGCTCTAATCTTTGACCCAATCTTATCAGGGCGTTCATCAACATAAGATCTAAAGCTGAATTTATTAAATCTAGCTTTTAGGTCGAATGCATACTTATTAACCTTTTCCGACACTGGTAATATCGCAATTTGTACCGGTGACAACCAAACAGGAAAATCACCGCCAAANTGCTCAATTAAGAAACCAACAAACCTTTCGTGAGTACTTAATGGAGCTCTATGAATGCATAATGGAGTTTGATCTTTACCGTTTTGATCAGTAAAGGTCAATCCNAATCGCTTAGGTATTGCAAAATCTACCTGATTTGTAGCCAAAGTAAATTCCTTGCCTATTGCGCTCCATACNTGAACATCTACTTTTGGACCATAAAAAGCTGCTTCTCCAGGGATTTCTTTGAAATTTATATTGCCATCTTTCAAGGTACTTCTAACAATATCTTCTGTTTCAATCCATAAATCTGGATCATTAATATACTTTTTTCCCAAACCATCTTTATCNTGAAGGCTTAATCTCATTTCATATTTTTCAATTCCAAAAATTTCAAAATATTCTAAGTACATATTGCAAACGTCTAAAAATTCAGCACTAAAATCATCTTTAGAGCAATAAATGTGGGCGTCGTTCATTTGCATACTGCGAACCCTCATCAAGCCAAAAAGCTGACCTGACTTTTCATAGCGATAGCATGTACCATATTCAGATATACGAAAAGGCAGATCTCTATAGCTTTTAGGGGAAGCATCGTAAATTTTATGATGATGGGGACAGTTCATTGGCTTAACATAATAATCCGTTCCATCAACATCCATTGCTGGATACATTGCATCTTTATATAATTCTAGGTGTCCAGANTTTTNATANAAGTCGCCCTTTGTAAGGTGNGGTGTCCTTACATGGNTATATCCATGNCTATCTTCTGTTTCTTTNGCAAGNGACTCCAATTCATTAAGAATTACACCGCCATTTGGCAACCATAATGGTAATCCGGGGCCGACTTCATTNTCAAAAGTAAATATTTCGAGTTCTTTTCCTAATTTTCGATGATCTCTTTTTTTTGCCTCCTCTAAAAATTGAAGGTATTTCTTTAATTCAGTCTTAGATGAAAATGCCGTACCATAAATACGCTGTAGCATCTTATTGTTTTCATTTCCACGCCAATACGCACCCGAAGTTGATAGTAGTTTAAAATATTTTAACCTACCAGTNGAGGGAATATGTGGGCCTCTGCAAAGATCAATGAAATTACCCTGCTGATAGGCGGAAATTTTATCAGATTCGTCGATTTCATTTATAATTTCTACTTTATAATTTTCATTTAGATCTGAAAATATCTTTACAGCTTCTTTTTTTGTTAGTTCTTTCCTGCTAACATTATAATTTTCTTTAGCAATGGCACGCATCTCATCTTCAATCATTTTCAAGTCATCATCAGAAAATGTACCATCAATGTCAAAATCGTAATAAAATCTATTATCTACAACTGGACCGATAGTCATTTGCGAGCTTGGCCAAAACTTCTTAACTGCCTGCGCCATTAAATGCGCAGCGCTATGAAGCAAAACCTCGTGTCCAATTTTACTTGTTCCTGTGTGAAGAACTAAAGTGGAGCTTTCATGAATTGGAAACATTGCATCAACCAGAATGTCATTGACGCTAGCTGCAACTGTATCATTTGCTAGCCTTTCGCCAATACTTTGAGCAACATCAAGAGCAGTAACTCCCTNTTCAAAAGAGTGGTTTGAACCATCTGGTAATGTTATTCTTACTTGACTCATCTATTTTTATAAATGTTATATAATTTAAGTGGGCGATAACGGAGTCGAACCGCTGACCTCTACGATGTCAACGTAGCGCTCTAACCAACTGAGCTAATCGCCCTGATTTATAGACAAGAATTTACTTGAATTAAAAAGAATCTCGAAAAGGTTATTTAAATGAATTAATTATTAGAAAACTGATTATTTTTGAATGTATACGAGTAAAGATACTGATCAGATATTATATCAATTGCTGTTTTGAGCATATTGTCAGTTTTGAATGATTGTTCTATTCTTCCCTTTGGACCATTGAATAGACCCGCAAACTCTAGGAATAAAATTTCCTTCATATCTTCTGATTCAGCCAAGGATTTCTCTTCGATTTTTGCATCGTAAAATTCTGATATTTGCTTGACGGCTTTCTTAATGGAAACGTTTGATGAGTCTAAATCGTAAAGATCTTTTTCAAGTTGAGATAATTCTTTCTTGCCTGGGAGGGTAAGATCATTCTTCCCTTTTGTAAAATCAATGAATTTATTTATGATCATCGGGTCTTTTTGCACCTGATCAAAATTTTCGTAAAGATGTTTATTCTTCTGAGCAAAAGAATAGAAATACCCCTTTCTCCAAAACTGTGACGTTATGACATCCATAGTCATATCTGAAACAGAGGAATCTGGCGTAATACCGCCATTACTGTAAACGATCCTACCTTTTTTTGTTTTAAAAAGTGAATCCTCAACAGCTTTGTTTAGCAAAAATTTTTCATCCACGTAATCTCTTTTTTGAATAAATCTACCACTAGGTATATAATATCTAGCAGTAGTTATTTTTATTGTTCTTTTTTTGTCTATTTCATAAGCCGTTTGAACTAAACCTTTACCAAATGACTTTTTTCCAATTACCAGACCCCTATCAAGGTCCTGAATTGCTCCAGCCACTATTTCACTAGCAGATGCACTACCTTCATTAATTAGTACAATAATCTTAACATCCCTAGAAATTATTGGATCTCTTTTTGAAAAAAATGCCCTATTAGACTCTTTGGTCCTTCCTTTGGTGGAAACTAATGGCAAGTCTTTATCTACAAGCATATCTAGAATATTAACAGCTGCAGAAAGCAAACCCCCCGTATTATCTCGAAGGTCAATTATCAATTCAGAGAGACTTTGTTTCGACATTTGAAGTAATTCATTTTGAAAATCTCTAGGCGTAAAACGTGAAAATCTATTGAGGCGAATNTAACCTGTGGTCGATGAGATCATATCAGCATAAGTCACATCTTTGACATCAATCCTTGAGCGTGTGAGTGTAAATTCTATAGTATCATCATAACCATATCTTTTAACCGTAAGCTTTACTTTAGTACCTCTTTTCCCTCTTATTTTAGCAGCGGCATCATTAAAGGATAGGTCCTTAACATCTGTCTGATCAATTTTTATTATAATATCACCACCNACTATTCCTGCTTTTTGNGCAGGAGAATCAATCATGGGAGATATGACAGTCATTTCTTTATTTCTATACCCTAACTGTATACCAACTCCACCATACTTACCATCGGTCAGCAAATTAATATTATATTGCTCATCCTCAACCAAAAGGGTGGTGTAAGGGTCAAGATTCTCTGTNATACTATTTATACTAGACTTAGTAAATGTTTCAGGGTCCAACTGATCAACGTAGGTAGAAAATATTTGAGTATATACTTGGTTAATTAGGCTTTGTGAATTTGCAATCTTCCTGTAAAACCCAGATTGGGTAAATGANATAGATATTGTNCCAATGAAAACAATCAATAGTAAATATTTTGGTTTNATCAGTGNTCGCATTAAGTAATCTTTCTTCTGTTTAGTTCTATAAGAATTTGATTGTGAATGACCTGCTTATCTTTATGTCCATCTATAATAACAATTCTATCGTTAAAAAGTTTAGCTATTTCTANGTAAGAATTTCTTACTTTAATTTGAAGATCGATACCAGCTTTTTCAATCCTGTCAGTATCTTTCCCNCGCCTTTTAAAAGCTTCATCTGGGTGTAGATCCAATAAAAAGGTTACATCTGGANTCAAGTTATTAGTAGCAAAACCATTAAGGTTTATGAGCCATTTGATATCCAANCCCCTGCCTCCACCTTGATAGGCGAGTGTAGAGTCAGAAAAACGATCTGCAATAACATTTTTCCCAGCTTCAAGGGTAGGAAGAATTTTTTCACTGGTAAGCTGAGCCCTGCTTCCTGCCATTAGCAAAGCTTCAGTGCGAAAAGACATATCTTCTAAATTNTCGTTTAATAGTATTTGNCGAATCTCTTCTGAAATGGTTGATCCACCAGGCTCTCTAACCAAGACTGTATTGNTAGTATNTTTATTCATTATGTTAAGTAATAGTTTTACTTGAGTGCTTTTTCCACAAGCGTCAATACCTTCAAATGAAATAAATTTTCCTTTAGAAATAGACATTTTTATCATCTTTTCCTATTAATACGACCATTTCACCTTTAAGGGAAATATTATCAATATTTGAAATCATATTAGAAATATTGTCCCTTAAAAACTCTTCGTGTATTTTTGTCAATTCGCGAGCAAGAACACATGGCCTTTCTCCAAAAGAAACTAATATATCGTTTAATGTTCGATGCAATCTTTTAGGATTTTCAAAAAAAATTACGGTTCCATCAAACTTGGATAGATCATCTAAAATTTTTTTTCTTCCTTTTTTTGGTGGAAGAAAACCTTCAAAAATAAACCTATCGGTAGGAAGACCTGAAGGAATTAATGCTGCCAATACAGAGGATGCGCCAGGCACGCTTTGTATTTTAATGTTTTCGTTAATTGCCTGTCTGACGAGCCTGTAGGCGGGATCGCTTATGCCAGGTGTTCCAGCATCTGAAACTAAAGATANATTCTTACCTTCTTTTAGAAAATTTAATATCTTTGGTATCTGTTGATGTTTGTTATGTTCAAAATAACTAATAATAAATGCAGAAATATTGTAATGATTTAGAAGTTTTTTAGTATGCCTAGTGTCTTCTGCGACAATAATATCGGAATTCGTTAATGTTGCAATTGCTCTTNTTGAAATATCTTCAAGATTTCCAATNGGNGTAGATACAACATTCAATATACCATAAGGCATAAATCAAATATTANTAATGGCCTTATCAATCATAGAGAAACCATCATTCATTTCTTGTTCCGTAATATTTAAGTGAGGGCGAAATCTGATTGACTTTGTTCCGCAGCCAAGCATCATGGCGCCTTCATTTAAAATTGCACCCACAAGACTATCTCTTTGCTCCCCGTCATTCAAATCAAAAGCTCCAAAAAGACCTTTATTTCTAACGTTTGATACAATATTTGGATGATTAGCTTGTAAGTCATTTAAACATTTTGACAGGTGATTGCCCATATCGTTTGCATTTTGTACTAAATTTTCTTTTTCAATGATTTCAAGATAGATAGTAAATCTGACCATATCGACCAAACTACCACCCCAAGTAGAATTCAGCCTACTGGATTCATGGAAAACATGACCTTCAACCTCATCTAAGCGCTTAGAAGCAAATATTCCACATACTTGGGTCTTCTTACCAAAAGAAATTATGTCTGGCGCGGTTGATGCATCCTCACAGTCACACTTGCATGAATGTGGGTTAAAGGATTGATGGGCCCACATATTACCTGTAATTCCAACTCCAGTTTGGACTTCATCATAAATCAATAAAAATTCCTCTTCATTAGCTAAATTTCTTAATTCTTTGAAAAATTCACAGCGAAAATGGTTATCACCACCTTCTCCTTGAATGGGCTCAATAATCAAACCGGCAATATCATCAGGGTTATTCCTGATTGCATCTTTGATTTGCTCAAGAGCGATATTCTCTTTATTGATAACATCTTCTAGATTTTCATCGTTTAAAGGAAAGTTAATTTTAGGGTTATCTATTCTAGGCCAATCGAACTTAGGGAAATATAGTGTTTTTCTTGGATCTGGAGAGTCAGTTAAGCTCATGGTATAACCTGTTCTTCCATGAAAACATTCCTTGAAATGAATTATCTGACTTCCCCTGTTTTTAATTCCTTTAGATAAATTTTTTCTGACTTTCCAATCAAATGCTGTTTTAAGGGCATTTTCTACCGCTAAGCCTCCACCCTCAATATAAAATGCATACGGAAGATATTGAGGTTGTGCAATTCGACCCATAGTATCTACAAAAGCAGCCATCTCCATCGAATAAACATCCGAGTTTGTAGGTTTGTTTAACGCAGAGCTCATAAGGCGATCTTTGTTCTCTAGTAAATACGGATGATTATATCCAACGGACAATGAAGCAAACATTGAAAATAAATCTAGATACTCTTTCTCGTCCCTGGAATCAACAAGCCAGGATCCATGACTTTTATTTAAATCTATTATCTGGTCCATGCCGTCAGCCAGAATACGTTTTCCAATATTGGTCTTTGCTTCTTTTGGTTTCATATATATCTCTTATTATTGTTAAATATAATTAATTAATCTA
>PBOO01000040.1 GCA_002724475.1 Fidelibacterota bacterium | reverse complement strand
AGAAACCATTTTTGATAAAATTGCGGAGATGACTTTTTCTTTTAGGTCCATATGCCAGCTTTTGTTTTTTTTACCATTCTTTGCAACGACGGTTCGCTGTTCTTTGTGTGGACATGATCCAATTTAATCCAAGCAACTTCATTGGACTCGTTGCTAGCTATGATAGGCTCTAAACCTTTTTTTGTCTCAAAAAGAAATCGGACATCGAAATGCAGATGTTTAGGTGTGTCTTTATATTGTGGTATAGTGTGAATATCAATATCAAATATTTGTTCAGATATAACCTTAACACTCTGCAAACCAGATTCTTCAGTGCACTCAGTTAGCGCAACTTCAAGTAAATTATTGTTATCGTCAGCATGGCCACCAAGCTGCAACCATTTACCTAGCTTTTTATGATGGGTCAGCACAACCCAATTNCGCTCTTCATCCACAAGCCATCCTGATCCAGTGAAATGCCCNGTANTATTAGATNTGCTAAAGCAATCTTTATGCTCATTTAAAAATTCACGCATNTTATCNACNATTATTNTCTCATCCGGGTACTGTGATTGATAATTGTAAAGAAGATCTTGAAGCATAAGAATTTTAAAAATATTGNTAGACGAATTTAATAATAGGGTATGCCTAAAAAAAAACCCCCNTTGAAAGGGGGTTTNAAAAAAATAGCAGTAGAATTATTTTATTCTACNGTATCGCCTCCAAGTAAATCCTCAAGCTTGAAAGCACCATCTTTTTCCATTTGTTTTGCAGCTGAAACAACGGTCTTTCTNGCATTNTCCACNTCACGCTTAGGCACTGCCCCTTCAACNGGTTCAAACATTGCNTGTTTCTTTTTTGGGAGAATACCCAGAACCTTGTCACTAATGGATTGGTCCATGCCTTTTAAGGCCATTGATACTGCATCCAAATCTACAGCGTTCATAAGATCGCGCAGTAGGTTGTCCGGAAATATTTCAAAAATAGATTCAAATGTAATTCGATATTTTTTAACCTGCTCAGCTAGTACAGGATCTTCCTGTTCAAGGTTCTCCATAAAGATTGCTTCATCTTCAGGTGGCATTTCACCCAAAAGCTCAGCAAGGTCTTTACCTCCACCGCGCGAAAAACTCACAGTTTTGGGTAGCTGCTTAGATTTTTTGTTTAATTTATTAGCAATCTGTACTACCGCTTCCAGAGGAACATCATTTAGATTTCCAATGCTAACTAAAACTTCCCTTTTTTGAGCTTCGTCCAACCTATTTAAAATCTTAGTTCGCTTTTCACCTTCAAGCTGTGCCAGAGTAATCGCTACAACTCTTGAGTCTTCAGATGACACTAAGGCTATTAACTGCTCATCCGTTAGGTCGTTTAAGAAATCAAACGGACGCTTTGGCTCATCGTTTTCTTCCTGCACAAACTTTTCACTTACAAATGAGAAATAAAATTCTTCCATAACCTGTTTTTTTACCATGAAAGAAACGTTATTTACACCTCTCATAGCAGCTCTAATTTTTCTTATCTCTGTTTTGTCAAGGTCGTTAACAAGATTTAAGGCTAAGCTTTCACCCAGCACCGAAAATAAAATAGCAACCTTTTGTAATCCGGATAATCTGTTGTAGTCTGAGATCATAATTGCCTCTTATTTCTTCTTTTTCTTTTTTCCGCCACTATCATCAGGTTCTTCGGTTGCTGGTTCAGGTTCAGGCTCAGGTGGAGCTTCTTCCAAGATCCAATCTTTAACAATTTTATTTGCCGCTTGAGGTTGGCCAACACTCATAGAGACCACAGCTTGTTTCATGTCGTTGACTTCGCTCTGAAGCACTGCAATATCCTCATTGGGGGCAGAAGCTGCTTCAACGGGTTGACTTGGTTGAGTTTTTTTCTCCACAACTACCTCAGGCGCCCCGTTATCTTTTTTTTTAGGTCTTCTTGGAGGGTACATCATCCANGGTGGAGGCATCTGCTGTCTTGGTTTGTTNATTAACATAAATACTAAAGCCACAATGAGACCAATTACTAGAGCAGACAATATAGAAACCAGTATTATCATTCCCGATCCGCCGCCGCTTCTACCAGACTGTCTATCAAGCTCTGCTTGGGCCTGATCGAGCATNGCTAGCTTTTCAGCTATCTGTGAGTCAAGATTACTTCTTTCTTGAAGCTTTTTCTGAACACTTGATTGTGCTTCAGTAGCGGCTGAGTCTGAAATATTAGCAGCGCCAAGAAAAGACTTTAGGTTTTGGATTTCTTCATTAAGAGCCTGCAGGCGGACAGAGTCTTGTCTTAGCATTGACTCACGTTCTTGGTCNTAGGACTTATCACGNGCCGACGCCTCTAGTTCAGCAAGTTTAGACTGAAAATATAATCTATCTTCTTGTCTTCTCTCTGATTCTGACTCCTTATAATTTTCTAACTCTTGTTTCCAATCAACCTCACCAAGACGCTCTCTTTGGCTCTCAAGGGTCTCAAGTTTTTCAGCAATATTTTTTAAAAGGACCTGTTCGGCTGATTTTTCATCGCGACGCTCTTTAAAGCTTGCCGTCATGATGCTTAATACATCACCTCTGGGCCTGTTGAATCTTGAGGCAACCATAACAACTTGGCGAATATTTTCAATCAACTCAGGAGCAGCGCCTTCTTGAATAATTATGCTGATTTCCATGTTCCTAACGCTAGCCATAGATGGTTTCATTTCTTTTTCGGTTCTAGATACTACATTATCGTTTACCGGAGAATCCATTTTGGGCTCTGAAACGGTAGGAGCACTGGTTTCAGGAGCTTCAGCCGTAAAGTCAAAACCTGGAATTGGTAGACCAACGCTACCACTAGTTGGAGCATCACTAGACGTAACAAGGTCTCTTGCTGATTGCAAGGATTGTACTGATCCTTCATTTGGTGAAAATGTCGTTTCACTTTCGATAGCGCTGCTGACTTCAAGATCAACACTAACATCGATAACGTATTTGCGATTATCTATTACTTTTTCCATCGCATCTGAAATACGATTTCTAAGGCTGTTCTCAATCATGAGTTTTTGGGCAAGATAACCATTAGACTGGCCTACTATTATTGAAAACAATAGCGTTGCCATCAATACAAATTTTGTACCCATTTTATTCCGCTTTTTCATATTTGCTCCCTTATTCATATGAATATTTTTACCTCGATTAAAGTTCATTTGGTGCTAAAAAAGTTATTTCTACTCTTCTGTTCCTTGACTTTTGTTGCGGAGTAGAATTGTATTTTTGAATTAGATCTGCTGTAATTATTTCCGCAGTATTTTTGTCTCGCGGTACAAATTCTCCATACCCAACAGATTGCAAGCGAACCGGGTCTACTTTGAGATCGATCAATAACCTTACAACCGCAGCAGCTCTTGCACCTGAGAGCTCCCAATTGCTAGGATATTTTTCTCTAAGATTTTTAGGCAAGGGGTCACTATCAGTATGCCCTTCAACTGCAATCATAAAATATGACTCATCAATAGTAGGAACGATTTTTTTTAAGATCTCTAAAAATCCAGGTTTTGTTATTGCTGACCCAGATTCAAAACTAATATCCGAGGATATCCCTATCGTGACGCCTTTTGGACTCGTTGTAACCTCTACTGGCGGATCACCGCTTTCGGAGCTTTCAGCCATTTCTTCAACCATCTTAGTTGCAGCTTTGTGTATGTCACCTAGAGACATCGCTTGATTGTCCATTTCCTCCTTGGTTCCAACAGATTTTCCCATGCTGTCAGCCATGTTTTGAAGCTTAACAGGGTCTATGGTTGAAATTGCCGCAAGCAACACGAAGAATGCAAAAAGCAATGTCATCATGTCAGCAAAAGTTCCAAACCATCCTGGTAGGCCCTCGTCAACCTGTTCCATGCCCTTAGCAATAAATTTTTTTCTTTCTTGGGGTGTTGCTGCCATAACTATTCAGCTTCTTTTTTCCATTCTTTTGGAGGTATGAAAGAGTTCAGTTTTTCACGAACAATTATTGGATGTTTTTTCTGGTGAATCAAACGAGCGGCTTCTAGCTGTAAATTTTGCTCAGTGCTTGATGATGTAATTCTTGTTTTGATTTTATCAGCCATAGGTAAGAAGAACAAGTTTGCAAAAATAGCTCCATACATAGTTGTAATTAGCGCTGCAGACATACCCGATCCTAGCGTGTCGGTACCACCACCTTCGCCACCAAACCCTGAAAGCATAACTACAAGACCAATCAGCGTTCCTACCATTCCCCATGCTGGAGCCATGACACCCATGGATTTAAACAAACCCGCCTGAGTGTTTTCTCTAAGCTCACGATAGTCGATTCTAGTATTTAATATTTCAGTTATCTCTTCAAGCGAATATCCATCAATCACCATCTGCACACCATCCTTGAAAAAGAAACTTCCAATGCTTTCAATATGCTTTTCAAGGTCTGCGGTACCTTTTCTTCCAGCTTCAGCTGCATCTACAGCTTCGTCAACAAGGCCCCCGAGAGTATCTCTACCGCCTTTGAAAACCGCGCCAATCGCGGTACCAAGCTGTAGCACATCTTTAAGCGGGAAAGCAACAGCAACAGATGCAAGCATACCACCAAACACAATACCGAAACTTGATGCTGATACAAACATTCCCATGTCGGGTGTCATTAAAAGGATACTTCCTACGATAGCACCTAAGCCAAAAATAATTCCAATGAGAGTTGCAATATCCATGATTAGTCCTCTATCAATGTTGTTGATTTTAATCTGTTCTCATGTAGCGCTTTAAGAACGTTTCGTACATCATCATATTCTGGATCCATGCGCAAAGCTAAATTCCAGTTTATCGTAGCGCGTTGAACATCGCCAAGTTTATAGTAGATCGAGCCTCTGCGAGCGTAAGCTAAAGCAAGGTTTGGGTTTAGCTCTAGTGCAGACTCAACCTCTTGAAGCGACGCTCTATAATTACCAGAGTAAAAATACCTAAGCGATCTTGAAAGATGGCGCATAGCATTATTCATTTTCTGCTCACTAACTGTACTGTTTAACCTTACCGCTTTTAATGAGTCTTCTAAGAATTTTGAATGTTGCTCCATAGCAGACAATCTTGTCATAAGATTCCGCATTTCGTTCGTCATTAGTCCCATAGAGTCGCGCAAGGTTGACACCGTATAATCAGCAAGCTTAAGAGTAGTGTCAATCTCGGCCATATCAATATTTCCAGGCTGTAGCATTGGCATAGGCGCTGGACCACTACCAGGCACCTTTGACGCTGACCTCTTTGGAGCAGTTATTTCAAATCCCAATGTGATGGCAGAATGGCCTTTCCAATAACGCTCTTTCCACCTTGGTAGTTTTTCTATGTGGGTGAACCCTAGGTTCAGGCGATAATCCGAGGTAAGGGGGATGCGGAGTCCCACATTGATGCCGTTCCCGTCGAATTCACCCACAATATCAATTCCTCCCCATTTGTCTAAAAAGGGAGTATTAAATATAGTTCCAAAAAAAACACCTGCGTTAGTACTGGCAGGTTCAGTAGCTAAGGAGTCTACCGTTTCAACTGTATCTATAGCTCCAAATCCGCCTGTACCAAAACCAATAAAAGTGTTGAAGGTATAATCGCTTATTTGTGACTCACTACTGACTATTCCAAAAAAAGAAAGTTGCGCTGGGTCGAGGTTTAAACCTGCTTTTTTATTTTCAAAAATAATATCTTGTAAGCCCAGTGAAAATGAAATGTTATCTCTAACCAATACACGTTTCTGAAAATGAAACCCAAATTCCACCGGGGCTTTGTAAGTAGACACCTCAAGATTAGCAAGCCTTGTGGTATCGCCACCTGTTGCGGTGGAAACACCCCAGCTCCACCCATTGGAAAAATCCATGCTGTAATATGCTCCGCTAGCTGTGTTAAATGGAGCTAAATTATGAATTTCTGTTCCCGTTCCTGCTGTGAAGAAATATGGGGATGGCGCAATAGATGTGTAAGGAATTTTCATCATAGGCCCAGGTCTAAGATAGACCACGCGAGTATTTGCAAGTGCAAATGTCTGTACAATTAATATTAATATTATCGGAAAAAATCTTTTCATCTTGTTAATCAAAAGTTTTGTTGAGCTCCATTTGAGCAAGCTTCACATATTCACTATCGGGATGGTATTCAATAACATCTTCAAAAGCAGCTTCCGCGAGATCTACCTGCCCCATCTTTTTGTGGAGAAGACCCATTTGAACCAGAGCGTCATCAATTCTTGAATTTCCAACCAGGGTAATCTTGTTCAATAAAACAAAGGCTTGATTGTACTGGCCAGTATGTTGATACGCGTCGGCCATCCAGTAAAGAATGTTTTCAAAAGTATTATTAGGAGCGTCGTCAAACTTAAGCTTGCTGAACGTGTCAAGAGCAGTTTCATAGTCTTCCCGCTGATAAGCAAAGACACCAGACATGTACAATGATTGGTCAAATATTTTATCTTCATTTGAAGAAATGTTAAGAACCGAGATATTTATGTTATTGCGATCATCTCTCATTGCATCATTAGAAGCGGTTAAACTTTCACTATGAGCTGCAAGCTGCACCTCTTGGTCATTAAGTTTATTTGAAACGGAAACAAGAAGGTTTTGAAGATTATCGTTGCGCTCTTTCATTGAAGCAATTTCATCTTTGAAAGATTGCTCAAGGTTTTCTATTCTATCGTTTAAACGATCAAGGGTAGACAGAAGCTCTTCNCTTGATGCCATATAAACAGATCCGCTTTCAGCCCTTTTAACTTTAAAGGCTACTTCTTCCGATGGCNTATCAACAGTTCTAGAAAATTTATTGTTACCATTTGATGGTTCGATNACAATTCCAAGATCAAGAAAGAAAATTTCAGAAAGGGGNGTCTGCTGAGCTTGAAGCTGGAAACAGCTTGCTANACAAAACATNGAAACCGCTAAATTTTTTGAAAAATGAATAACTCTCATNAAAGAGATCACTCGTATTCTTCCCAATCAATGACGTATGAATAACCAATGAAGGAGCCAAAGTCATGTGGTACGTAGAGTTCAAAGGCNCCAGTNGCTCCAGGAAGCAGTGTTGCATCNGTAGTTATNCCAGAATCAAAGGTATGGTAACCACCCCTAATAAATGTTGTAAGGGTTTTGGTTTCGCCGCTCCAGTTTTTTCTAAATACAAAATCAACTTTAACAAAGTCAGCTCTTCTACCACCAATGTTTTTGATTTCACCATTGAAGACAATGTTGCCTTGCGCGTCTTTCTTTTCACTAATNTTTCCCATTAGAACGCAGTTCGCGGCATACTTACCGGTTTGGTCTCTTTCGGGTGATGTGTATTTCGGTTCTGCTAACTTAGGCATTGGAGGGGGAGTGTAGCTATCGCGCACCTGTTCAGGAACGTATTCCGCTTGCTCCTCNGTCACAACATTATCAACAATCCTTACAACGTCTTTTCTGTTTACGATTAGATAGCCAACCAAAGTCTCTACCTTTAANGATGCTTCATCNTGATAGACAACCTTACCAAAAACNGTAGAACCATTCTTCATAATGATCTCTTTTGAATANATGGCAAGTGGATTAACCCACATTTTACTTAAGGCTTTTAAGTTCTCAAGTTCTTCATTCAAATATTTCAATTCCGCCGTCATCTTTTTTATTTCAAAGCTAAGTTCATTTAAGATATAATCTTTTCCTGGATCAGGGATGAATTCTTGACCATTGACACTAACGTCAGATGAGTCTGATTGTGCCGAATTTTCCATCGAAGCTTGATTGGTTTCTTCCGTCGATGTCTCGCTAAGAGTAGGATCATAGGCGCCTTCATCCTNTGTAGACGCATTTCCATTATCTGAAACTTCATTAGAAGCAGTTAGCTGCAGATCGCCAAGCTTTACGTTTTCTTCTGATACCTCAGCAGGAGAAGAGAGGCGACCCTGTTCCCCAGCATCAATCTCTACCGTATAATTACCAGGTGATACCTTTTTAAAACTAAATTTACCTCTTCGAGATGTCTCAACGCGCTTGACCTCAGTGCCATCTTCCGCCATGAGTATAACGGTAGTTTTGGCAACCTTTTTTCCATCAGATCCAACAACGGTACCAGATACNTCTCTAGGTTTTTGTGCAAAAAGGGTAGTTGCAAATACAGCAACAAGTAACCCAATTACTGTGTTTTTCAAATTTATATTATTTGCCATTTATCTTTACCTCGGATTGTGTGGCGCTCATTGACCTTACTCAATGAGTTTGCAAAGTTATAAAATCACTAACGCTTTAAACAAGTTAAAAAAAGATTTTATATGAAATTTTTTTATCTCCAAAAATCCTCATATGTTTTTTTTCTTTTTAATAAACTTTTCTTAGATAGCTCAACTTTTTTTTTCAAATCTGGAGTCAAGAATAGCGTTAGTGATTTATCGTAAGATTCTAGCGGAAGCTCAAAATCCATTTCATCTTTTTTCTCGTAAGCTTTGCCGATCCAATAATAGGGCTCACCCAAAGTATCAATCAGAGCAGCGGCTTTAGAAAAAGATTGTATAGCATCCCATTGACCGTTCTTATAGTCTTTCTTGTGGTACTTGTATCCTTCATCCATGTTTATATGGTAACCAGCGGTTTTATTATTGGGGTCNATTTTAAGTATTTCTCTAAAAATAGATATCTCACCTTTTGCTTTTGCTAAATTAATTTTAGCATTAACTATGGAAGTCAGTAGTTCNAGGTCGTNTGGATGAAGNGCCAAAAGAGAATCNCTTTTCATTACAA
Organism: Fidelibacterota bacterium; assembly: GCA_002724475.1. GTDB lineage: Bacteria > Fidelibacterota > Marinisomatia > Marinisomatales > TCS55 > TMED108. The sequence goes on along the minus strand of PBOO01000040.1, from coordinate 8,484 downwards.
GATCGNNTTCTGAGTAAGTAGATTTTATTGAGCTGGAACAGCCCATANATAATANAAGCAANAAAAATAATGATGCTCCTCTTACATNTTNATTCATAAATCTCACCATAACCAAATATATGTTATTGCACCATTCTTTCTNTCAAGATCTTGATCGCTTGGAGAACCGCAATCTGCCCTCATGCTTGCAGCGGTTGGATTAAATAAAGAATAATCTTCACCATTTACAACAGCCTGAAAGCGACCTTCTTGAAAACCACACCACTCGCGAACACCNTTTTTTAAAGCNCCGGTTCCATGACCATGAATGATTTTAATNACACGCGTTTTTTCTGAAAAAATACAATCACTTACAGCAACTTCTAGNTCCACTAGTGCCTTATCTATTGAATATCCTTTGTGGCCAATATCAATAACTTTAAATTCAGAATACATTTTTAATNTTAAATTTTAAANGCAATAAATGCTGACAAAAATATGGAATATATCACATTAGGCAAAACGCAAAGTAAGGTTTCCAAAATCAGCTTAGGNACATGGTCTTATGGAGGAGCTTCTACTTCTGGNAATCAATCAGTAGGGTGGGCCGATCAAGATGACTCTGATAGCAAGAAAGCTCTCTTGAAGGCATATGATTTAGGAATTAACCATTGGGATACCGCNGATGTTTATGGCGATGGAAGGTCTGAGTCAATCATAGGAAAAATGTGGAAAGAAGTATCCAGAAATGAAATCTTTTTGGCAACAAAAGTAGGTTGGGATATGGGCAGCTATGATCACTGGTATCACCCATCAAAAATGATTGAAAATATGGAACGCTCTCTAAACAATCTTAATACAGAATGCGTTGACNTGATGTATTTACACCACTGCAATTTTGGAAAAAATGAAGAATTTTTTGATGACGCATTAGATGTTCTCACAAAATTTCTTGAGTCTGGAAAAACAAAATTTATNGGACTTTCNGATTGGTCTGATAANAANATAATGCAATATATCGATAGAGTGAGTCCTGATGTGGTGCAGCCCTACCGAAATGTTATGGATGACAGCTATGAAATCTCAGGTCTGAAAAACTACATTGATTCAAATAATGTTGGCGTATGTTTTTTTTCACCCATTAAACACGGGCTTTTAACAGGGAAATATAAAAAGCCCCCAAAATTTAAGGACGGTGATTATCGTAAAAATGTTGACGCCTTTAACAACCAAGAAATCATCGACCTTCTTCTGATGAATAAAGAAAAGCTCAGCGATCGATTTTCAAACCATTCGCAACCAGTAATGCATGGTTTGATATCGCCAATATTAGAAGATGCGCCTACAGGCTGTGTGCTTTTAGGTCAGAGAAATGAGGAGCAGGTAAATAAAGCTTCTCAATTAGGAGGTGTTATTTCAAAAGAAGATGCGGAGTGGGTAAAGAAACTATATAAGATTTAATCAGTTTTTTTTAGAACCCTGTTGTACTCTGCGATAACCAGTTTTTCTACAGGGTAGCTTAAGTAAACCTCTTTAAGGTCTTCGTCAACTTTTTTTAGCGCCTCTTGAATCTTTTCAAAAGACTTGATTAGATATTTTTCATCTCCGAGCAACTTGTACAGTCGGAAATATAACTCCTCAGAAAAATCCTCAGAATTACCTTCTTTTTCTTTAATCAAATCACGAATGACTTGAAGGTCAAATTTTTTACCAAGCTCATTTAAGGTTAAATATTGGTAAGTTGTCATCTCTAGTTTACCCCAAACTATATTATGTTTTTCTCTTTCTTCAAAAACACGTTTCCATATCTTCTCTGAATCAGTGAAATTTCTTTGAAAAAAAAGAATAGACCCCATGCCAGCTAGATCCCAAACTGCGCCTCTATCATCTTTTGGTCTTTGATTCAAATTTGACTCAAACGTTTTGTAGCCCTCATCAAATGAACCCATATAATATTGCGCCCAACCAAGAGTATTTGTCATATTAATCACTCTATTTTTTTCACCCAGCTTTTTCCTAATACCAATAGCTAGCTTATAATTTTTTACAGCTTCAGANAGGTTACCAGCGCTTTGATAGTTCCAGCCAATATTTTGAAGATTCAGCGCTTGGCCCCTGCTGTTATCAAGCTCTTTCATGATTACCAATGCTTGATTAAGAATGTCAATAGCCTCTGAATATTCCTCACGTCGTTGATGAATCAAAGAAATGTTGTTCATCGCTGCGGCCATGCTCCATTTTTCATCAAGGGACTTGCCTATATCTAAAAAACGAGTGAAATAATCAAGAGACTCATCAAGTTTTCCTTCTTGCCATTTGGTGTTTCCAAAGGCGTTATACGTTTTTCCAAGTAAATTCTTATTATTGAGTTCTTTAGCTATCTGCTCCGCCTGTTTATAAAGCTCATAAGCTTTTTTATAATTTTTATCGTCTGCATGATAATATCCAACCATTCGTAAGCCTTCACCAACCTCTTCTTTGTTTCCAATTTCTTTGGCTTTTTCAAGAGCTTCATAGTGAATCTCTTTAGCTTTTTTCATTTTTTTCTCATCACCAGATTGCCAGTAAATACCACCAATGAGCCTATTGGCAGCTATGAGCTTATTATCAATTTCAACCGCTTTTTTTAGTAGACCCAATGCAACCTCAGTTTCACTTGCTGATTTGGTCTTCTCCCATGCGTACTTACCTTTTAAATAAAATTCATAAGCCTCAGGATTAATAGCTATTGTTTTTTCTTCCTTACGATCTACTTCAATTTTCAAAGTTTCAAGAATATTTGAAGAAAGGTCATCTTTGATGGTAGTGAGCTGATCCCACTGGGTTTGCCATCGTCTCGTATAAATTATCTTNGAGAGCTGAGTATCAAATATTTCAAGNGACAGCTGAAACATTGAACCNAGTTTCCAAAGTGTGCCCTGAGCAACATAGCGAACCAAAAGAATTTTGGACATTTCATCATACGAAAGATTTGTATGATCAATCTTCTCAACATCTTTAAGACCAGCGACCCTAATCAAGCCTGCGCCAGTAACGTCAGAAATTAGATCAGCAACTATTCCATAAGCATAAAACGCATCTTCAGGAGCTCCTTTGTTCTCAAAGGGAAGTATAGCAATAGAAGGGGTCTCCTTTTTTTCNTCTAATGCCATCAGTTTTGAGGCCGATTCTTTTATCCCCTTAGTCATGAGATCTACNATATCGCCCATATGATCGTAGCTGATGGACTGNACAATCTCAGCAGTTTTAACATCAAGCAGTCTAGCGTTAATGCTAAAAAGAGAGCCTACTTTTGAAATGGAGCCAGTAACAATGAAATCTGCACCAAGAGCCTCACCAAGTTTAACAGCATCATCTGAGGAAACTATTCCGGTATTTTGAAACCCTTGCTCCTCAAGGATTTGACTCATTTGATTTCTTTCAACGGCCCTATAGACCCCTTTAGACACCCCCATGAATTCAGTACCAAACCTACTAGAAAGCGCTCTGGCTTCATCTCTACTTATACCAATACCATCAAAGTCAAGCACGGCAACGCTCAATTGAGCGCTCAAAGTAGCAGAGAGTACAAAAGGGAAAAGCTTGAAAATTGATTTCATCTTTAAAAGAAATTATTTTTGTGCATAGGCTTCAACTTCAGCCCAAACTCTCCAAATATTTTTGTAACAGATCTTTTCAATGTCCTCTTCAGAGTAACCCCGCTTCAATAAATGATAAATTAGATTAGGGTAGGTGGATACATCTTTAAGTCCAGTAGGCAGTGTGTTTCCTAGTCCATCATAATCAGACCCTATTGCAACATGATCGATTCCAGCTAGTTTTACAACATGGTCAAAGTGATCAACAACATGGTCAATTGTTGCAAAGGGGTAGGGGTTAGTTTTTCTGTATTCCTCTTCAAACTCATCAGGTGCACTCCAGTTCACGCAATTAGAACCAGGCTTAGAGCAATACTCTTCAACTGCAGCTTGCTTATTGTTTGCATAGGCATCGGTTTCACGCGATACAAATCGAGATCCAAAATTGATTTGTATTACACCACCATTGTCTTTAAGTCTTCTGATTTCATCATCTCCCATATTTCTTTCCCAGCCTTTAGTAAAATGTCGGCATGAAGAATGTGTTGCAACCACTGGCACGTCGGTCATATCCAGGACTTGATTGATGACCTCATCGGTGACATGAGAAATGTCGACCATTATACCTAGTCGATTCATCTCTTTAACCACTTTTCTTCCATATGGACTTAGGCCGCCCCATGTATCTTCTTCTTCATCATAAGAAGAATCACAAATCAGATTATCTTTTGAGTGCGTTAAGGTTATGTACCTAATTCCCCTGTCATAAAAATGCTTTAGATTTTTTATGTCATCTTCAATTCCAGCTCCGTTTTCCATGCCCATGGGCAGTGCAACNTTACCCTCCTTGAAAATTCTATTTGCGTCTGAAAGACTATAGGCTATTTCAAACTTGTCTGGATCTTTATTTGCAATTTGCTCAACCATATCAATAAGGGAGTCAGCTTTTTCTTTGGCTCCNCCNGTTTCAAGGTAAGATGATGGNATATAAATTGCCATAAATGGAACATCAAGGCCACCTTCTTTTGCTCTTACATAATCAAAATCACCTGTTTTAGTACGCACTGATATATCTTCATAGTTTTTTGAAAGCTTCCACGGGGTATCAATNTGNCCATCGGTNATNATNAATTTTTGNGCNAGNTCATTNGCTCTAGTGCGAAGCATTTGATCGTTTGAGCAAGTAGTAGCGAAAATACTAATTGCAAANAATGCCGTGATCTTGAATTTATTCATAATATTTCTCCACNTTTTAATTANTTNTGAACTTGGATTGAAAGATAGTTTGTGGTACCTGCTATTCCCATTGGAACTCCGCCNGTTATNACAAACTGCTCTCCAGGCTNNAGGACATTAATNTCTNTNATAATATCATTGCAAAGGGCTGGTATCTTTTCAACATTATCGTAANTATCTACTCTNATTGGACGAACTCCCCAAACTAATTGCAATTGTCTAATAATGNGATTGAATGGTGTNAATGCATAGATTGATGAATTTGGGCGNTAACGTGAAATCATCCTTGCNGTGCTTCCGCTNTGTGTCATTGACATGATAACTTTTACTTCNAGATCTTCNGNAATCTGACAAACCGCATGACTAATNGCATCAGCAGTTTTGGTAATNACTTCAGGTAGCGGGTTTTTAGAAATATCAGATGAGCCCTCTGTTTCAAGTATNACTTGCTGNAAGGTTTTTATTACTTCTACCGGGTAATTACCCATTGCNGTTTCACCTGTTACCATTAGGCAATCAACNCCATCAAAAATAGCATTTGCNATATCGCTTACTTCTGCTCTAGTTGGAGTATGATTTTCAACCATTGATTCCAAAAGCTGCGTTGCTATTACAACAGGTTTACCATTTACCCCTGCAAGNTCAATAATCTCTTTTTGAGCAGCTGGAACTTTTCCTGATGGTATTTCAACACCTAGATCTCCACGAGCTACCATAATGCCATCAAACGCCTCAGTGATATTTTGTAAATCGTCGAGAGCCTCCCATTTTTCAATCTTTGCCATAACAGGAAGACGTTTGTTGCACTCATCCATGATATTGTGCACATTAATAATATCATCCGCACTTCGAACAAAAGATAATGCAATCCAGTCGGCGCCCTTATCTAGCGCAAGCCTAAGATCTAAGTCATCTTGCTCTGTCATGGCTGGAACATCTAGAGTCACGCCAGGAAAATTTACACCTTTTCCAAGCTCAATCTCTCCACCCACTAAAACCTCACACTCGATCAAGTTAGCGGAGCTTATGTTGCTTACGCTTAATTGTATCCTTCCATCGTTAATCAAGATCTTCGTCTCTAGCTTTAAATTGGAAAAGGAAATTCCACTCGTAACAGTAATATCTCCTGAGCCTTCATCATTTGAGATGCTTAAAGTATCACCATCATTTATGCTAAAGCCCTCAGGAACTCGCGTTACTCTTATCTTGGGTCCACATAGGTCTGCAATTATAGCAGGGCAATTACCATCACTTAACTCAATGGATTTTACTAAATCAAAAAGTCTTCTCTTGGCGCTTGAATCACCGTGGGACATATTGACTCGAAAGGTTCCAACTCCAGCATCAACCATTTGCTGCAACGTTTCTTTGTTATCGCAGGCAGGTCCTATCGTAGCTATTATTTTAGTGTTGGTGGCCATTTTAAAAATTAATTAATTGAATGAGGGGTAGAGAGTCTAAAGGGGGATATTTTAGCATTGAACTTCCTACCGTTTTCAGCAATCATTTCAAAATATCCATGCATTACACCAAAGTCGGTTGGCAGAGGACAATAGCTTGTATATTCATATTTATCCCCACTCTTTATAAACGGTTGTTTACCTAAAACTCCGGGACCCCTAATCTCTTCAACGTTGCCATTGCCATCAGTAATATTCCAATATCTTGACAAAAGCTGTATGGTTTCATCGGTTGTATTGGAAATAGTCACCAAGTAAGAAAAGAAGTAAAGGGGCTTTGAAAGGTCCGAGCGAGCAGGAAGATAATTTGACGAGACTTGAATATCGACTAATCTTGTATTTGTTTTAATCATGATATAGTGAAATTACGATTCATTATAAATCATAAGCAGTTGATATTTAAAACTAATTAATATTTTTTTTGATTTCTTGACTCAAAGCCAATACGGCCTTTACGTAATTATCTGCATGATTATAGGCAAAGACTGATTTGTAGATTGATTTATCATCATCACCCTCTGATGGGTAGCCATTTTTAATCAAATAATTTGTTATACTCGCTATAACATCATCCCAATCGTATGGCTTTCTTTTGCCGTCACTATTACCGTCAACGGAGTACGAGATGAAGCTTGAGGGAATGAATTGTCCATAACCAAAAGCACCAGCGTAAGACCCCTGAATAGAATGAGGCGAAAGGTTATCTTGGTAGCACAATAGCAAAAAGTCTACCAACTGTCTTTTTGCCCATTTAGACCTTTTGGGCATCAACAATACTTGTGTATAGAGAGCTCCAAAAACTGTATACTTTCCTTTATTGAGACCATAATTGCTCTCAATTCCAATGATACTAAGCACGATAAATGGGTCTACATTAATTCCGTCTCGTACGGTCAAACTATTAAGCTTATCCCTGTTTTTTTTGTAAAAATCCAAGCCGCCATCTATGCGTTTTTTTGTAACAAAAATCTTTTTGTATTGATCCCAAGACTTCTTCTCATAGGGTCGCGCAAAAAACCCTGGTATTTTTTTGTGAACAACTATTTTTTGTTCTTCAAATGCCCGCTTAAGAAAGGTTTCAGGAATGCCTTTTTTTATGGCTTGATCATAGATATCCCTCAGCACAGGGTCCTCATTAAAACCAAAAAATGTTATGATGAATGTAAAAAATAAAATCATGGGCTTATTCAATAGTTAAGTTAGTAGGAACTATATCCTTTATTCATTTTCTTTTTTATATTTTTCTACAAGCGGATTTCCTGAATAGACCCCATGAGTCTTTGAAGGTAAAAGAGCAGCAATTCTACACATCACCTCAGCTCCAATATCAAAAAGCTCCTTTTCTTTTTCAACCTTATTTTTTGAAAGCTGGTACGGACCAAAGGGTTTCCCGATCCTTACAGTAATTTTAGGCCTTATACCTTTCCATAAATAAGACCAAAGGCTTTTCTCTAAGCCATAGATACCGACTGGAACTATAGGAGCCTTTGAGGATGCCGAAAGGTATACAACCCCAGCCTTAGGCTCCCTTAATTCATCATTCTCCGTATCTCCTTCTGGGAAAATGCCAAGAATGTCCCCCTTTAACAGAACCTTTTTTGACATCTTTATTGTTGAGGGGTTAAGGTTCGTCCTATTTGTTGGGATGAATCCATACATCCACAAAGCGCAGAATTCAACAAAAGTAAATTGCGTATCGCTGGCCGCTAAAAAGCTTATCGGCTTTTGAATACCATAGATTACAAATGGGGGATCGAAAACATTAAAATGATTTGCTGCGATTATGTAGGGTCCATTTTTTGGAAGATTACGTTTTCCAATTATCGTTGTTTTTGTAAAAATTGAACCAAGAAAAAGAGCTAAGTAATGAACGCCATAACGGACCCAATAGGGTCTTGGTTTGAAGCTCTCAAGCCTAGCGGATTGGTTCAAGATGGATATCGTTCTAAAATGTAAGCAACGCAGGCACTCAGCCTTTTGGCGAAAGGAATGTGCAAAAATTCGTTGGGGCCATGTGCATTTGACTCAGGACCTAAAACGCCAGTAATAACAAACTGAGCTGAGGGAAATTCCTCGCCAAGCATTGCCATAAATGGAATTGTACCCCCTTCACCCATAGCCATTGCAGGTCTGTCATAAAATAATTGAGACGCATCATTGATTGTTCCCTCGAGCCAATCAGAAAGTTTTGGCGCACTCCATCCGTTTGCTGGTTCATCCCAATCAACGGT
>PBOO01000039.1 GCA_002724475.1 Fidelibacterota bacterium | reverse complement strand
TTCAGGTAATGCTTTATAACTTACTATACTCTTTAAAAGATATCTTTTCTCCGTTCAATGTTTTTCAATACATAACATTTAGAAGTGCATCGGCAGCTATTCTAGCTTTACTTATAAGTTTCATCCTCGGACCGGCCATCATTCGTAAACTTCGACAATATCAAATTGGTGAAGAAATACGTGAGCATGGCCCGGAGAGCCATAAAAAGAAGAGAGGCACTCCAACTATGGGGGGGATAATTATCCTTACAGCAATTATCCTCCCCACCCTTCTGTTGGCAGACATTAATAATGCATATGTTCAAATTATTTTAATTTCAACTATATGGATGGGATTAATTGGGTTTTTAGATGATTATTTAAAAACAATCAAAAAAATTAAAAGCGGGTTGATAGCAAGGTACAAGCTTATCGGTCAAATTTCATTGGGAGTTATCATTTCATTATGGATATACAATACTCCGGCTTGGGAAAATTTTCGCACTGTCACTTCCGTTCCCTTTTTTAAAGATACCGTAATTGATTTTGGATTACTATATCCTGTAATAATTGTACTGGTTGTTACAGGAGCATCAAATGCAGTTAATCTTACCGATGGTCTTGATGGTTTAGCGTCAGGGCTTTTAGCTATCAGTTTTACCGTATTTTCAGCTATATCCTATATCAGCGGAAGAGTTGATTTCTCTGATTATTTAAATATCATCTATCTTCCAGGCTCAGGTGAATTAACAATTTTTACAGCAGCGTGTGTTGGTGCATGTATCGGTTATTTATGGTTTAATGCCTCTCCGGCAGAAATTTTCATGGGTGACGTAGGATCACTTTCGACAGGAGCCGCGCTAGGCACACTTGCAATATTGTTAAAAAAAGAATTTCTTCTAGTTATTGTAGGTGGTGTTTTTGTTGCTGAAGCAATATCTGTTATGCTTCAAGTAGGATATTTTAAATACACTAAAAAAAGATATGGAGAGCCAAAAAAGCTTTTTCTTATGGCTCCTTTTCATCATCATTTCGAGCTTAAAGGACATCCTGAATCCAAGATAGTGATAAGATTTTGGATAATTGGATTACTTCTCGCTTTGCTTACGCTAACTACATTTAAAATAAGGTAGCAAACGATTGATTGATTCTCAAAAAATTGATTCAAATAAAATAACAATCATCGGCAGTGGTGAGACAGGAATTTCAGCAGCTCTTTTAGCTGCAAAGAATGGCAAAAAAGTTTTTTTAAGTGAATTAAATACTGAAAAGATAGATGACATCACAAAGGATAATCTAATAAGCAAAAACATAGAATTTGAAATTGGTGAGCATTCAGAAAAAGTTTTTGATTCTAACCTTTGGGTGCTTTCACCAGGCGTACCGTCAGATTTGGATTTTATTTTGAAAGCTAAAGAAATGGGTATTTTAGTAATAAGTGAAATAGAGTTTGCTAGTTGGTATACTAAAAAACCAATAATTGGCATAACGGGGTCTAATGGTAAAACTACTACTGTTAATCTCATTCAAAAAATCTTAAAAAGCAGCCATTTAGATCCTGTTTTAGCCGGAAATGTTGGCTATGCATTTTCCCGAGCAATTTTAAGCGATCAAAATGATGAGCCAAAAGAAAGAGTTTATATTCTTGAACTATCAAGCTTTCAGCTTGAAAATATTGTGGATTTTAAACCTATGATTTCTGTCATTCTAAACATTTCTCCTGACCATTTAGATAGACATAAAAATATGGATTCATATACCAATGCAAAATTAAATATTTTTAAAAATCAAGATGAGAAGGATTATCTAATCTATAATTCAAGTGATTCAATCTTATCAAAAAAATGTCAAAAAGCGTTATGCAAAAAAATTGAATTTGGTTTATCAAAAAGCTCAAGGAGCCTACTAGAAAAAAATGGTTCGAAAGTTTATGATAATAAAATTGAAGTATTAAATCTAAATAATGCTCTTTTGAAGGGCGATCACAACCACTTAAACGTATTAGCCGCTGCAAGCGCAGTAAAATTATTAAATGTAAATAATAAAATTATTGAGCAGGAGGTTCTAAACTTTTCTGGAATAGAACATAGGATGGAAAAAGTGATTTCTAAAGATGGAATAACCTACTATAACGATTCAAAAGCAACAAATATAGAAGCCGTTATTGCAGCTATTAGTTCCTTCTCAGGCCCTGTAATCCTTATCCTTGGGGGAAAAGATAAGGATAGCGATTTTTCTTCACTTATACCTCACATTAAANTAAATGTAAAAAGAATTATTTCATATGGCCAGGCAGGCAAAAAGATATCTATTGCTCTCAGGGATGCGGTAGAGCTGGATCAGGTATTCAGCCTCAGGGATGCGGTAGAGCTCTGTCTAAAAAGCGCAGTACCTGGAGACACAGTCCTTCTTTCTCCAGGCTGCGCTAGTTTTGACCAATATGAAAACTTTGAGGAGCGCGGTAACGCATTTAAAAGATTGGTTAATAAAATGGCCCAGGCATGAGTCAATTAGATATCATTATAAAAAAATACGACAANTCTCTTCTTTGGCTAATTGTAGTTTTATGCGGAATAGGCACAGTAATGCTTTACAGTGCCAGCTCCTTTAAATCGCTTTATCAAACTAGTGGGCTAACAGATACTATTTATTTGCAATCCCACCTCAAAAAAATGATGATTGGATTCTTTGGCATGTTTCTTTTTACCGTTATGGATTATAGAAAGCTAAAGATTGCTGCTCCATACATTCTAGTTCTATCAATCATTTTATTAATGCTAACAAAATTGATTTACATTATTAAGGGCTCAAGCTCAGCTGCGAGATGGCTNGACCTAGGGGTCATTTCAATCCAAACTNCGGACTTTGCTCGATTTTCAATCATTGTTTATTTTGCTTACTACATTGATAAAAAACGCAATCAAATAAAAGACTTTTATACNGGGATTGCCCCTCCTCTCTTCATTTTGGGTATTATTTCATTGCTTATAATCATTCANCCCGATTTCAGCTCTGCTGCTGTNATAGGNTTCATNGGTTTTTTAATGCTACTNATNGGTGGAGCAAAAATTTCNCACCTTANAGCTTCTGCTACNAGCGCATTGATAATTTTAGTACCTGTTATGCTCATGATGCCATACAGAATGAAGAGGATAACGTATTGGATTAGCTCTATTTTTGGAGGATCAGACTCAGCTACAAAGAGCCTTGGCTATCAAGCTCAACAGTCATTGATTAGCTTAGGAAATGGNGGGCTGCTTGGCTTAGGACCTGGAAATAGTCTTGAAAAGAATTTATTTTTACCAGAACCTCATACTGATTTTATTTTTGCTATCATTGGCGAAGAACTAGGCCTTTGGGGAGCTTTGGGAGTNCTATTCATATTTATATTATTTTTTCAAAGAGGTATAAAGATAGCAAAGCAGACCACTGATCCCTTTGGAATCATGCTTTCAATAGGAATTGTGCTNAGTATGGTTTTGTATACTTTTATTAATGTTGGCTATGTTACTGGAGTTTTACCAGTTACAGGTTTACCTATTCCCTTGATTAGTCACGGGGGAAGCAATTTAGTAATTACTCTTTCAATGCTTGGAATATTACTTAACATTAGCGAATCTAAGCGTAGCGTCAATAAAAAATTGTGGAACCATCAATAATGACCCTTAATAAAGACAAATGTGTTGTTATCGCTGGTGGTGGAACTGGTGGACATCTCTTCCCTGCTATCGCGCTTGGTGAGGAAATAACTAAAATCAAAACGAACCTTAAGATCCACTATATAGGATCAATCTATGGAATTGAAAAAAATGTTCTTCCCAAAAGAAATTTAACTCATACTCTTCTACCGATAACCGGTCTTCAGAGAAACTTAAGCTTCACCTCTGCATATAAAAATTTTCTTTTGCCCTTTAGAATAATCAAGTCAAAGAATGAAATAAAAAAATTATTCCAATCTATTAATCCCGGATTAATCATAGGAACTGGAGGCTATGCATCTGCTATTCCATTGAATGAAGGCGTTAAAAGATCAATTCCTATTGTCATTCAAGAACAGAATGCATTTCCTGGAATTACAACTAGAATGTTTTCAAGTAAAGCGGCAAAGACTTTCATAGCTTTTAAAGAAGCTCAAAAATTTATTAATTCTAAATGCATTCTAAGAGGCAACCCCATACGAGAATCAATAAATAATGGATCTCGTGAAGATGGTTTAAAGAGTTTTGATTTAAATACTGAAAAGTTGACCTTGCTTATTTTTGGAGGGAGTCAAGGGTCCTACTTTATTAATAGCATTGTAAAAATGGCTATAAATGAACTTATAAAACTNAACATACAAATTATCTGGCAAACCGGACCTCTCCATTACAATGATTTTTCCAATTACGAATGCGAAACTATAAAAGTAGTTCCCTTTATTGAGAATATGGCAGATGCATATGCCGTTTCAGATCTTGTGATTGCAAGATCAGGAGCCATCACATGCTCAGAGTTAACGTATTGTGGTAAGCCATCAATATTATTTCCTTTTAAAGCGGCTGCAGGAGATCATCAATCAAAAAATGCTATGGCTCTTTCTCGAAAAGGTGCTGCATTGGTTCTTGATGAGAAAAAAAACAATAAAAATGATTTAATAGATGCGATATCTAATATAATTCTTTCCAATGAGACTCTTAAAAAGATGAAAAGCTCAAGNCTATCTATGTNCTCNCCTAATTCTGCATATAAAATTGCAGAAGAAGCCNTATCGGTAATGCAAAATGTTTAGAAAGGTAAATAAAATTCATTTTGTTGGGATAGGAGGAATTGGAATGAGCGGAATCGCAGAGCTCCTATTGAATCAAGGCTTTGACGTGAGCGGTTCAGATATTACTGAATCTGAGATCACTGAAAACCTAAAGCAAAAAGGAGCTTTAATAAATATTGGCCACAACGCTTCAAACCTTAAAGAAAGCGAGGTATTGGTCTATTCAAGCGCTGTTTCAATGGATAATGTAGAACTAGCTAAAGCAGTAGAAATGCAAATTCCTATCATAAAACGGGCGGAGATGCTAGGTGAACTTATNGCCTTGAAAAATACAAGTATTGCAGTNGGCGGTACGCATGGAAAAACNTCAACATCTTCTATGATTGGAGCCTTGCTATNTGAAGCTAATTTGGATCCTACGCTTNTCGTAGGTGGATTGGTCAAAAATATTAATTCAAATTCTAAATTAGGCTCNGGAGACATTGTTGTAGTTGAGGCGGATGAGTACGATAAGAGTTTTTTGCAATTAAAACCTACTATAGCTGTAATTACAAATATTGAAAAAGAGCACATGGACTGCTATCTCAACATGCAAGATCTTAGCGATTCATTCGTACAATTTGCAAACTCAGTACCATTCTATGGCTCAGTAATCTTATGTGATGAATCAAAAGAAATACAATCAATAAAAGGTCACATAAAAAAACCTATAACAAGTTATGGGTTTTCTACGAATTCGGATGTAGTTGCAACGTCAATTGTTTCCAACGAAATGACCACTTCGTTCAAATTAATGATTGAAAATAAGGAATGCGGAATGGTTGTTCTTAATGTACCGGGAAAGCACAATGTTCTAAACGCTTTAGCTGCAGCTGCTTTAGGTTTTGAACTTGGTGTTGATGAAAAAACAATTATTAAAGGGTTAAACAGCTATCAGGGCGTAAGAAGGAGATTTGAATTAAAAGGTGTCGTAAATGACACTATTGTTATCGATGACTATGCCCACCACCCTACTGAAGTAAGNGCGACTTTAGAAACTGCGAAAACCAGTTGGGATAGTCGTTTAATATCAATTTTTCAACCTCACCTTTTTTCTCGGACAAAAGAATTTTATAAAGAATTTGCTCAATCTTTAACCCTAAGTGACGTTGTTATAGTAACAGATATTTATCCAGCTAGGGAAAAGCCTATAAGCGGTGTTACTGGCAAACTGGTTTATGATGAGCTTATAACCCTTGGACACAAAAATACCTTTTACGAACCAAAGCTTGACAATTTGCCCGATTTGGTTAATAAAATTTCAAAAAATAATGATATGGTAATAACTCTTGGTGCGGGTACGATCTGGCGGTATAGTGAAAAAATAATCAACAGGTTAAAATCAAANAAATGANATGATTGATANTATTCAAAATAATTTTAAAGGATTAATTTTATTTAATGANCCTATGTCTAAACACACCTCATATGGTATAGGCGGTCCAGCTGAAATATTTGCTCAGCCACATGATAAAGAAGATTTAAAAANAATCTTAAAATTTGCAAAAAATAATAAAAAGCCAGTGCACTTCATTGGNTCAGGATCAAATCTNCTCGTAAGCGATGAGGGTATTAGCGGCATGGTAATTACGCTTGGAAAGTCCTTTAAAAACATTTTTTTTTAAAGAAAATANAGTTTTTGCAGAAACTGGAGTTATGCTGGGGAAAATGGTAAAGGAGTGTATTAAAAGAAATCTATCTGGAGTTGAAAGTCTTGTGGGAGTTCCTGGAACATTAGGAGGAGCGCTTATTATGAATGCGGGAGCTTTTGGNGGTGAGATTTCGAATTATCTTAAATCAGTTACTGCAATAACAATNGCTGGAAGTGAAAAAAAATACACTGCCAGCGATATAACATTCGAGTATCGTAATTCATCATTTAAATCGAANGAAATATTAATTGATGCCGAATTTGAATTTATCCAATCAAATAAATCAACTGTCACAGAAAATAAAATAAAGGCAAGCGGAGGAAGAAAATCAAGCCAACCATTAAGGTTTAGATCAGCTGGAAGTGTTTTTAAAAATCCAAAAGAGGGCGCTGCAGGCTACTACATAGATAGGGCCGGNCTTAAAGGCACAAAGATTGGAGATGCAGAAATATCAACAAAACATGCAAATTTTTTTATAAATCATGGAAAAGCAAAAGCCAATGATATTGTAGANTTAATAATTCAAGCCAAAAAAGCGGTAAAAAAAGAATTTGGCATTTCATTAGAATTAGAGATTAAAACCATTGGATTTCCGCAAGAGGTATTTAAAACATGAAAAGAACGAAAAATAATATTATCAATAATAAGAGCTGGAAANTTTTATTGCCTTTTGCAGCTGTAATCTTTCTTTTGAATCTTTCTTNTNAATGGGCTGAGTTCAGAGGTTTNCTGCAAATAAAAGAAGTAAATATCGTNGAAAACAGTATGTTTAATAATGATTATTTAGCCGATATTTACNCTGACAGCTCTAAATCAATTGTAAGTATAAACGTAAAAGAATTAACTGACCAATTAGAATCAAATCCTTTTATAAAAGCCGTCAGAATAAGCAAGAAGTTTCCTAGNAAAATNGAGGTGAATATCGTTGAGCGCGAACCCATTGCAATTATAAATAACANCACTAAAATCTTAATTGATGAAGACGCAATAGTTATGCCAAGTAATCATTATGCTCAAACCGCATTGATNCCAATGCTTTCCGGGTTTAATCCTGCAGATGATCTTTACCCTGAAGGCGAAGGTACTTTTTCAATAAAGGTAAAAGAAGCTGTNAATATTCTGAAATTAATAAAAACAAACTATTATCAATTNTTTGATGAAATATCAGAGCTTACAATTAATAAAAATGATGAATATGAGATAATTTTAAGCGAACAGCCGACTAGNGTGATTTTAGGCAAAGAGGATATTTCGAAGAAAATTCAAATTTTAACAAAATTTAGTAAAGCATTAGGACAACGTGAACTGACCGATTATCGGTTATTGGATATGCGGTATAGTAAACAGCTAGTAGCTATGGAGTGGACATGATTCGTTCAAATCTCAATTTTGAAAAATACATACAAGCCGGGTTAGATATTGGNACAAACAANATTTGTTGTGCTATATCTGAAATCGATGTAAAAACGGATACGGTAAGATTATTGGGAATTGGAAATTCAAATGCAACTAGTATTAATAAAGGAGCAATTACGCACAGAGATAATCTCATTGATGAAATTGAGAATGCTGTTAATGAAGCTAAAATAATGTCTGGGGTNAGTATAGAAAATATAGCTTTGGGAATATCNGGAGAACACATTAGAGGTATCAATACTCAAGGCGCTATTGCTATTGGAGGAAGCCAGCCTTCNAATGTTCAAACACAAAACGAAATAACATCTTCTGATGTAAAAAAGGTTTTAGACCTTGCAAAGGCAATATCGCTTCCAATGGATAGGGATATTTTGCATGTTCTTCCGCAAGAGTATGTAATAGATACCATGAATTCCATTCAAGACCCAATAGGTCTCTCNGGCAGAAGATTAGAAGCAAAAGTGCACGTTATAACAGTAGCTACCACAGCAGCAACAAATTTGGTAAGCTGTGTTGAGGAACTTGGATTAAGAGTTGATAATATTGTTTATCAGGGATTNGCNTCGAGCCTTTCTACNCTNAATGATGATGAAAAGAATTTAGGTTCTATTTGCGTTGATATAGGTGCTAGTACAACAGATATTGTAATATTCTACGAAAACGGTATTCAGCACACTGCAACACTAGGTATTGGAGCTGCAAGCATCACAAATGATATAGCTGTAATGCTTAAAGTTGGCATTGATGAGGCTGAAAAAATAAAAAGAACCTATGCATCCGCTAAAGCNTCNATGTCTTCCCCAGACCTTGAATTNGATCTTCCAGCGGAAAATGGTAATCTAAAAAGAAAAATATCTGAAAATAGGCTATCTCAATATGTTGAGGCAAGAATGGTTGAAATATTGCAGCTTGTTATGAAGGAAATAAACAGGGCAAATATAAGTGAGCAGTTAACATTTGGAATGATATTGACAGGTGGAGGATCTCAATTAAAAAATCTATCTAGTTTAGCCCAAGAGATAACCAATATGAGAGTTCGAATTGGAACCCCTGAAAACATTAGCGGTTCCGTTGAAATTGCCTCAGAGCCCTCATTTGCTAGCGCAATCGGGCTCACAAAATGGAAATTTGATGATGATGACATTACGATTAATAATGGGGAGCTCTCTATTTCAAACGCATTTAAAAAAGTAAGAACATTATTTAAAGAATTATTTTAATGAAAATAAACCACATACAAAAAGGAGTAATACTATGCTATTTGAATTTGATAGCCTAGCTGAACAAAAAGCAAACCTTAAGGTCATTGGTGTTGGTGGTGCAGGTGGAAATGCAGTAAATAGGATGATACAAGCCGGAATGAAGGGTGTTGACTTTATGGTCATCAATACTGATGCGCAGGATCTTGAAAACAATGCAGCTGAAAATAAAATACAAATTGGTAAAAACCTCACTAGAGGATTGGGTGCAGGGGCAAAATCTGAAATTGGTAGAGATGCAATTGAATCAGATAAAGATGCTGTAAAATCACTCATTGAGGGAGCAGATATGGTATTTATAACTGCTGGAATGGGTGGCGGAACAGGTACAGGAGCAGCACCACGCGTTGCTCAAATTGCTCGTGAAATGGGAGTGCTAACAGTAGGTATAGTCACATTACCATTCAACTTTGAAGGTCCAAAAAGAATGAACCGTGGATTAGCGGGAATAACAGAATTGCGAAAAGTGTGCGATACTCTGATTGCAATACCCAATCAAAAACTAATGTCAGTTGTTGATAAAAATACCACTGTTGTTGAGGCCTTTAAATTGGCAGATTCGGTTCTTCATCACGCTTCAAAGGGAATTTCTGACCTAATAAACGTTCATGGATTGGTCAATTTGGATTTTGCTGACGTTGAAACAATAATGAAAAATATGGGAGAAGCTGTCATTGGAACTGGAACAGCAAAAGGCGAGGAGCGCGCAGTTTTAGCTGCTCAACAGGCAATTTCAAGTCCTCTGCTTGATAATGCTTCTATCGCGGGTGCCCAAGGTGTTCTTGTGAATATTACTGGTGGATCTGATCTAGCAATTATGGAAGTTGATCAAGCTACAAATATCATATTTGAAGAAGCTGGTCAAGGTGCAAACATTATTTTTGGTGCAGTAATTGACCCTTCGCTTAATGATGAAATTATGGTTACTGTAATTGCAACAGGATTTAATCATAAAGTTGCATCAGATGAAATTTCTAACACAGCAATAGAGTCACACTTAGAAATGAAACAACAATACAAGTCTGTTACTGAACAGGAAAATGTCCCGTTGCATGAGCAAGATCATGAATACGATACCCAACCAGAACAACTTCCTATTGAAAACACAGAACCAAAAAAATTGTTTGATGATTTAAATCACTTNAGCTCAACTAACGATCTTGAGGTTCCTGCNTTTTTAAGAAGACAGCAAGACTAAATNAACNNGTATTACTTCTTTNTTGCCCCTTTGCAATTGTGTGAAGGGGCAAGCATAAAGGTAGGTTTGAGAATCAGAAGGTGCGAGTTAAACTTTTTTTCCTTCGGCTTTCATTTTATTAAGGACTTTGCGAATGCCTACCTTATCAATGAGCCGAAGGCCTTGAGTAGAAACAGTAAGGGTAATCCATCTATTTTCATCTGCTACCCAAAAGCGTTTTTTCTGAAGATTTAAATTAAAACGACGACGTGTTTTATTGTGGGCATGGCTGACATTGTTGCCAAACATTGGCTTTCTGCCCGTCACATCACATACTCTACTCATATTTATATATCTTTTTTTTGTTAAAAGTTGATGGCAAATGTAAAATTTTATGCTGCATAATGAAAGAATTATTTCATAATTCATTCCATGCTTAAATTTGATTATGGATATTGGAAAATTGCATATCAAAACACCTATACTCCTTGCTCCCATGGCAGGCGTAACAGATTATCCGTTTAGAGTTTTATGCAAAGAACAGGGCGCTGGAGTNGTTTATTCTGAGTTTGTTTCCGCGCATGGCATCATTCGAGAGAACTCTAAAACATTAAAGATGATAAAATTCTCTGATTTTGAAAGACCAATTGGAATTCAAATTTTTGGAGACACACCTCAGGTAATGCATGAAGCGGCAAAAAACATATCTGATAAATTTTCTCCAGATATCATTGATATTAATTATGGTTGTCCTGTTCCAAAAATAACAAAAAAAGGTGCTGGTTCTGCTGCTTTAAAAGATTTATGCCTTATGGATGAGATTTCCTCTGCAGTTGTGGATGCTGTGCCTAATATTCCCGTTACTGTTAAAATGCGTGCAGGCTGGGATAAGTCATCTCTCGTAATTCCTGAAGCAGGAATGAGGCTTGAAAAATTAGGAATCAAAGCCATAACGCTTCACCCCAGAACTACAAAACAAAGTTATACAGGAAACGCCGACTGGAAATTAATAAAACTACTTAAAGAAAGTATTTCAATTCCTGTAATTGGTAACGGTGATGTTAAAACTGCGCAGGATGTTCTTGANATGATGAAGCAAACTGGATGCGACGGTGTCATGGTGGGCCGCGCAGCTTTAGGCAATCCATGGTTTTTCAATGAAGCTGTTTCCTTGTTCCATGAAGGTAAATCCCCCTCTACCCCATCAATAAGTCAACGAATCATTGGATGTAGAAAACATTTTGATCATATGTTGCAATGGCATGGTGAAAAAGCAGGTACGAACTTAATGAGGAAGCACTTTGGTTGGTATATAAGAGGATTTGATGGCGCTAGTTACGTAAGAAAATCTTTAGTAAGTGCACTTGACAAAAAAGAAATGATTTCTATACTTAATTCAATTGTTTGATTGAATAGTCGAGATTTCACCAATAAATTCGCAATCGTATTTTTATTTAATTTTGAAATTTCAGGTATTTAATGAACTATCCATTTAATAAGCCACAAAACGAGCCAGTATTAGATTATGAGCCAGGCTCACCTAAAAAAGATGCTCTTAAGCTAAGAATAAAAGAACTCAAATCAGAAAATATTGTGGTTCCAATTATTATAGATGGCAATGAAATAGAAACGACTGAAACGGCATCGATTGATATACCACACAATCACAAAGAAACACTGGGTGTTTTTCACAAAGCAGGTCAAAAAGAGATTGATCTTGCAATTGAATCAAGTCTTGATGCCTGGAATTCTTGGTCTAAAACTAGNCTAGAAGAAAGATGTTCAATCTTTAATAAAGCAGCAGATCTTCTTTCTGATAAATGGCGTAATACCATAAATGCAGCAACTATGCTTAATATGAGCAAAAATGNATATCAGTCTGAAATTGATGCGGCCTGTGAACTTATAGATTTCTTTCGTTTTAATTCTTGGTATGCGTATGAATTGAGCCAACACCAACCCATGTATTCTCCAGAAAATATCAAAAATACGCTTGAGATGAGACCACTTGAGGGATTTGTCTTTGCAGTGTCTCCATTCAACTTTGCCTCAATAGGTGGCAATCTTCCCTCAGCTCCTGCCTTGATGGGTAATGTGGCCATTTGGAAACCAGCATCGTCAGCTGTATTGCCAGCATATTTTATCATGAAACTACTTGATGAAGCTGGCTTACCAAAGGGCGTAATTAATTTCGTTCCAGGCTCTGGAAGCACGATTGGACCGATAATTATGGAACATACTATGTTGGCGGGGGTTCATTTTACTGGATCTACAAAAGTATTTAAAGGAATGTGGAGCACGATAGGTAGAAACATCGATAAATACCTATCTTACCCAAGAATCGTTGGTGAAACTGGGGGGAAGGATTTTTGCGTTGCACACGAAAGTGCAAATATTGATGTTTTATCTACAGCTATGATACGAGGAGCTTTCGAATATCAAGGTCAAAAGTGCTCGGCAATGTCTCGTGCATACATACCCAGCACAATTTGGCCATCTTTAAAAGAGATATATGTTGATCAAGTAAAATCAATAACCATGGGAGATCCAGAGGATTTTTCCCATTTTATGAATGCTGTAATTGATCAATCAGCTTTTGATTCAATTAAAAACTACATTGATTATGCGAAAAAGTCCTCATCGGCAGAGATTATCACTGGAGGAAATTATGATGATAAAGAAGGATATTTCATTGAACCAACAACTATCATTACATCCGATCCAAATTTCAAAACTATGTGTGAAGAAATATTTGGACCAGTTTTAACAATATATATCTATGAACCAAATGAATGGTCTAAAGTATTGAAGCTAATTGACTCAACCTCAGAGTATGCGCTCACTGGATGTGTTATATCAGAGGATAAATCTGCAATAATTGAGGCTAAAGATGCACTCACTCACTCAGCTGGTAACTTCTATATTAACGATAAGCCTACCGGAGCAGTTGTTGGTCAGCAGCCCTTTGGTGGTAGTCGTTCCTCGGGTACAAATGATAAGGCAGGGTCAATGTTCAATTTAATACGCTGGGTTTCAATGCGAACAATTAAAGAGTCCTTTAATTCCCCCAATGATTATCGATACCCTTTTATGGATGAATCGTAAACATTAAAGGTAATTAATTATTATGAAAATACANGAATTNCAAGGAAAAGAAGTNTTTAAAAGCTTTTCNATACCAGTGCCTAGAGGCTACCTAGTTGANNATGAGCAAAATTCCTCNGAAGTACTTAAAAANGCNCTGGCTGATTTNAATTCNGATACNATAGTTGTTAAAGCNCAAATACACGCTGGTGGCAGAGGAAAAGGTGGCGGAGTTAAAGTTTGCAAGGGTTTTGATGATGCCTTAAAGAATATCAATAAAATTATGGGCATGCAACTGATCACTCATCAAACTGGTTCTCAAGGACAAAAAGTTAGAAAGATATACCTTGAAGAGGCATTCTCAATTAAAAAAGAATACTATTGCGCCATAACTTTGGACAGAAATCTCGGTAAAGATGTATTTATAGTCTCAACAGAAGGTGGAATGGAAATTGAAAAGGTAGCCGAAGATACTCCTGACAAGATTGTAAAAACATGGATTGATCCATTGCTTGGAATGAAAAATTTTCAGGCACGCAAGCTTGCATTTGGTTTGAATTTCAAAGATGATGCTTTCAAAGAAGCTGTTAGTCTTTTTCAAAAGCTTTATGATTGCTATAAAAAAACCGATGCAACTTTAGTTGAAATAAACCCCCTCGTATTGACAACTGACGAAAAGGTGTTTGCTCTTGACGCAAAACTAAACTTTGATGGAAACGCACTTTATAGACAACAAAATATCAGTGCCTACAGAGATTTTGATGAAGAAGATCCAACTGAAGTTGAAGCCGACAAGTTTGATCTTAACTATATCAAACTGGATGGAAATGTTGGGTGTATGGTCAATGGGGCTGGTCTTGCCATGGCGACAATGGACATTATTAAGCTTGCTGGAGGAGAACCGGCTAATTTCCTCGATGTTGGTGGAGCAGCATCAGCAGAAACTGTCAAAAACGGTTTTAAAATTATACTTTCAGATGACAATGTTAATGCAATACTGATAAATATTTTTGGAGGTATAGTCCGCTGTGATAGAGTAGCGAATGGTGTGGTTGAAGCTGTTAAGGAGCTCGGGCTTAAAGTGCCGGTAGTTGTGCGGCTTGAGGGAACGAATTCTGATATAGCTAAGAATATTCTTAACGAATCAAAATTGTCAATTATTTCTGCTAACGATATGGCAGATGCAGCTGAAAAAGTTGTTAAAGTAGCTAAATTAGCCTAGGATGAATCATGTCAATAATTGTAAATAAAAACTCAAAAGTTTTAGTTCAAGGCATCACGGGCTCTGAAGGAAGTTTTCATTCTGCTCAAATGCTTGAATATGGAACCCAAATCGTTGGAGGAGTTACTCCTGGTAAGGGTGGAACTCTAGCAGTTGATAATAAAATAAATGTCTTCAATAGCGTTGAAGATGCTAAGAATGCGACTGAGGCTGATGTCTCTATAATATTTGTTCCTCCCCCCTTTGCTGCTGAGGCAATTATTGAGGCATCTGAAGCTGGAATTGAGGTTGTAGTATGTATTTCAGAAGGAATACCTGTCAGAGACATGGCTTTAGTTAAAAGAGTTATAGATCAAAACGAAACTAGATTAATTGGTCCTAATTGCCCTGGGGTAATTACCGTTGATGAGTGTAAGCTTGGAATAATGCCTGGATTCATTTGTAAAAAAGGCAATATTGGCGTTATATCTAAATCGGGCACCCTCACTTATGAGGCTATAGGGCAACTTGTAAATGTAGGTCTCGGTCAAACAACAGCAATCGGAATAGGCGGTGATCCTATTATTGGAACAAATATGACAGAGATTCTATCTCTTTTTGAAGAAGAC